>CAMOVB010000034.1:0-18948 GCA_946626925.1 uncultured Prevotellaceae bacterium
TTTAACTGGCCGCACTGCGGCAAAAAACAACATACAGTTTCAACCGTACAGGTCGGCGTTTTTTTGCAGAAATCTGTTGCAAAATCTGCTACAAATAGTCTAAAGCTAATTTATAGAACCTGCCTTAAGTTAAACACAATGGCAAAAATAACGATTTGTGTTAACATATTAGCATGCGTCTCCCCATTTTATTGTATTACACACACAAATCGGAGAATAAAGTCCTATTTGCGGGCAATAAAGTCCTATGAGTAACAGAACTCTTTGGGGTATCAAAAGTACCAGCCAAGACCTAAGGAGAATCCTATGCGGCTCTTCTCCTTGAAGTCGGAGAAACTGAGGTCATAGTATATGCTTGGCTGCAAGGCAAGATTACCATTGAGGAAGTAGCAGTAGCCTACCTCTGGCGTAATCTGGAAGTCGTTGTTGTCGCTAAACTCACGGAGGAAACGTGATCCAGCACCAAGGAACACACCAGTGTCTGCAATGAAGTAGCGCAACTTTGCGCCAACGCTGACCGTCTGTACCTCCTTATATGTATAGTCGAAACCGAGGTGTCCGATAACAAGCAGGTTGTCAGCAACACAATAACCGGCATGGCCTCCGAGCTTCAGAGTCACATCCGATTCGTGGCTGTATGACAATCCAAGTCCGTTGATATCTGCTCCGAGATATTTCTTTCCCTTTTCAAACTGTGCAAATGCTGCTGTGGAGCATGCAAATGCAAGCGTCAAAACTGTAAGTAGCTTTTTCATTTCTCTTTAAGTAGGTGTGCAAAATTATTTTTATAATGATTGTATTGATTAATGATGTAGGTTCAGCGTCTAAAATAAATGAGTGTAGTGACTCCTACTCGATTGTTTTTAGATGTTGAAGATACGCAGTAGGCGGTGCAAGGATTGTTTAAATAATTATGCACACCTACTTATCATTTAATTGTTCACGTTCTTGGGCAAGCGCATCTTTCTTCTTTAGTGCGGCATAGAGACCGCAACAGATGATGACGTATATCCCCATGTTTGGAAGGTTCTCCGTCCAGCTATTCCAAGTAATTCCGTAGTAGATATAAAACGCCATGCCCACACAGAAGAAGGCTATAGGCATCCAAATATATTTCTTCATTTCTATTTTTCTTGTTTTTTATAACGACGAACTTCAATAAGTCTTGAAGGATGCTTTCGAATCATGCTTTTTCGTTGTTGCGCTTGATTATCGTACGACCGACAAAGATGCCAACAATACAGATGGTGAAGACAAGTCCGCCAATAGTACCTGTTGTTGCCTCATAAGCGAATCCTTCAGGAGCGATGATGATGTACGAAGAGCATATCAGAGTCATCCAGCATGCAGGAACGAATGTACAGAGCCAACCGAATTTGTACAAGCCCGTTCTTTCCTTACGGAACCGATAGAGCCACAGCGTTACAGCCCAAAGGGTGAAGACAGACAATGTCTGGTTGAACCAAGCAAAGTAGCGCCACAAGATTGAGAAATCGACACACATAAGTATTCCTGCGATAACAAAGATAGGGATAGACAGTATAAGTCGCTTGTATATCTTGTTCTGCTTATAATGCATAAAGTCCGCAGCAATAAGACGTGCACATCTGAATGCGGTATCGCCACTTGTTATTGGTGCTGCAACCACACCAAGCACAGCAAGTACAGCACCGACTGTACCGAGCCACGTTGAACAGATGGCATTGACAAGCACTGCAGGATTAGGATTGCTCTCACCGCCGTTGGTCATTACCGCCCATAGCTTCTCGTATGGGGTAGCGTCGCCATTCATTCCGAACTTGCTCACATCAAAGGCATCGGCAAACTTGATTGCAGCAGCAGCCCAGATAAGTGCCACGAGACCCTCCGTAATCATCGCGCCATAGAAGATAGGACGGCCATATTTCTCGTTCTGAATGCAACGAGCCATCATAGGACTCTGTGTTGCATGGAAGCCGCTAACCGCACCACAGGCAATGGTGATACAGATGCCTGGGAACAACGGTATGGCGCTATGAGGATGATGGTTGGAGAACGCTTCTGTGATCTCTGGCATAGAACCACTCTGGGTAAAGATACCCATTGCCACACCTACCGCCATGATGAGAAGTGCTACTCCGAAAACTGGATAAATCTTACCTATGAGCTTGTCAACAGGAAGAAGAGTGGCAAGTATGTAATATGCGAATATGATGACTATCCAAATGAGACTCTGATTGAACCAAGTCGCTCCATCGCATAAATTGGCAAGGAGACCTGCTGGTGTAGTCACGAACACAGCTCCAACGAGAATCATGAGAATGAGTGAGAGAACACGCATCACGACACGTGCTGATGTGCCCAGTTCATCACCGACAATCTCAGGAAGGCTTGCTCCATTCTTGCGGATACTAATCATTCCGCTCATGTAGTCATGTACCGCTCCTCCGAATATACATCCAAGCACAATCCAGAAATATGCTGAAGGACCAAACAGAATGCCCTGTATCGCACCAAAGATAGGTCCTGTGCCTGCAATGTTGAGGAATTGTATCAGAAAGACCTTCCATGTTGGCATTGGAATGTAATCTACACCATCGTTCGAAGTGAAGCAAGGAGTCTTGCGCATTGGGTCGCAGCCAAACACTTTATCTACGAGTGTTCCATAAAAAGCGTACCCCATCACCAGCAAAAATATTGAAATGATAAATGTGTACATGATTGTTGACTTTTTAGTGTTTTAATGTGTTTCGTTTTGTTGTTTTTAACACACATCTAAGATAAATATGTAATTAATTGGCGCAAAATTACTAATTATTTGTTATCTTTGCAAGCAAATTTTAAGTTTATAATGAAATATAATAGCATCAGATTGATTTTGCTTGCTTTTGGTCTTATGCAAATGACATTGGCAAGTGCACAGAAAACGATATTCTCGTATAACAATCCACAGCCGCTTCACGAAGTCCGCGCTGTATGGCTCACTACAAAGCAAAGCCTCGATTGGCCTAAGACTAAGGCAACAGACGCAAAGAGCATCGAACAACAGAAACAGGAGCTTAGGAACATCCTCGATGACCTAAATTACATCCACATCAACACAGTCATTCTCCAGACACGAATAAGGGGTAGCGTAATCTACCCTTCAAAATACGAGCCTTGGGATGCTTGCCTCACAGGTACACCAGGTAAGAATCCTGGCTATGACCCACTTCAATTCTGTATCAACGAATGTCATGCACGAGGTATGGAGTGTCATGCATGGGTCGTATCCATTCCTCTCGACAAGCAAAGCACACAACGTTCGTATGGCGACGCGTCAGTAACCAGCAAGCGACCTGACCTTTGCCGCATGTCAGGCGATGATATGTTTATGCTTCCTGGCAATCCTGCCACAGCTGATTACATTGCTGATATCTGTCGTGAGATAACGGAGAAATACGACATCGACGGTATCAGCCTCGATTACATCCGTTATCCTGAGAGCCTTTACAAGTTCTCTGACGACGACCTCAAGGGAGAGACAACAAAGAGCACTTCGGCTTGGCGTCGCGACAACATTACACGCATCGTGCGTGCCGTTCACAACAAGGTAAAGGCTGTGAAGCCTTGGGTAAAGCTCAGCAGCAGCCCTATAGGTCGCTACCGTAATTTAAGGAGCAACCCTACACCTGGATGGAACTGCATGGACGGAGGCTATCAAGATCCTGTCGCTTGGCTCAAGGAAGGCATACAGGATATGGTTTTCCCAATGATGTATTGGAAGGGAGAGAACTTCTACAGAAGCTTGTTCGACTGGGCTGAGAACTCGCACAAAAGACCAGTGTGCCCTGGGCTTGGCATCTATTTCCTTGACCCAAAGGAGTCAAACAACAATCCTTGGGACATAAATGATGTGCGTGCAGAGATGTTTGCATCACGCAATAGGGAAATGGGCGGAGTTGCCCTCTACCGCAGCGACTTCCTCACACGTGGTTGTGGCGGTCTCTTTGACTGCTGCTATGAGGAGTTGTTCATGTACCCTTCACTCACGATGAGAATGACGTGGGAGGGTGACACCATTGCACCTTCAAAGCCTCAGAACATGCACTTCACGGCAAGCCGACTGACATGGGATGCCTCCACAGATTACTATCCTTCATCCGTGGCCATTCCTACGTCGGCCCACAACTACGTGACATACAACATATATGGTTCAGACCATCAACCTGTTGATACGCGCAAGGCGGAGAATCTGCTGTGTACACGAGTGATGTCAACAAGTTTCAATATAGAGAACATATCGGCGACTAAGAAATACTTTGCCGTGACAGCTGTTGACCGTTTCGGCAACGAAAGCGAAGCTGCAATTGGAACGTATGACGGAAAGGATGTGTGTCGTAATCTTGACGTCCGCAGTCTCATCATGAATCCGTTCCAGACAGCCATACCGGTCATGCCAGAGTTGGATTTAACTGCGTATGATCCATCCAAGTACGATTCAGAGACAGAATTTGACCTGAGCAATCTCGATATGAATAATGCGATAATTACCAATCGTGGTGCATCGGAGAAGTTCCGCCCACGTGAACGCCTTGTGCTTGTACCGAAGAGACAGAATAGCATCATAGACGAAGATGCACCAAAGAAGAAGCTCTCTATCACGGCTCGCAACAACCTTCGCAAGAAGGCAAAGCGTGAGGCAAAAGAAAGAGCAAAACAGATAAATAACGAATAATATTTCAAGCAAGCCTTGGCTAAAAAGCTTTTACTAAGGCTGAACCAGATAAGATAGAACAAATGGGAAATAACAAATCTATAACTGAAAAGAAGTACATCGTACCTTTCGTGCTTATCACCTCACTCTTCTTTATGTGGGGTTTTGCACGTGCAATTCTTGATGTACTCAACAAACATTTTCAGGATTCACTTGAAATAAGTATCACTGAATCAGCACTCATACAGGTGGTGACCTATCTTGGCTACTTCCTCATGGCAATACCTGCAGGACTGTTCATCAATCGTTTCGGTTACCGAAATGGTGTGGTGTTCGGTCTTTCTCTCTTTGCTTTAGGCTCATTCCTGTTCATTCCTGGTGCCTATGCCGGAACATTGGCCGCATTCCTTGCATGCCTGTTTATCATAGCATGCGGCCTTGCATTCCTTGAGACATCCGCCAACCCGTACGTTACGGAACTGGGACCACAGGAGACAGCAACTTCGCGACTCAACCTTTCACAGTCGTTCAACGGACTTGGCAGCAGCCTTGCTCCATTCATCGTAGGCGTGTTCCTCTTCAGCGACACATCTGCCGACGTGGCTATTCCTTACACCATCATGGGTGCTATAGTCGTAATCGTAGCTGTAGTATTCCTTCTCAGCGAACTGCCTGAGATAACTCATGAGG
Organism: uncultured Prevotellaceae bacterium; assembly: GCA_946626925.1. GTDB lineage: Bacteria > Bacteroidota > Bacteroidia > Bacteroidales > Bacteroidaceae > Minthosoma. Next base: position 5,366 of record CAMOVB010000034.1, read on the forward strand.
AGGATTTAAGAGACATTGAGGAGGAAGAAGAAACAGGTACGGCAAAACTGAAAAGGCTTTTCAAAAACAAGACATTCCTGTTCGGGCTTTTCGCTCTTCTCGCATATGAGGTGGGAGAAATAAGCATAAACAGCTATTTCGTGAACTTCGCCACAGGTACAGGGCTGCTTGATGCAAGTGCTGCATCATACACCCTTTCGTTCTCACTCTTCATCTTCATGGGCGGACGTTTCATCGGCAGTTGGGTAATGAAGACCATACCTGCAGAGAAGTTCCTGAAATGGTGTGCAACTGGTAGTGTGTGTTGTATGGTGCTGCTCATTCTCACCTCTGTTTCAGAGGCAGGAGATGCGGAATCATGGACTCGTCACCTTCCTATCGTGTTCCTTATGGGCAATTACTTCTTTGAGGCAATCATGTTCCCAACAATATTCGCACTATCACTTCGTGGACTTGGCAACCTTACCAAGTCGGCATCATCCGTACTGATGATGACCCCTGTGGGTGGATGCGGATTCCTCTTGATGGCTTACCTCGCAGATGTGACTGGTTCATTCATCATTCCTTTTGTCATTCCGCTGGTGAGCTTTGTCATCATCTACGCTTTCAGCAGAAAACTTTCTTTAGATGTAAAATAGGGTAGTGCTTGCCATGTTAGGCAAGCACATTTTAATATAAGACCAATGAACAAGATCATAGCATATCGTTTGCTTAACCTCCGAGCATTCATGAGAAGGGAGGGCATAAGCGCATTCATCGTTCCAAGTACAGATCCGCACAGCGGAGAATACGTGCCTGAGAGATGGAAGTCAAGACGTTGGCTCACAGGATTCACGGGTAGCGCAGGAACAGCCGTAGTGACACTTGACAAGGCTGCCATTTGGACTGATTCCCGTTATTTCATTCAGGCGAAGGAACAGTTGGAGGAAACTGAATTTATTCTTCAAAAGGAGAAGATTGAAGGTACGCCTTCCATCACGGAATGGCTTGGCAGCGAGCTGTCAAGTGGTGAGGTTGTTGGTGTAGATGGTGAGGTGATGACTGTCGTTGAGTTCGATTCATTAAAGGAAGACCTCAATTTCTACGGACTTACCATCAAATCCGTAACAGATCCGTTCAACGAGATATGGCTCAACCGTCCGTCCATACCTGACAGCAAGGTGTTTATCCACGACATAAAGTATGCAGGTGAGACTGCCAAGAGCAAGCTTCAGCGCATACGTGAGAGACTTAACGGTAACACACTCCTTGTCTGTTCGCTTGAAGAGATTGCGTGGACGCTTAATCTTCGTGCTGATGATATCCTTTACACGCCATTCTTCGTGTCATACCTTATCATTTCACAAGATGATGCCACATTATTTATAAATAATAACAAACTTACCACAGAAGTAAAGGAGTACCTCAAAGAAAATGGTGTAAGCACAAAACCATACGACAACGTATTTGCCGAACTGGGTAGATACGACTGTCCGATATTCTTCCAACCAGAGAAGACAAACCATAACGCACGCAAGTCAATCCGTAAGCCTGTGGCGCGTAAGTCGCCGATTGGTGAGATGCTTATCTTCAAGAACGAGACGGAGATACGAGGCTACCGCAATGCAATGGAAAAGGATGGCGTGGCTATGGTAAAATGGATTAAGTGGACACTTGATAATGTCCCAAAAGGCGGACAGACAGAACTTTCACTGGCTGCAAAACTGGAGGCTTTCCGTGCTGAACAGCCAGACTTCAAGGGCATTAGCTTTGAGAGTATAATGGGTTATGCTCATCATGGTGCAATCGTTCATTACGACCCAACACCAGAGACCGACATACCTGTCAAGCCCGAGGGCTTGCTCCTCATCGACTCAGGAGCACAGTTCCTCGACGGCACGACAGACATCACACGTACCATTCCGCTCGGACCTCTCACATGGGAGATGAAGCGTGACTACACGCTCGTGCTCCGTGGATGGATTAACCTCGGAAGCGCAGTATTCCCAAAGGGCACGAATGGCACTCAGCTTGACGCTCTCGCTCGTGCTCCGATGTGGAAATACGGCATTAACTATCTCCATGGCACAGGTCATGGAGTAGGTCAGTTCATGTCCGTACATGAGGCAATCGATCTTCACCAGTTCCGTATGCAATGGCGTCCAACTCCTTTGCTCCCAGGAATGATAATCACCGATGAGCCAGGAATATACATAGAGGGAAGTCACGGTGTACGTCATGAGGATACGATGTTGGTAGTAAACGCTGATTTCTCTGGCAAGAGCGGGAAATGCAAAGAACGTGGTGCGCTCACCGATGATGTAGCCGAAGGTAACGGCATAACATTTGGCCCTTATTACACTTTCGAGCACCTCACGCTTTGTCCTATCCTTACCAGCCCTATCCTTACGGATATGCTCACAGACGATGAAAAAGCGTGGTTCAACTCATACCAACAAACCGTTTACGACCGTCTTTCATCACGCCTTGACGATGAACATCGCCAATGGTTGTACGACGTCACAAGACCAATATAAAATTCATACATACACATTGTTCAATTGGGAGATTTATGGGCATTATTCTCCCAATTGTACAATGTTTGGCACATATATTAATGCAAAAGACTAAAAATCTTTCGCTTTCTTTTGGTGTTTTACAAAAAAGTGCCTACCTTTGCACCCGCTAAAGCAAAAAAGGATGGTCCGGTAGCTCAGTTGGATTAGAGCAACAGCCTTCTAAGCTGTGGGTCAAGGGTTCGAATCCCTTCCGGATCACACATTTTTGAAACATCCGATAGAGAAAATGAAATCATTTTCATTTTCTCTATTTTTTGTTTAGTCGAGATTCCATAATATGAATAATAAAATAACACGTATAGTTCTGACTGGGGGACCATGTGCTGGTAAGACAAGTGCACTGGAACTTATTGTTGACCATTTCACAAATAAGGGATACAAGGTATTTACCATCCCTGAAATGCCAACATTATTCACTCAGTCGGGTATGAACTATCTCACGAAGAACAAGGATTTCTTCTATGAGGGAGAAAAGGCGACTCTTGAGATGCAACTTGCCTTTGAGGATCGCTTTACGCTCATGGCAAAGACTCTTGACGTGCCTTGTCTTATCATCTGTGACCGTGGCACAATGGACATCTCGGCATATATGACCGCTGAGATGTGGAGCCACCTTATGGAACTTGCTGGCACGTCATCAGAAGAATTGCGTCGCCGTTATGACGCCGTGCTTCACATGACGACCACGGCATGCGGTAGTGAGGAGTTCTATACCACGAGCACAAATGCTCAGAGATATGAACAGGCAAACGAGGAAGGTATGCGTATTGCCAGAGAACTCGACCGCAAGGTTTATGAGGCTTGGGCTGGACACCCATACCTCAAGGTGATAGATAATCAGGAATACTTTGCGCAGAAGGCGCAGAAAGTGGTGGAAGAGATTGAAGCATTACTTGCAACAAGATAACAACAGGATAAAAAAGAGACCATCCGTGTACCAATGTACGCGGATGGTCTCTTTTTTATGTAGTTAACAGAAGTTAGCAAGGAGTTAGCGGACGATAGCCCATTCATCACTAATTACTAATTCCTAATCCCTAATCCCTAATTCTTCATGTGTACATCTATCTGCTGGAATGGTATCTCTATGCCAGCAGCTGTAAGGTCAGTATAAATTCTTTCCGTACTGTCGAAAAGTACAGGCCAGTAGTTTGCAGATTCAACCCACACGCGGAAAGAGAATACAATGCTTGATGCTGACATGGCAGTCATTGGGAGAGCTGGCTCCAAACCAGACTCCTTGACGATACGTTCGTCCTCGTCGATAATCTTGCGAAGGATGACACGCACATCCTCTGGCTTTGTACCGTATGCAACTTCCACGTTTATATCCACACGACGATGTGGAGATTTCGTGAGATTCTTGAGAGAACCAGTTGCAAGTCCGCCATTAGGAATGATGATTGTCTGTTTATCGGCAGTCATAATGATTGTGTGGAAGATTTGTATCTGTTCCACCTTTCCGCAGAATCCTTGTGCGTCGATAACATCACCCACCTTGTATGGTTTGAAAAGGAGAATCATTACTCCTCCTGCAAAGTTCTGGAGCGTGCCAGAGAGAGCCATACCAATAGCCATACCGGCGGCAGCAAAGAGGGCTGCAAACTCCGTGGTCTGAATACCGAGGATGGTGACTATTGAGAAACCGAGGATGAAATAGAGTCCTATGCTGAGTGCACTATCTGTGAATGAGCGCAGCGATGGCTCTATCTGTCGTTTGCTCATCATTGTTCGTACCAGTTTGAGTACCTTCTCTACGATGAACTTTCCGACGAAATAAACTAACAACGCCATGAGAATGCGTGAACTGAACTCCATGACGTAGTCGGTGATGTTGTTGATTGCCCTTGTGCCAAATAACTGGGCAAGTTCTTTTGTCAAACTTGTCTGTGGTATTTCCATATTTGAGTTTGTATTAGGCAGACACTCTTACCCACACCCACTCTCTTCCTTATCTTGGGAGGAAGAATGACTAATGTAAAAGTTATCGCCATTATTTTACTTACAATTTGCTTTGAAAGCTCAAAAAGCCGTGCAAAGATAATCAAAAACGATTTATATTCGTGCTATGAGAAGAAAAAAAAAAGTTATCTTTATAGTGTCAATTATTATTCTTATCTTTGCAAGGTAATTTGAATAACTATGCGGTAGTGAAAAAATAATTGACTTCAATTTGTATTTTGCTATCGCTATAAAGTAAAGACATATATAAAAATGAACGTATTAGAATTATCTGAACAGGAGATTAACCGTAGAAACAATCTTCAGGCTCTGAAGGATATGGGCATTGACGCATATCCTGCTGCTGAATATCCAACAAATGCTTTCTCTACTGACATCATTGCTGAGTTCAAAGACCCAGCTGTAGATGCAGAGGGAAACCCAACAGAACCTCTCCGTGAGGTTTGCATCGCTGGTCGTATGATGAGCCGCCGTGTGATGGGTAAGGCAAGCTTCGTTGAGCTTCAGGATTCAAAAGGCCGTGTTCAGGTATATATAACTCGTGATGATATCTGTCCAGGTGAGGACAAGGAACTTTACAACACAGTATTCAAGAAGCTTCTTGACCTCGGTGACTTCATCGGAGTAACAGGATTTGTGTTCCGTACTCAGACAGGTGAGATTTCTGTTCACGCTAAGTCTCTTACTGTTCTTGCAAAGTCACTCAAGCCACTTCCAATCGTAAAGGAGAAAGATGGACAGGTGTTCGATGCATTTGAGGATCCAGAACTCCGTTACCGTCAGCGTTATGTTGACCTTATCGTGAACAATGGCGTAAAGGACACATTCCTCAAGCGTGCAACAATCCTCCGCACAATGCGTCAAGTATTTGACGAGGCAGGATTTACAGAGGTTGAGACTCCAATCCTTCAGCAGATTGCAGGTGGTGCAAGTGCACGTCCATTCATTACTCACCATAACGCTCTCAACGTTGACCTCTATCTCCGTATCGCTACTGAGCTTTACCTCAAGCGTCTTATCGTAGGTGGTTTTGAGGGTGTTTACGAGATTGGTCGTAACTTCCGTAACGAGGGTATGGACCGTAGCCACAATCCAGAGTTCACTTGTATGGAGCTTTATGTTAGCTACAAGGATTACAACTGGATGATGACATTCACAGAGCAATTGCTCGAAAAGATATGTATTGCTGTAAACGGTACTACAGAGGTTAAGATTGGCGACAATATCGTTTCATTCAAGGCTCCTTATCGTCGTCTCCCAATTCTTGAGGCTATCAAGGAGAAGACAGGTTATGACCTTGAGAAGATGACAGAGGAAGAGATGCGCGAAGCTGCAAAGAAGTGTGGTGTAGAGGTTGACGACACAATGGGTCGTGGCAAGCTTATCGACGAAATCTTTGGTGAGACTTGTGAGGGCACATTTATCCAGCCAACATTCATCACAGACTACCCAGTTGAGATGTCACCACTCACTAAGATGCACCGCAGCAAGCCAGGACTTACAGAGCGCTTTGAGCTTATGGTTAATGGTAAGGAGCTTGCAAACGCTTACTCTGAGCTTAATGACCCAATCGATCAGGAGGAGCGTTTCATCGAGCAGATGAAGCTTGCTGACAAGGGTGATGACGAGGCAATGGTAATCGACCATGACTTCCTCCGTGCCCTCCAGTACGGTATGCCTCCAACATCTGGTATCGGTATCGGTATTGACCGTCTTGCCATCCTCATGACAGGTCAGCCAACAATTCAGGAGGTACTTCTCTTCCCTACTATGAAGCCAGAGGTAAAGGCTCCAAAGGATGCCGTTAGCAAGTATGTTGAGGTAGGCTTCAGCGAAGAGATTGTTCCTGTACTCCAAAAGGCTGGTTACAACCTTGTCGAGTCACTCGCAGGAGCAAATGCTCAGAAGGTTCAGCAGCAGATTGGTGAAATTATCAAGAAGTACAAGCTTGACATACAGAAGCCATCGGTAGATGATTTGACAAAGATAATTTCAAATATACAGTAGCCCCCTAACCCCCGAAGGGGGCAGCCATCCGGAATATACATATATGTAGTTCCGATGGATGCAATCGGGGAAAACAACTATTAACGCCATCCACCCCCAGTTACGGATGGCCGCCGAAGGAGTAACAAGTTGTAAGTTATGAGTTATGAACAGACGTTTTAACTTTTAATTTTTAACTTATAACTTTTAACTCCAACGGTCGGGGGAACTGTTATGAAATTTACAAATACAGGCAGAGTAGCAGTACTTGGTGGAGGCAGTTGGGCAACTGCAGTTGCAAAGATACTGTTGCATCATGAAGAAAGCATAAACTGGTATATGCGCCGAGATGACAGAATCGAAGAATTCAAGCGTCTCGGTCATAACCCTGCTTATCTGACAGGTCTGCATTTTGATGTAGATAGAATCAATTTCTCAAGTGACATAAACGAAGTAGTGAAGAACTCTGACACTCTCGTATTTGTCACACCATCGCCTTATCTCAAGAGTCATCTCAAGAAACTCAAGACAAGTATGCGCGAGAAACTTGTGGTGACAGCCATCAAGGGTATCGTTGCTGATGAGGGATGTACTGTAAGTCGTTTCTTTGAAAAGATTTATGGTGTTCCAGAGGAACAAGTGTGTACCATTGGTGGTCCTTCTCATGCAGAAGAAGTAGCGCTCGACCGTCTCTGTTATCTCACGGTAGGTTGTCGTGACCTTGATAATGCACAGGTTGTTGCAGATCTATTGACAAATAAATTTGTCAAAACATCTGTCTCAACGGATATTGAGGGCATAGAATACAGTTCCGTTCTCAAGAACGTGTATGCTATCTGTGCAGGTATCTGTCATGGATTGAAGTGTGGTGACAACTTCCAAGCTGTACTTGTTGCAAATGCTCTTCAGGAAATGGAGCGTTTCCTTACAGCAGTACAGCCAGAGGACAGACGTGTCATCAATACTGCCTACATGGGAGACCTTCTCGTGACGATGTACTCTAACTTCTCACGTAACCGAGTGTTCGGTACGATGATTGGTCAGGGCTATTCCGTTAAGTCTGCCCAGCTTGAGATGGAGATGATTGCTGAGGGTTACTACGGTACAGAGTGTATGAAGCAGATTAACAAGAAGTACCACGTTAATATGCCTATCCTCGATGCTGTGTATAACATACTATATGAGAAGATAAATCCTCAGGTAGAGATAAAGATACTAAGCGATTCGTTTAGGTAGGAATTAAGTTTGTGAGTTTTTAGGTTTTTAAGTTTTTTTGTTCTTGCGGATATGTGTTTATGAAGCATAATCCCTGGAAACTAAAAAACTCAAAAATTCACCACAACGAGAACTAAAAAACTCAAAAACTCACGAACTTAAAAACTTACAAACTTACAAACTCACCACCGCGAGAACTAAAAAACTCAAAAACTCAAAAACTTAAAATATCAATAAATCATTATGAAACTTAATATTTCTGCAGCAAGCCAGTTCTTGGCTGCTGGTGCTGTTGAGGCACTTGAGCCTCAGGTAAAGAGCGCACAGGCTGCTCTTGAAAATGCTACATGTCCAGGTAATGATTTCCTTGGTTGGCTTCACCTCCCAAGCTCAATCACACCAGAGTTCATCGCTGAGATTAACGCTACAGCAAAGACTCTTCAGGAGAACTGTGACGCAGTCGTAGTTGCTGGTATCGGTGGTTCTTACCTCGGTGCACGCATGGTCATCGACTCTCTCTCAAGCTCATTCGGTTGGCTTCAGCCATCAAATATGCCACGCATCCTCTTTGCTGGTAACAACATCGGTGAGGATTACCTCTCTGAGCTTATCGACTACCTCAAGGGAGTTAAGTTCGGTGTAATCAACATCTCTAAGTCTGGTACAACTACTGAGACTGCCATCACATTCCGTCTTCTCAAGAAGATGTGTGAGGAGCAGCGTGGTAAGGAAGTTGCAAAGAAAGTTATCGTTGCAGTAACAGATGCTAAGAAGGGTGCTGCACGCACTACTGCAGACAAGGAAGGCTACAAGTCATTCATCATTCCTGACAATGTAGGTGGACGTTTCTCTGTACTCACTCCAGTAGGTCTTCTTCCAATTGCAGTAGCAGGATTCGACATCGCAGCTCTCGTTAAGGGTGCTCAGGATATGGAGAAGGAGTGCGACATCAACGCACCATACGCTTCAAACCCAGCTGCTGTTTATGCTGCTGTACGTAACGCAATCTACCAGAGCGGTAAGAAGATTGAGATTCTATGCAACTATCAGCCAAAGCTTCACAACTTCGGTGAGTGGTGGAAGCAGCTCTATGGAGAGTCAGAGGGTAAGGATGGTAAGGGTATCTTCCCAGCAGCTGTTGACCTCACTACAGACCTTCACTCTATGGGGCAGTGGATTCAGGATGGTGAGCGTACAATCTTCGAGACAGTAATCTCTGTTGAGAAGCCAAACACTAAGCTCGAAGTACCATCAGACGAGGAGAACCTTGACGGTCTTAACTTCCTAGCAGGCAAGCGCATCGACGAGGTAAACAAGATGGCAGAGCTTGGAACACAGCTTGCACACGTTGACGGTGGCGTTCCAAACATCAAGGTATCTATCGAGAAGCTTGACGAGTACAACCTCGGTCAGCTCATCTACTTCTTCGAGAAGGCATGTGGTATCTCAGGTCTTATCCTTGGAGTTAACCCATTCAACCAGCCAGGTGTAGAGGCATACAAGAAGAATATGTTTGCCCTCCTCAACAAGCCAGGCTACGAGAAGGAGAGCGAAGCTATCCGTGCAAAGTTGAAGTAATATCCTATCATCATTAGGAATATATAATAAAAGCCATCGGACATTTGTCCGATGGCTTTTATTATATTCATTGATTTCCTTTGTCTATCTTTCTGTGGACAGAAATATTGAATGGTGTAACCTTACCAAACAGACGTAATAAATTCTAAATTGTTGTTTTGTGGCAAACTTTCTCTTTAAAGTTAAGTACTATTTTAAATGATTTCTGTATTTTTGCATTAAAATCAACAGAAAACAAGAAAATGACAGGCGAAAGAACCATATCACACAAGCAGATTGTACTCGCATTCGTAAGTACATGTATAGAGGCAACGGCACGCACCCTTGGAGTTTCGTACTTTGAGGTGTTTAAACGTATGCAAAGGCTTGGAATGATAAAGAACTACATATACCCTAATTATGAAACTCTGCATACTGAGAGCAGAGAAAATATAGCACTTGATATGATTGAGTGTATGAAACTATGGGAGGACAGAAAATGAATATTACTGTGTATCATGGAAGTACAGAGGAAATAAGGACTCCTCTTGTTGATGTTGGTCGTTCAAATCTTGATTTTGGCATTGGTTTTTATGTCACGAACATACGCCAGCAAGCTGTTGATTGGGCAGAGCGTGTTGCAGATAGACGTGGTGGCTCGGCTGTTATCAATACGTATATCCTTGAGCGTGATGCGATACTCGCCAATTATCGCTGTAAAGTGTTTCCTCAGTATAATGGCGAATGGCTTGACTTCATAGTTGACAGTCGTCTCGGTAAAATGCCTTGGAAAGAATACGATTATATTGAGGGAGGTGTTGCTAATGATAGAGTTGTCGATACAATAAACCTTTATATGGCTGATCTTATGACACGTGAAAAAGCACTTGAACGCCTGTCTGAACATCGTCCGAACAATCAAATGTGCGTTCTCAATCAAGAAATAATTAGTAAACATCTTATGTTTTATGGAGCAGAATAATACTACAGATCCTATAAAGTCTCCTGTAATTCAAGAGATAATTACAAGCAACCGTATAGGAGCAATAGCGGCAGAACTTTCCGAACGTCTTGGCGTAGAACCGATTAATGCACTTGAGATGTTCTATGATAGCAAGACGTGTGCAGATTTTCATAATCATTCTACAGGTCTTTACCTATATGGCAATCTTTATGTTGCAGATGAATTCATGAGAGAGAAAGGATTGATGAATTGAGGTCTTTCGCAAATTTAATACCGTTATACGTATTCTCTGAATTTTACGAAATGAAATTCTTTTTTTCCCCTTGTCTTTCATCCTATAATAGAAATCGATGAGCAACTCTTTCTGGTCTGATTGAGCGAGATTTGTTTGGTTACCATACATAATTTCTTCTATTAGAAATTGGGAATAAGTATTGTCCGCTAAACTTTGAAGCGTGGATAAAAGTATTTCGTTTTATATATCTGTGTCCTCTGTGTTCTCTGTGTTTTGGGGATAAACGAAATGTTACTCCTTTGTAAGAAACCATCTGACCGTCCAGTCGAGTGATTCGTTTGGCTGGAGCTCTGTGTATGCACCTTGACTCTCTATCTCGACGTAGGAATTGCCTTGATTGACGTATATCTGAATCTCGGCTTCGCCTGGGGCTGGCTCAGAAGGAGATAGGTCAGGGAACACCTTCTTCAGTACAATACCATTGTGCTTGTATGCAAGCCAGCCTTTGCCGTCAGAGTTAATCTTACGGTTTGTACCTTCCTTGTGGTCAATGTCATACCATGCAAAGCCATTCTTCTTGACAAACGATATTGGCTCCATGTTGTTTGCACCTGTGATTGCATCAACATCGGCATCAAAGAATATTGAGCCTTGGGCAAGTACACGGGTAATCTCCCATGGGGCTACCTTGCGTGCCTCGCTTGACTCGTTGATGATGGTGTATGTGACCTTGATGCACTTGTCCTTTTTGTCTGCCTCGAAGCGTTTCTTGATGCGGAGTGGAAAGCGTTCGGAGAGAGAGCTTGTCATGATGATGGCATCACCGTCCTTTGTCACGGTGTAGGGTGCCATGTCATGTTCACGTACTGGTGGCCAGTTCCATTCCTTTTGAGGACTTGTCCAGAAGGTGCTTCCATAGGTGTTTGGCATCGTTAACTGTGATATGACTTCCGTCGTGTCCAGTTTCAATGATACTATTCGTGCACCGTTGTTGGCATCTATCTCCATCTTTATGTTGTCAAGATTGAGTGCGTAGCGTATCTCCTCATTCTTCTGCATACGGAAGCGAGGGGGCTGAGCAAGGCAATGGCTACCCAACAGAGTAACCATTGCTATAAATGTAAATAATCTTTTCATTTTTTTTTTGCGCAGGGCGCCAATTAGAAAAACAGTCAAGAAACAGATCAAAAACAAGAAAAAACATTCTTTTTCTTTTTTTAAAACAAATATCTAAAAATAACTGATTGTGTTTGTTTCCAAATCGAGATAGTATTTCTCACACTCGTCTAATACTGGAAGAAAATTGTAAAGTATTCCTATTTGGATTTTTGCAGCTCGCATATAACTCCATAATTGTAAGCGTTCATGTGTTCCGATTTTTTCAATGGCTTTACATTCCACAAAGACATTACCTTTACAAAAGAAATCTACTCTCATCTTTGTCTTTAGTGGAATGCCTCTAAAAGTTGGATTAAAGTAGTATTCTTTAATGTGAGAAATATTGTCTTGTTCGAAAGCAATATGTAAAGATTCTTGATAAACATATTCCGTCAGCTCAGGACCTTGTTCTCTATGGACATCTTGGCAACATCCTATGATATCATATACATATTTTCTCAGTTTGTCAGCAAGTCTTTCATCCAGATTTGTCTTTATAAACATGTTCTTCTGTTTTTTGTAGTTGATTAGCCCTGAATTTCTCTTGTCTTACGCGACTATTAGAAATCGATTCAAGAAACAGAAAACAAAAATGTTTTTTCTTGTTTTTGATCTGTTTCTTGAATGTTTTTCTAATTGGCCGCTTTGCGGCAAGAATTATTTTTCATCAACAATTGGGTCACCCATTTCTGAGTTTTCCTTGTCGTTTGCGTCGAGCTTGAAGAGCATGAACTTGCCATTAGACTTTGTGTAAGGTGTCCATACACCTTCGCCTTCGCCATTAGGGTCTCCGTACTTTACGAAGTTGGTCCATGCTGTGAGCATCTTCTCTGAGAGGTCCCAGTCACCTTGTGTCCAAGGACGCCAGCAATGCTTGAGTGACTTGAATACATACCAGAGGTCAGAAGAGTGGAATGCACCCTTGAGACGTGCTGTAACCTCAGGATGTGAGCCGTCATCAGGAAGAGGACGTGCAAACTCGTATGCCCATGCCTTGCCACCCTTTTCCTCACGTACCTTGCAGAAATCTGCAATGCCCGGAGACATGTTGCCCATGTCGTTGAGGGTGTAGCCAATCATGTAAGGAACATCGGCAAGTGAGCCGTCGAGTGCAGCCTCATCAAATGTCTCCTTGCTCACGTATCCATCTACGAGTGGACGCTGTGCAATGGCACCTTCATTGTTGCCTGATGCGCTGTAGATGCTACCGAGAGAATAGAGGAACTCTGTAGATGCGCGGCGCATCTTCTCAAGGTCTGTGAGTCCTGCCCAGTCGAAGACAATCTTTGCTTCCTGCTGTGCTTCGTCAAATGTTACGTTGCGGAAGATGAAGTCCTTAGGCATCTTTGATGTGTCCATCTTAGGTGCATCAGGGTCAGGTATGGTGATACCGCCACCACTCATGATGACAGCCTTCTGGAAATATCCTCGTGCAAGTGGTGACTCGCATATTGTCTTCACACTTCCTGCTCCCGCACTTTGTCCAAAGATCGTGACGTTTTCAGGATCACCGCCAAACTGTGCGATGTTATTGCGAATCCACTTGAGTGCTTCTATCTGGTCAAGTATTCCGTAGTTGCCCGATACTCCGTTCTCGTTCTCCTCACTCAAGAGAGGGTGCGCAAGGAATCCGAAGATACCGAGGCGGTAGTTGATGCTTACGAGTACTACATCCTTGTTTGCCCATTCCTGTCCGTCAAACTCAGGTTCTGAGCCCCATCCTTCACGATAGCCTCCACCATGAATCCAGAGTGCCACAGGCAGTTTCTTGTCAACCTGTCCAGGTGCCTTTGTCCATACGTTGAGATAGAGACAGTCCTCGCTGTAAGGAGCCTCATCGCCATATCCCCACTCTGTGGCGTAGCCACCAGGGTAGTGAACTGATTGATAACCTGGGTGTCCGAACTTGTCTGCAATCTTGACACCTTCCCATGCAACCACTGGCTGT
>CAMOVB010000035.1:0-18781 GCA_946626925.1 uncultured Prevotellaceae bacterium
CTGCAAGTTTGCTTATGAGCCAGATGACGTTCTGATAGTGGTTTTCCAGGTCCTTGATGAGCATATATGGAGTATCTGCAAAGAGTGACTTGAGTCGCTTGACAAATTGCTCGGCATTGCCCGAACGTATATCCAACACGAAGTTCTTCAGGTCAAATGCAGATCTGCTCCTCTCTTTTGAGATATACCAAGGAAGAAGGAATTTGGTAAAACCAATTTCTACTTCTTCATTTGGGAAACCAAGTGTGTATTCTCCAAACTCAGGGTCATAATCCTTGATGGTAAGATAACCGCTCTGATATATAACAGGAATTGGATCTTGTGAAGTGGAATCTATACTGTTGAGCGTGTCGGCATCAACCTTTGCATGTTCCATATCATTGAGATTGTACTCGTCACGCTGGAGTAGTTCTACAAGATATGTCGGTGTACCAGTCTCAAACCAGTAGCTCTTGAATCTGTTTTCGTCAAACGCATTAAGAAGGCTGAAAGGGTTATACATTCCAACAGAATCCTCGCAGAAATGATAACCGTCATATTGTTTTTTCAGTTTCTCAAAACACTCGTCCGTAGTCATGTTGTTTGCCTCTGCCATTCGTTTTACGTATGGGAGCATTGTACCTTTCAATTCCTCTTCGGTAATACCACAGATGGTAGTATATCTATGGTCCATAGAGATATCCTTCAGATTGTTAAGGTCGCTGAATACGCTAACCTTTCCGAACTTGGTTACACCTGTGAGGAGAGCAAACTGAATACATCCGTCCATACTCTTGAGTGCACCATAGAAACCTTTCAATGTGCCACGAAACTCATTCTGAAGTTCCTCATTACCGATAGCTTGAAGCATAGGCTTGTCGTATTCATCGACAAGGATTACGACACCCTGACCAGTCTTGTCGTAGGCACGCTGGATGATGCCTTCAAAACGTGTGCTGTATGTTTGTTCATTAGGATTAGCTCCATATACGCTTTCCATTTGTGTGAGGAAAAGATTTATCTTTTTCTCCAATTTCTCCTTGTTGTCATACTTTTCGGTGTTCAAGTCAAGATGCAATACAGGGTGCTTTGCCCAATTCATATCTTCCTTGTCGGCTATGGCAAGACCATCAAATAATTCACGTTTGCCGTCAAAGATTGTATGGATGGTTGACATAAGCAGGGACTTACCGAAACGGCGAGGACGTGAGAGAAAATAGTATCTTCCTCCCTTAATCAAGTTGTAGATAAGTTCTGTTTTATCTATATACAGAAAGTTGTTTTTGCGAAGGCTTTCAAAGTTCTGTATGCCGATTGGTAAATTCTTTAACTGTGCCATAGTCCAACGAGTATTTGTTTATGGTTGCAAAGATACAACTTAACGGATTAAAGACAAAATAAATATGTGGTAAAATAACGGTGTATAAAATTAGTGGGTAACTGTATCTGAGTTACCCACTAACTTATATTGAGATTGTTGTCAGCTTGGAAGACTTGACAATTATATGTGCTTCTCTTTGTGCTCAAACTCAACAGGGATGGTGCACTTTACGCATACAGGTTTGCCATCCTTCATGGCTGGAGTTGCCTCTGGAAGGTTGAAAACAAGTCGCACAGCTTCGACGAGAAGGGATTGTACGGCTTCCATGTATCGTCTCTGAGCATTGGCCTTCAATTTAGGATAATCCTTGAGTAGGTTCTCAAGTGCAAGTTGGGCAATGCCTTTGTCCTTAGTGGCCTTGATACCATTGTACTCAATGGCTTCCACCTCGTCGGCAAGACCGTCCTCGTTGAGGATGTAGGAAACGATGACTGTTCCTTCCACTGCCTCACGTTGTGCCTGATAAGGGTACTTCATGTTCACCTTGATAAAGTTGTTCACGGCTCTCTCACCACCCTCATAGTGCTGTGGCGTGTCTGGGTTCTCACAGATGACGTAAGAACTCTTTGCAACATTTTCGTTGTTCTCATTATTGTTTGTTGTTTGTGCAAATGTATTTGATGCCATCATGGCACAAATACATAATGAAATGAATGCTTTCATATTTGATTTGTTTTTGGTTAATATATCTTATGTAATTACTTGCAACGCAAGCGTAAAATAATCTTGTATTTAGTTTTCTCCCTTCATGGCCTTGATGGATTCAAGGTTACATTCTTTGTAGGAGAATTCATCGTTGTGACTGTCATCGGCTACCCATTTGCCATCTTCCTTAATCATGGTGAGATAGACGATGTGATTGTGACAATCTTCTAAGTCGAGGTCAATGTCACACTTTACCACAACGGCAGTATCGTTCTTGACTTCATGAATTGTAGCAGACTTTAACTTGATGTTATTACCATAGTCTTGTGTCAAGGTCCAAAACACACATTCTGCACCCCAACACCCTTCGGCAAGCCTACAGCCTTCTTCGGTTATGGCATTATGCTCCTTAGAGAAGACGCTATCGTCATATTCATTATCGTTGAACCAAACAGAATAAATATGCCTTACACGTGTAAGTACATCCTTGTACTTCTCGTCTGCTTGCTCGTCGTTGTCTGTGGCTTCAGCATTGGTAACCTCTTCTGTGTTGACATTGACATCAACGTCAACATTTACCTTGTTCTTGCTTCCTGTGCATGAAGCGAGAATAATCATGGTAGTTAAAAGTATTCTGCTTTTCATATTCGTTTGGGTTATAAGTCATCCAGATGCACGAGGCATCCGGATGACCAACTATCAATTGTCAATTATCAATTGTCAATTAGCATTTATGCCAAAAGAGCAGCCATCTGCTCGGCAACCTTCTTTGCTTCTTCACCAGCAACCTTGGCAAAGTTCTCTGTCTTGTCGGCATAGATGATGGCACGGCTTGAGTTGACGAGAAGACCGCAGTCCTTTGTCATTCCGTACTTGCAAACCTCTTCGAGGCTACCGCCCTGTGCGCCAATTCCTGGAACGAGAAGGAAATGCTCAGGAACAATCTTACGGATGTCCTCAAACATACGACCCTGAGTAGCACCAACAACGTACATCATGTTGTCCTTGTTGCCCCATTCCTGACTCTTGCGGAGAACCTTCTCAAAGAGACGTTCGCCATTCTTGTCCTCTGTAAGCTGGAAGTCATGGCTACCCTTGTTTGATGTGAGTGCAAGGAGAATGACCCACTTACCCTCATACTGAAGGAATGGACTTACGCTGTCCTCACCCATGTAAGGAGCAACTGTGACAGAGTCGAGGTTGCACTCCTCAAAGAATGTACGTGCGTACATTGAACTTGTGTTGCCGATGTCACCACGCTTAGCATCTGCAATGATGAAGTGGTTTGGATAGTTCTTCTTGAGGTAAGCGATTGTTGTCTCAAAGGAAATCCATCCCTTCACTCCCATGCTCTCGTAGAAAGCGAGGTTAGGCTTGTAAGCCACACAGTAAGGAGCTGTAGCGTCGATGATTGCCTTGTTGAATGCGAAGATTGGATCTTCCTCCTTGAGGAGGTGCTCAGGAATCTTCTTGATGTCTGTGTCGAGACCTACACAAAGGAAGGTCTTCTTCTCTTTAATCTGATTGATAAGTTCTTGACGAGTCATATATTTATTGTTTTAATTTTTTCTTTGGAGTTAACCGAATTTAACGGGAGTTAACGGACGAATGTTAGTATGTTCCTTTTCTCCCCCCACGGGGGAGTCAGAGGGGGGCCGCCACCTTCCTTATTATCGCCACCACACAGAATACGATAACCATTGTGAGGAATGCCATCACACGATGTGGTGTGTGCTTCCGTATAGCAAGCGTTATCGTGATGACGACTCCGTACATCAGGAAACATTCTGTGAGAGACGGCTCACAGTAGTAAACTGAGTACGGTATGGATGCTATGGTGTGGGCAATACCGCAAACGGTTGAGGCTGTCCACATAAGGATGGCTTGTACGATAGACGATAATGTTGCGCTCCATATTGTCAACCACCATACAGCTGATGTGACGATAAGAAATGACACGAGGAGAGTGGCAGCAAGGTTGGAGATGATGGAGAGCAACGGAATCTGATGGAACGTGTAAGCAACAATCGGGATTGTGAAGATGTTGCATGCGAGTGAGATGATGACTATGTCCTTCGTCCCGTTGACTACATTTACTCCAAGTTGCCTGATGAGTGGAACCTGTGTCCTCTCCCTTGGCAATCTTATGCTTGTACGTTTGCAAAGCGTGTCACCTAAGGTGCATATTCCTATTACGGCAGAGAATGACAACTGGAAGCCTACGTGAAAGAGGATGAGTGGCTCGATGATGACCATTATCAATCCTGTGAGCAGGCATGAGTTGAGTGCCGTGACCCTCCGTCCGAATGAGCGTGTGAAGACGAATATTGAACACATGATTGTTGCCCTTACGAGCGAAGGTTGCATTCCTGCCATGAAGGCGTATGCCCAAAGGCTTCCTACCGTAAGGATGTTACATATTATACGCCAGCGGTGGGTTACAATCTTTCCGAGGAAGACGTAATGAAGGAGCAGGAACACGATGGTGATGTGGAATCCTGAGAGTGCGAGGGTGTGACTTAATCCTGCCTTGGAGAATACGTCCTTCGTTTCCTTTGCCAATCCTTCTTTCCACCCTATGGTCATGGCTTCGACCACGTTTCCAGCTTCGCCCGTGACATTGTTCTCTATGTATGTGTCATGAAGTCTTTTCTGCACTTCGTGTGCCTTGTCAATTGCGAATGGATTGTGCTTATACAGCTCGTATGTCCATCCCTCGCCATACTCCTCATGAGCGTTGTGGATGCTTCGACTTGTGAGCTCGTAGCCGAAGGTGAGGAATGTGAGAGAACTGAGAATGACGAAGGCACGTCTGTGGTTCCTGATATGGGCGTAAACCGTACCTGAGGCAAGACCAATCAGGAGTGGCAGGATGATGAATGGCTGGTATCCGAGGCTTTCATAAAGAAAAAACGCCACTGTCATACCAATAATTATTGGCATGACGAGGCGTAGTATCGGATATTTTTGCCATTCCATATTTCATGACTTCCTTTCAGGAGTTAAAAATTAAAAGTTAAAAGTTAAAAGTTGAGTTAAGAAGTTTGGAGTTATCGTAAACTACGTGTAATCTCTAACTCTTAACTTTTAATTTTTAACTTTTAACTCTTGCATTATGAATAATGCAAGCTACAATTCTGCTTCCTTGAGTCTTTCTGCATTCTCGGCTACGATGAGGTGGTCGATGCAATCCTGAATGTCGCCATCCATGAAGGCTGCAAGGTTGTAGATTGTGTAGTTGATACGGTGGTCGGTGATGCGTCCCTGTGGATAGTTGTAGGTACGAATCTTGGCAGAACGGTCACCTGTACTTACCATGGTCTTACGACGTGAAGCGATGTCATCGATATACTTCTGATGCTCCTTGTCGTAGATGTATGTGCGGAGACGTGCAAGAGCGCGTTCCTTGTTCTTTGGCTGGTCACGTGTCTCAGTACACTCCACGAGGATTTCTTCTGTCTCGCCCGTGTTAGGATTCTTCCACATATAACGGGCACGTACACCAGATTCAACCTTGTTGACGTTCTGTCCACCAGCGCCTGATGAGCGGAATGTATCCCACTTGATTTCACCCTCGTTAATCTGTACGTCAAAGGCTTCTGCCTCTGGGAGTACGGCAACGGTTGCGGCACTCGTGTGGACACGTCCCTGTGTCTCTGTGGCTGGCACTCGCTGTACACGATGTACGCCTGACTCATATTTCATTGTACCATAGACGTTTTCGCCTGTTACGGTACATACGATTTCCTTGTAGCCGCCACTTGAACCCTCTGAGAATGAGCTGACAGTAAGGTGCCAGCCCTTAATCTCGCAATACTTGGAGTACATACGGAAGAGGTCGCCTGCAAAGAGTGCTGCCTCGTCGCCACCTGTACCTCCACGGATTTCGAGTGTGATGTTCTTGCTGTCCTCTGGGTCGGCAGGAATGAGGAGAAGCTTAATCTGCTCTTCAAGTTCTGGGATGAGCTTTTCGTTGGCTGCAATCTCCTCGCGAGCCATCTCCTTCATGTCCGGGTCATCCTCGAGTGCAAGGAGTTCCTTTGCTTCCTCAAGTCCCTTTGTTGCGTTGATGTATTCCTTGCGGGCACGCATGATGTCCTCAAGGTTCTTGTATTCCTTGGTCAGCTGCACATAACGCTTCTGGTCAGCTATGACGTTCGGGTCTGTAATGAGGGTTGACACTTCCTCGAAACGAGGAACGAGCCCCTCAAGTTTGTCAAGTATTTCCATATAAAACAGACAACCCCCTAACCCCCAAAGGGGGCATCCTCCGGGTCGGGGGGAGCGTTCTTGTTATTTTATTTCTATTCTATGTAATTTTTATTATTGTTGTCCTTAATGAGTCCTCAAAGCTCCTCAACATAGTCGGGAAAAACAGAATCCGGATGGCCGCCCCGTTACTTCCCTTTGGTCAGTGAGATCGCTTCGCTAAGTTGGGGGTCGGGGGGCTAATAGTTAAATTCTCCGAATTCGCTCTTGATTGTGAGTGACTTCTTTCCTTCCTCTACACGTCCAACAATCTGGGCGTCGATGTTGAATGACTTTGAAATCTCGATTACCTTCTCTGCCTTCTCTGGTGAGAGGTAAACCTCAAGACGGTGACCCATGTTGAAGACCTTGTACATCTCTGCCCAATCTGTGCCTGACTCCTTGGCAATAGCCTTGAAGAGTGGTGGAACTGGGAACATATTGTCCTTGATAACGCGGCAGTTGTCGCCTACGAAATGGAGCACCTTTGTCTGTGCGCCACCTGTACAATGTACCATACCGTGAATGTCGGCACGCATCTCGTCGAGGAGTTTCTTTACGACTGGAGCGTATGTACGAGTAGGGGAGAGAACAAGCTTTCCTGCGTTTACAGGTGCGCCCTCTACTGGGTCAGTAAGCTTGTATGAACCAGAGTAAACGAGTTCGTCAGGAACAGCCTTGTCGAAAGACTCTGGGTATTTCTCTGCAAGGTACTTTGCAAAGACATCGTGACGAGCAGATGTGAGTCCGTTTGAACCCATACCGCCGTTATATTCCTTCTCGTATGTGGCTTGACCGCAAGAGCTGAGACCTACGATAACGTCACCCGGACGGATGTTGGCGTTGTTGATGACATCTGAACGCTTCATACGGCATGTTACAGTCGAATCGACGATGATTGTACGTACGAGGTCGCCAACGTCGGCTGTCTCACCACCTGTAGCGTAGATTCCGATACCCATCTTGCGCATCTCGGCAAGGAGTTCGTCCGTACCATTGATGATGGCTGAGATGACCTCACCTGGGATGAGCATCTTGTTGCGTCCGATGGTTGAACTTACGAGGATATTGTCAACAGCACCTACACAGAGGAGGTCGTCGGTATTCATGATGAGAGCGTCTTGAGCGATACCCTTCCATACGGAAATGTCGCCTGTCTCTTTCCAGTACATGTACGCAAGACTTGACTTTGTTCCTGCACCATCTGCGTGCATAATGTTACAGTACTCTGGGTCGCCTCCGAGTATGTCTGGAATAATCTTACAGAATGCCTGTGGAAAGATTCCCTTGTCGATGTTCTTGATTGCGTTGTGAACATCTTCCTTGGCAGCACTTACGCCACGCATCATGTATCTCTGCTTATTGTCAATAGCCATAATTGTGAGTTTATATTGTTTTATAAATCGTTCAAAAAATACTTTTCAGAGTCAGTACTTAGTCACTACTTGGTCACTACTTAGTCAGTACTTTGTCTCAAAACATTCTGAGGCAAAGTTTTGCGGAATAAAGAGAAATAGCAAATATCTTGCGACTCATCTTTTTTCTGTTTCTGAAATTCTGATTGATTTTATTTTGGCGCAAAGTTAGATGTTTTACTTAACTTTTCAAAGCGTAAAAGTCCAAAACTTGGTTTAAAGGTACGATTTGATAAAAAAACAAGATGCTTATAGAGCATATTTGAAAAATATGTAGTAATTTTGTAGCCAAATTAAATTTAATTGGCAATGGTTTTTACCGCACAACAAATAGCAGCATATACGGGGGGTACTGTAGAGGGTGACGAGAATGTTACCGTAAGTACCTTTGCGAAGATTGAAGAAGGAACGAAGGGTGCCCTTTCTTTTCTTGCCAATCTTCAGTATGAACATTATATTTACGACACGGAATCAAGTGTCGTTTTGGTCAACAAGGATTTTCAACCTTCACGCCCTGTAAAGGCAACTCTCGTAAGGGTTGACAACGCTTACGAGTCTGTGGCTAAGCTTCTCCAGCTCTACCAGAGCATGGAACAGAAGCGTACAGGCATCGACTCTCTTGCTTACATAGCACCTACAGCAAAGATTGGCAAGGACGTTTACATCGCTCCTTTTGCAGTCGTTGGCGACAATGCCGTGATTGGCGACGGATGCCAGCTTCATCCTCATGCAACCGTAGGCGAGAATGCCAAGGTGGGTGAAAATACTATCATGTACAGCAACTCTGTCGTTTACCATGACTGTGTCATCGGCAACAATTGTATCCTCCATGCAGGATGCGTTATTGGAGCAGACGGTTTCGGATTCGCACCTACATTTGAAGGCTACGAGAAGATTCCACAGATTGGTATCGTAACAATAGAAGATAACGTTGAGATTGGTGCAAATACATGTATTGACCGCTCAACAATGGGTTCAACATACGTACGCAAAGGTGTCAAGCTCGACAACCTCGTACAGATTGCCCACAATGTTGAGGTGGGAGCACACACGGTCATGAGTGCACAGAGCGGAATCGCTGGAAGCACAAAGGTCGGACAGTGGTGTATGTTCGGTGGTCAGGTAGGTATCGTCGGACACCTCCACATCGGAGACAAAGTGTATTGCGGCGGCAAGACTGGTATAACAGGCGACAAGATTGCAAAGAAGGGTAACGTGTCATTCATGGGTTATCCAGGAGTGGAGCCACGTGAATTTGCAAAGCAGTCGGCTGCCCTCAAGCAGTTGCCAGACCTCCTCAAGGAGATTCAGGTGCTCAAGCGTGAGATAGAAGAATTAAAGAACAACAAGTAATAAATATGACTAAACAGCAAACTCTAAAGGACAGTTTCGTCGTTAAGAGTAAGGGACTTCACACGGGTCTTTTCATCACGGCTACATTCTGTCCTGCAGAAGTGAACTACGGCTACAAGATTCAGCGGATGGATCTCGAAGGCCAGCCAATAATTGATTGCGACGCCCGTATCGTAGGCGACACCCAGCGTGGTACAGTACTCGTAAAGGGCGATATTAAGATAAGCACTATTGAGCACGCTATGGCAGCACTACTTGCTGCGGGCGTTGACAATTGCCTCATTCAGCTCGACGGACCTGAAATGCCAATACTCGACGGCAGTTCGTTCTACTTCACACAGTTCATTCAGAAGACAGGACTCGTGGAGCAGGATGCAGAAAGAGAATATCTCGTAATTGATAAGAAAATAGAGGTGACAGGCAACAATGGCGAACATCTCGTTATTGAACCAGCTGACGGATTCAGCATCGAGGCGACTATCGCATTCGACTCACCAAACCTCAGCAATCAGCATGCCTCACTTGCAAGTCTTGATGACTTTGCAGAGGACTTTGCTTCAGCAAGAACATTCGTATTCGTACGTGACCTTGAGCCGCTCCTCAATATGGGACTCATCAAGGGAGGTGACCTTGACAACGCAATCGTAATCTACGAGCGTGAGATGACACAGGAGCGTTATGACAAGCTTGCAGATGCTCTTGGCATTCCTCACATGGATGCACATCATCTCGGTTACCTCAACCATAAGCCACTTACATGGCCAAACGAGTGTGCACGTCACAAGCTCCTTGACATCATCGGCGACCTCGCTCTCGTAGGAAAGCCTATCAAGGGAAAGGTGACTGCCTTCAAGCCAGGTCACACAATAAATAATAAGTTCGCACGCGCGATACTTAATAATTAAAAAGACCCCACCCCGTCCCTCCCGAGGGAGGGGGATGGAACAACCATAGGGGTGTTTTGTCAACAATAAAGAACAAGAAATCATAAGCCTTTCTTGCATTAGTCACCTCCCCCTCGGGAGAGGACGGAAGAGGGGCAGTTAATATTTATATATGATAAGTCCATTAGCATACATCGACCCAGAAGCAAAGATTGGAGAGAACTGTGAAATCGGTCCATTCTGCTTCATCGACAAGAATGTAATCATAGGTGACAATAATGTTCTCATGAACAGCGTCACACTCCTCAACGGTACTCGTATGGGTAACGGCAACACACTCTTCCCGGGTGCTGTAATCGGAGCCGTTCCACAGGACCTCAAGTTCCGTGGCGAGGAAACAACAGTAGAAATAGGCGACAACAACAAGATACGTGAGAACGTGACTATCCACCGTGGTACTGCCAGCAAGGGCAAGACAACAGTAGGTAGCAACAACCTCATCATGGAGAATGCTCACATCGCTCACGACTGTGAGTTCGGTAGCGGCATCATCATGGGTAACTCAACAAAGCTCGCAGGTGAGGTGGTTGTAGATGACAACGCAATCATCAGCGCAGTCGTCCTCGTTCACCAGTTCTGCCGTATCGGTGGTTATACTATGGTACAGGGCGGAAGCCGTACACCAAAGGATATTCCTCCATTCATCATGGCAGGTAAGGAGCCAATCTCATACTTTGGACTCAATGTTGTAGGTCTCCGTCGCCGTGGATTCAGCAACGAGCTTATCGACAACATCCACCATGCCTACCGTCTTATCTACAATGCCAACCTCACTGTTGCTGAGGCTGTAGAGCAGATTAAGGCAGAGGTGCCAATGAGCAAGGAGATAGAGTATATCATCGATTTCGTAAGCAACAGCAAGCGCGGAATCATTAGATAATGCCCCCTAACCCCCGAAGGGGGCAGCCTTACGGTATAAGTCCGTCAAGGTTGTTTATCGGGGTAATTGTTTTACCATCCACCCCCAAGCCGGATGGACGCCCCCTCGGGGGCATGGGGGATTATTATATGGTTTACAAATTCACGATAATCTCCGATGAAGTTGAGGACTTCATGCGTGAGATAACAATCGATGCTGATGCCAAGTTTGTGGAACTCCACAAGCTCATCATCGATTCATGTGGCTATAACGATGACCAGCTCACATCATTCACGATTTGTGGTGATGGATGGGAGAAAGGTCAGGACATCACTCTTGAGGATATGGGTACGGATTCTGAGGAGGATTCATACATCATGTCTGAGACAGAACTCAGCGAATTCCTTGAGGATGAGAAGCAGCATCTTATCTACACTTTCGACCCTCTTGCCGACCGCCGATTCTATATCGAGCTTTCGGCAATAGAGACAGGAAAGAACCTTGCACATGGTAAGGTGACACGCTCTATCGGAAATGCACCACAGCAGACACTCGACTTCGATGAGATGTTTAACAACAATCCTATCGAGACAACATCTGCAGGTATTGACGATGACGACATCTTCGGCGAAGAGGGTATCTCTGATGAAGACATAGATATCGAAGGACTTGATATCACCGATGGCGAACCATTCTAACGGGCAGAAGACATTGGTGGTTCTGCTTGGTCCTACGGGTGTGGGCAAGACAGAACTAAGCCTTGAACTTGCGGAGAAACTTGGCTCGCCAATCATCAACGCAGATTCAAGGCAGATATACAAGGACATAGAGATAGGTACGGCAGCTCCTACCGATGAACAGATGAGTAGGGTAAAGCATTACTTCGTGCATACCCTTGACCTCCACCAGTATTATAGTGCGGCGGAGTATGAGGCTGATGTGATGGCTTTGCTTGACGAACTGTTCAAGACGAACGATACCGTTGTCCTTTCTGGCGGAAGCATGATGTACATAGATGCGGTAACGAAGGGTATCGACGATATCCCTACCGTGGACGACGAAACCAGACGGGTGCTAAAGGAACGTCTCGAAAAGGAAGGACTGGAGCCTCTGCTTGAAGAACTAAGAGTTCTTGACCCCGAACATTACGGGATTGTTGATAAGAAGAATCACAAGAGGGTGGTTCATGCGTTGGAGATATGTTATATGACTGGAAAGACATATACATCATTTCGCACGAATACCAAAAAGAAAAGACCGTTTAGAATTGTCAAGTTCGGACTCCGTCGTGACCGTGCTGAACTCTTTGACCGGATAAACAGACGAGTGGATGACATGATGGCACAAGGTCTTATGGACGAAGCCAGAAGGGTCTTTCCACTCAGACACCTCAATTCACTCAATACCGTAGGGTACAAGGAGATGTTCAACGTGATAAGCGGTGAATGGGAACTCCCTATGGCAGTTGAGCGTATGAAAAAGAACACTCGCGTGTATGCAAAAAAACAGATGACGTGGTTCAACCATGATGCAGACATTCATTGGCTCGATGCCGACAAGATGGATACATGCGTGATGCTTGATGCTATTCTAAAGGAATTATGATGGCTTAAGTGTTATGAAAGCATTTATGATTAATGTCAAGAAGTATATCAGATATGCATGGATATGGTATGCTTCTCAGTTTAAGGGTGTATGGTATCAGAGGATTGTTGCTCCGATAGCCACATTCTTTGTTGCATTCTTTCTCTATCTTGGAGCTGTAGATTGCAACTTCCTCGGATTGTTCGGATTGTCTCCAACAATGGAGTGTATCGAGAATCCGGTAAGCTCGGAGGCATCAATGGTGTACTCCGCAGATAGCGTTCTTCTTGGAAAGTTCTTTAGCGAGAACCGTTCGCCTGTTAAGTTTGAAGAAATCTCACCATACGTTATAAATGCACTCATCTCTACGGAGGATGAGCGATTCTATCAGCACCATGGTATCGACTATCAGGGTCTCTTTGCTGCTGTCAAGGATATGAGTCAGGGTAACGCGCGTGGTGCAAGTACGATAACACAGCAGTTGGTCAAGAACCTCTTCAAGATAAGGAGTCAGTACTCAACTGGTGTGCTCGGTAAGATTCCTGGACTCAAGATTCTCATCATGAAGTCAAAGGAGTGGATTACCGCTATCAAGATTGAACAGAGATACAACAAGAAGGATATCATAACCCTGTATCTTAACACCGTGGATTTCGGTAGCAACTCGTACGGAATACGTACGGCTGCAAGGACTTACTTCAATACGGAGCCTAAGAACCTTACAGCAGAACAAGCTGCTACTCTTGTCGGTCTTCTCAAGGCAACGACTACGTATAATCCACGTATCAACCCAAAGAACAGTTTCGCACGTCGTAACGTCGTACTTGGTAATATGCTTTCACATGACAATATGTTCACGGAGGGCAAGATGACCAAGGCGATGCATGACTCACTCGTACAGATTCCTATCAATATCTCTCACTATAAGGTTGAGAATGCCTACGATGGAAAGGCACAGTATTTCCGTCTTGCTGTAAGGGAGTATCTTCGTGATTGGTGTAAGGCAAACGATGTGGATCTGTATGGTGACGGATTGAAGATATACACAACCATCGACACTCGTATGCAGGCATACGCAGAGTGGGCGGTGAACAAGCAGATGAAGATTCTCCAGAAGCGTTTCGACGACCATTGGAGAGGCATGAATCCTTGGCGCGACCGTTCGCATCAGGAGATTCCTAACTTCATCGAGAATATAGCCAAGACAACGGGAGCGTACAAGTATCTTGATGCCAAGTATAACGGCAATGAGGATTCCATCTTCTACCATCTCAATCAGCCACACCCTGTCAAGCTCTTTGCATACGGCAAGGATGGCGTGAACGGATTGAAGGAGGAGATGATGAGTACGATGGACAGTATCCGTTATATGGTACGTTTCCTCCATTGTGGTTTCGTGGTCATGGAACCACAGACAAGTTTTGTCAAGTGTTGGGTGGGTGACATCAATTTTGGTTCATGGAAATATGACAAGGTGACTGCTATGCGTCAGCCAGGTTCTACGTTCAAGCTCTTTGTCTATTCATCAGCATTCGAGAATAATGACTCGATTGTACCATCTTCACGTCGTCTTGACAGCTACATCACTCTTCGTGTGCCAGATGAAAAGGATACGACAAAGCTTGTCTCATGGACTCCGCATAATGCCAATGGCTATTGTACCAATGGCAATATGCCGCTTAAGTCTGCTTTTGCACAGTCGGTCAATACCATTGCTGTCAAGCTCGGACAGGAGACAGGTATAGATAATGTGGTGGATATAGCACATCGTATGGGTATTCATAGCCCACTCAAGCCTACGCCTTCACTTGCTCTCGGTTCATCCGATGTCAATCTGCTTGAACTCGTTGATGCTTACTCTACCGTTATGAATGACGGTATGCAGCGCGACCCTGTTCTTGTGACGAAGATTGTTGACCGTAACGGTAAGGTCATATATGATTACGATGAGGAAGTGGCAAAGGCTAAGAGGGCAATCAAGTATAAGACTGCATTCTTCATGCAACGTCTCTTCTGGGAAGGTCTTCATGACCGTCTCGGTACTACAGCTGCCTTGTGGCAATATATCCATCCTGTATGCAACGAGAATGACTTCGGAGGAAAGACAGGTACGTCAAACAACCACTCTGATGCTTGGTTCGTTGGAGCTACGCCAAAGCTTGTGGGCGGTGCTTGGGTAGGAGGCGAATACCGTTGTATCCACTTCCGTACGGGTGAACTTGGACAGGGTAGCCGAACGGCTCTTCCTATATTCGGTCACTTCATCTGCAAACTCCTTCAGGACCCACGCTTCAAACACTATGGAGGCAAATATCCTGAGCCAGACCCAGAGGCAAAGATTCCACGTGACAGCTATATCTGTCCATCATTCTATTGTCCACTTGACTCTATCCGCAAGGATAGCTCATCTGTGAGTGAGGATGGCAAGACTGTAGTGATGGCTGGAGGCGAGCTTGTCATAAGGAAGCATGACGATGAACAATAATGCTACCAATCCTGTATGTCTGTAGCTGGAGTAAACGGGTTGCAGTATATAAGAAAGGTATTCTAAATAACATCTAAATAAATGAAAGCTTTAACAAGAACAGACTTTAACTTCCCAGGACAGAAGGAAGTGTATCACGGTAAGGTTCGTGACGTGTATAACATCAACGATGACCTTATGGTAATGGTCGCTACTGACCGCATCTCTGCATTTGACGTTGTTCTTCCAAAGGGTATTCCTTTCAAGGGACAGGTACTTAACCAGATTGCTGCTAAGTTCCTTGATGCTTCTTCAAGCGTTGTTCCTAACTGGAAGCTTGCTACTCCAGACCCAATGGTAACTGTAGGTCTCAAGTGCGAGGGCTTCCGTGTAGAGATGATTATACGTGGTTATCTTACTGGTTCTGCTTGGCGTGACTACAAGGCTGGAAACCGTACTATCTGCGGCATTACACTCCCTGAAGGTATGCGTGAGAACGAGAAGTTCCCAGAGCCTATCATCACTCCTACTACTAAGGCAGACGAGGGTCATGATGAGAACATCTCTAAGGAGGAAATTATCGCTCAGGGTATCGTTAGCAAGGAAGACTACGAGATTATGGAGAAATATACTCGCACTCTCTTCGACCTCGGTACTCGCATCGCAGCAGAGCAGGGACTCATCCTTGTTGACACTAAGTATGAGTTCGGTAAGCGTGATGGCAAGGTTTACCTCATTGACGAGGTACACACTCCAGACTCTTCACGTTACTTCTATGCAGAGGGCTATGAGGAGAAGTTCGAGAAGGGTGAGCCACAGAAGCAGCTCTCTAAGGAGTTCGTTCGCCAGTGGCTTATCGAGCACAACTTCATGAACCAGCCAGGTCAGGTTATGCCTGAGATTGCAGATGAGTATGCTGAGAGCGTGTCTGAACGTTACATCGAGCTCTACGAGCATATCATCGGCGAGAAGTTTGTTAAGGAGCAGTCAGACGAGGATATTGCTGCACGTATCGAACGTAACGTGCTCGAATATCTGAAGACAAGATAAATTGAAGTCCCCCATTCCATGAAGGTGGCATCCTTTGGAACAAGAACGGAATAGTGGCATGATATTTTTTCTATCATACTATTCTTGAGGATGCTTGCTTTGTGGAGTGGGGGCTTGGTGTGTGTATATGGGAAATTATCAGCAGGAACAGATAAAGCCATACGGAGATAACGGGAGCAAGCGTGAACAGGTAGAGACGATGTTTGATAACATTGCTCACTCGTATGATATGCTTAACCACACGCTCTCGTTCGGCATAGACAAGATATGGCGTAACAATGCCATCAGTTATCTTCTACGCAACAGGAAGCATACGGATAGTGTACTCGACATTGCCACGGGTACTGGCGACTTTGCTATCCTTGCTTATCGCAAGTTGCATCCGAAGAAGGTTGTGGGAGTGGATATCTCTGAAGGCATGATGAACGTGGGACGTGATAAGGTACGTCAGCTCGGGCTGGAGGACAAGATTGAGTTCCGTCAGGAAGACTGTGCAAATATGTCATTTGCGGACAATAGCTTCGATGCCGTCATCAGCGCTTTTGCTCTCCGCAACTTCGAGAACCTTGACGTGTGTCTGCGTGAGATGCACCGTGTGCTCAACGATGGCGGTCATCTGTCGGTCGTTGACCTTTGTACTCCGGTCAGTTTCCCAATGAAACAGTTGTTCCATATCTATTCACGTGTTGTCATGCCGCTTCTCGGCCGCCTCTTCTCAAAGGATGCAAGTGCATACTCTTATCTTCCTGAGACGATGGAGGCTGTGCCACAGGCAGAGCGTATGCGTGACATCATCATCAAGGCAGGATTCCGTAATGCGCAGTTCAAGCGTCTGCTGTTTGGAATGTGCATACTATATACAGGAGAGAAATACAATGGATAAATACGGTCTTTTTGGCTATCCTCTTGGCCATTCATTCTCAAGAGGATTCTTTACGGATAAGTTTGCAAAGGAGCATATCGATGCTGAGTATCTTAACTTCGAGATACCGAGCATTGATGACTATCTTGCCACCTTGGATGCTAATCCTGAGCTACGAGGTCATAATGTGACGATACCATACAAGCAGCAGGTCATTCCATTCCTCGATGAGATGTCTGCCGAGGCTGAGGCTATCGGTGCTGTCAATGTGGTGCGTGTAGGCGAGAAGAACGGCAAACGTTATCTCAAGGGTTACAATAGCGATGTCATCGGATTTGTTGATTCCTTGCGTCCGCTACTTACTCCTATACATACGTCGGCTCTTATCCTCGGTACTGGCGGTGCATCAAAGGCTGTGAAGTACGGACTGGAGAAGAAACTCGGTATGGAGACTCTCTATGTGACTCGTACTCCTAAGCCTGGCATGATTACGTATGAGCAGGTTACGGCAGATGTTCTTCGCAAGTATCAGGTCATCGTCAATTGTAGTCCGTGCGGTATGTACCCACATGTTGACGAGTGTCCTGCTATTCCTTACGAGGCATTGACGAGTGACAATATCCTCTTTGACCTTGTGTATAACCCTCTTGAGACGCTCTTCATGAAGAAGGGTGCAGAGAATGGCGCTGTAGTGAAGAATGGTCTTGAGATGCTGCATTTGCAGGCTATTGCAAGCTGGGAGTTTTGGCATGAGAATGTTTAATAATAGGGGCAACGTGTTCTTCACGCTGCCCATTTTATGTATATGGTTAACAAACGTAAGAAAAGCAGACGAACGTCGTCTCACGCTATTAAGCGTGGTGGATTCAGCGTATGGGGTGTCTTCTGGAAGTCGGTTGCAGCGTTCTTTGCTGTTGCTGTCCTTGTCGTGTTTGGTGCAAGCTACTACCTTATGTCCGTTGCTCTCAGCCCTGTAGAGTGTGACCTTGAACGTACGTACGGATATATGTACAGTGACTATCCTTTCCTGCGTCATTGGGTTGATAGTCTTAACCGCAACAAGGCACTACTTGACACAACCATCGTGGCAAGCGACGGTACACGACTCCATGGCTACATCATCCGTGCGCCTAAGCAGACAAGGAATACGGCGGTTGTGATTCATGGTCACAAGTGCTGTGCTGTCGATATGTTCCATATCGCGTATATGTATAACCATGACCTGCATTACAATGTGCTTTTGCCAGAGCTTCGTGCTCACGGTCAGAGTGAAGGAACGCACATTCAGATGGGATGGCTCGACAGGAAGGATGCTCGCGTGTGGCTTGATGTTGCCAACGATGCCTTCGGGGGCAATACCCGTATGGTTGTTCATGGCATATCCATGGGGGCTGCAACAACCATGATGCTATCAGGAGAATCAGATCAGCCAGATTTCCTTCATTGCTATATCGAGGATTGCGGCTACACGAGTGTGTGGGACGAGTTCTCGTTTGTCATTCGTCACGACTATCACCTTCAGCCGTTCCCGTTACTGCATATTGCCAACGTGATGTGCAAGCTTCGTTATGGGTGGGACTTCAAGGAGGCTTCTGCTATTGAACAGGTCAAACGCTCCACTAAGCCTATGCTCTTTATCCATGGTATGAGTGACACTTATGTACCGTCTGAGATGGTGCATGAGCTTTACCTTGCCAAGCCACGTGACAAGGAGATATGGACCAAGCCTGGTGTCATCCATGCAAGGATGTATCACGACTATCCAGAGGAATATACCGAGGAAGTGCGTAAGTTTCTTATGTGATAAAGCCCCCGACCCCCGAAGGGGGCGGCCTCCGGGTCTTGTTTTTGAAAGTTAACGGACGATATGTTGAATGAATCTAAAATTTATAAAAAGAATCCTGCTTGAATGAACTCAAGCAGGATTCTTTTTATTGTCTTTGTGACTCGCATAGGATTCAAACCTATAACCTTTTGATCCGTAGTCAAATGCTCTA
>CAMOVB010000036.1:0-18769 GCA_946626925.1 uncultured Prevotellaceae bacterium
CCCTCCCCTTTGGGGAGGGCAGGGGTGGGGCCTCCCTCTCCATCCTCATCGCCACATACAACACAGCAGAGTATCTGCCACAGTGTCTCGATTCACTCCTCGCACAGACATACGAGGACTGGGAAGCCGTGTGCATTGATGACTGCTCAACGGACAACTCACTCGCCATACTTAACGACTACGCTTCAAGGGATGAGCGTTTCAAGGTCATCCACCTCGACAAGAACCAAGGACAGGCAAAGGCTCGCAACAAGGGAATTGAATCATGCACGGGCGACTACGTTTGTTTCCTCGACAGCGATGACTGGTTTGCGCCCGACAGTATAGAGAAGATTATTGCCACATTCCACAATAATCCAAATGCAGACAGCGTACTCTTCAAGTGCGTGAAGGTACATTCAGACGGCCGTAAAGAAGAGTTCGTCAACCAATCATCGTTTCCTCTCACTGGCAAAGAAGCCTTTGAGAAATCCCTCGACTGGAGCATCCACGGCATATACGCAACAAGTATGGACATCCAACGCAAATACCCTTACGATGACACCTGCCGTTCGTTCAGTGATGACAACACCACACGTCTTCACTACCTCACCTCACGTGAAGTACACCTCAGCAATGCCATCTACTATTATCGTCAGAATCCTGAAAGCGTTAGTCACAAGATAGACATACGCCGTTTCGACTTCCTGATTGCCAACAAGCACATGCAGGAAATACTCCGAGATATGCACGCAGACAGGTCGCTTCTCGACCTCCACGAACGTGTACGATGGTTCAATCTCATCGGATGCACCCGTCTATATATCTGCCACAAGAATTCATTCTCCAAGGACGAGCAATCATACATCCTTTCACTTCTGAGAACAATATGGAAGGATATCGACACCTCCGTCCTTCCTCTCAGCATAAGACTCAAACCAGCCTACATGCCACTCCACCCCTTCTGGTGGCTATTCTACATACAGGAATGGCTATACTGCTGTAGAAGGAATGAGTCATGAGTAATCCTTTACGAGTGAGGAAAAAAACATTCAAAAAAATTACCCACTAACTTTTGTGGAGTTAGCAGGTAATCATACAAAACACTAAGTACGCTTAAAAAGTATTCTGAGACATCAACAATTTAGATTTGTCATTCCAGTAATGAAGAAAGAAACGATATTAAATCCTCTCCTCTCAGATTTCGTGCAACAATCTTTCCAGAGGAATCAACAAGGAAATTACTTGGTATGACACGCACACCATATAAATTGGCAGGCTCACTTGCCCAATATTTCAAGTCGGAAACATGTTGCCATACAAGTCCGTCCGTTTCAATAGCCTTCTGCCATGCCATCTTCGACTTGTCAAGTGACACACCGAGCACGGTAAATCCCTTGTCACGGAATTGATTGTACGCCTTAACAACATTAGGATTCTCACGACGACATGGGCCACACCAACTTGCCCAGAAATCGACAAGAACATACTTGTTGTGATTCAGAACCTCACTCAATGCCAGTTCCTTGTCATCAGGAGTACGTGCAGAGAATTCTGGAGCCAGCTTGCCAACACTCACACGTTCAATAGTCTTGGCAAAGTCACGCAGTATATCAATATAAACCGTCTTCTGCAAAGTTGCATCTAACAAACCGATATTCTCTTCAATTTGCTGAGGTGTGAGTCTGTAAGAAAAATCACGATACAAGACATACGCAGAAACAAGCGATGCTGGATGTTGCTTTATGTATTCGCTAATAACAACGCCCCTTTGCTGTTTGTATGCAACGAACTCATCCTGCAATGACGAGCCTTTTACGGTTGAATTGCGATAGCCCATCTGCGGGTCAAGAAAGACATTCGCCTCACCCTTTTCAAGAAAAACATAAAATGGCGTCTGACGTTTATCTGTTGTCAAACCATATAATTCAGGAAGTACCAATGACTCAGAGAAAGAGAACTTACCATTAACGATATCAACAGAATCCACATCATCAAATAATTTATTATTGAATTTCTGCAGATACACCTTTCCTGTCACTCCTTGTGGTACCTCACCAAGGATTTTCACCTGAGCCTTTTCGCTCTGAGCCCATCCGCAGACAGAGAACAGAGACAAAAACACTAATAATACGTATGAAACAGTCTTCATATTGTTCATAAAAATAATGATAAGACATCAAGTTATTTCTTTCGTTGGTATGGTGCATCTGGATACCATTCCACCTTTTCATCCATATTGGCAATCTGCCATCCAACAGAGAACGTCAGACCTATATTCTGGATGGTTCCTGACACATCCCAATCATCACTATATTCATCTGATGGCTGATGATACACACCTGGCTTTCTGCCACGTGCGCCCTCCTTAACAAGGCTGCCTCCGTTACGTGTAACAATTGTAGGAACACCAACACGGTTAAAAGAGAAATGATCAGAACGATATCCCGTGTTCGACTTCACTGGGATATATTTTCTTCCCTGTGACTCGGCTGCTATACGAACATACTTGTCGGCTGTATTCTGTGCATGATTCACGACATCATACGTTGCTGGAGACGGACCTGTTCCATCGTAGTTAAGCACAGCCACAGTTTTATCCAATGGTACAAGAGGATGCATCACATAATGCTGAGAACCTAACAACACAGCCTCTTCAGCAGTGACGGACAAGAACAGGATTGAACGACGTGGCTTAACTCCAAGTTCGGCAAATTTCTTTGCTATTGTCAATATTGTTGACACTCCAGAGGCATTATCGCTTGCACCATTATATATAGAGTCACCATTGACGGGCTTACCAATGCCGAAATGATCCCAATGGGCAGTATATACCACATATTCATCCTTCAAATCTGTTCCAGGCAAGATTGCAGCCACGTTATGCGAAATGCCAACTGACACGTTATTGACGAAAGAGATGTCTGCTTTTGATTGCAAACTGAAAGACTTGAAGTCCTTTCTCTGTGCTCGTCTCAACAACTCATCGTAGGAATAACCAGCTTTTTCAAACAGTTCTGAAGCCTTAGCCTTTGTTATCCAACCTTTGAACAATACAAGGTCACGATTGTCATTATCGTTAACAAGTTCAAGATTATGTTCCCACCATGATGCCTGTACCACATTCCAACCATACGTTGCTGGTCGGTCATCATGAACCACAAGCACTCCTGCTGCCCCCTGACGACTTGCTTCCTCAAACTTGTATATCCATCTGCCATAATATGTCATCTGCTTACCGTCAAAAAGCGACTGATCATAATATCCAGGGTCATTAACCAATGCCACGACGACCTTACCCTTGACATCTATACCATCGTAGTCATTCCATCCGTACTCAGGAGCATTAATACCAAAGCCGACAAAGACAAACTCAGCATTCTTGACGCTTATCTTCTTGTCCTTATGTGCAGTCCAAATAATATCGTCATCATAGTCACGGACAACGGTACGGCCCTTCTTACCCTTCACGACAAAATTGCCGCCCTTAGCCTTGACCGTTGCATCGACCAATGGGACATCCTGAAAATAGCTATTACCATTGGCAGGCTTCAATCCAAGGTTACGAAACTCACCTGCTATATAATCTATTGTCTTCTGCTCATAAGGTGTAAGAGGCTTACGTCCTCCATATTCATCAGAAGCAAGAACACTTACATGCTTTCGGAAAGTTGTCTCGTCCACTGAAGTCTTGAGCCGTTCAGAACGTCGTTCTGGCTGTGCAGAAACACTCAACAACTGAGTTGCGAGAAAGCCAAGAAGCAAATATTTTCCTTTATTCATATTTTAATCCTCCACTATTTGTATATTGACAATTTAGGATATTTCTCATACAGATGCTTGTTTGTATTCTCTTCTGTATTTGGAATACGCCACAAGTAGTACTTACTGTTAGGAACAAATGGAGTACCATCAGGAAGATTGATGACACGATGACCTGCAGTCGGAATACTGCGTGACTTGACATTACCATTGTTATCCACCCAAGTGTAGTCATAGTTCGTTCCTGGCCAGTCGCGACGCTCAACGGCTTTCTGGTTTCGGATGATGTCAACCAAAGAGAATCCTTCACCCCACAATTCCTTTCTACGTTCCACGAGTACCTCCTCTACAAGAGCATCCCCCTCAAGGGTTGACTCTGCCAAAGTAGCACGACGTGCATCACGAAGGGCATTCAGACGTGATATAGCTTCTGCATTATTGCCCAGTCGTGCGTTTGCTTCCGCATTGATGAGATAAATCTCACCCACACGCATCAGGACGACATCACCATACTTTGAGTTTGAGTCATAATAGCGGAACTTCTCGTTCCTCATCCACAAGAGTGTTGCCGTAGCAGGATTCTGTGATGGAGTTGGTGACCAATAAATCTGATCCTTACGATAATCCCCATCATTATACAGTTCACGGAAATAAGGATCCACCATAAGGCTATAATACGTTGATGATGTCTCTGTCGTATTAAGATAGTTGAGTATCTGGCTGTATCCATGCTGGTCAGCTGTCTGAGGATGTCCCCAAATCCATTCATTATTACTAACCTGATTAAATCCTCCTTTCCACTCATCCTCGCTCATGAGATAGCTGTTGAGTGAGAGTAATTCATCACTATAGTCCTTTGCTTCCTGCCAATGGCGTGAATACAAGTTGGCACGGGAGAGAAGACCGAGCACCACCTGACGATTGAACTGATACTTGGCACTTCGTGCATAATTGGCAGGAATAAGGTTCAACGCATTCTTCAAGTCGGAAATAGCCTGGGCATAAACCTCGCTCACACTACTTGCAGCCACACCCTCACTTGCCTGTGCAAAGTCTGTTGTTCTCGTATATATAGGTCCACAGACAGCATTAGGATCCTTATCAATTGCGAAACTAAAATGTGAAGCCAATTCAAGATACATGTAGCCTCTCAAGGCATAAGCCTGTCCCTTTATCCTGTTGCGCTCTTCATTCTGACCAATTGCAACATCTATGTTATCCAAGACATTATTGGCATTATTCACACCTGCATATATCAGCGACCATACCAATGAACATGCGCTGTTGGCTCTTCCGTATATATCAGTAAAGTCATAACGTGTATTGGCTCCATAACGGTTCGTCTCGACAATGTCATTACCCATACAGTCATCCGTCATGCGTATTGTTCCCCACGATGGATTTCTGTCACCACTATTTGTATCCATAAGGTAACGCCATACACCTTCAAGCACCATCTCTGCATCACTTGTCGTTCCGAACACACTCTTGACATCTACAGAAGATGTTGGCGGTGTCTCCAAATCGCACGATGTCAACATTCCCGTTACACCAAGAAATAACGTCAGAACTACTATACTATTTTTTGTTTTACCCATTATTCTATTGTATTTCATCAGTCAAACATTAATTTGATAATCACGATTTGTTATCACATCAGAACTGTACGTTCAAGCCAAGAGAGAATGTCTTCATAGCTGGATAACGGAAATTACTTGTGCCATCATAAGACTGTTCTGGATCAAGTCCCTGCTGACCGCACAGAGTCAACAGATTCTCACCCTGCACAAACACATTCACCCTCTGCAGACCTGTATGACGTATAAAGCGACGAGATACATTGTATGACAGAGTCAATGTCTTGAGACGAGCATAAGAGTTGCTCTGAAGGAAATGAGAGTCAACTTTATTATATACCTTCTGAGGTGAATAAGTCATCTTTGCCACATCCGTGTTCCTGTTTTCTGGTGTCCATCTATCAAGGATATCAACACTCCATGCGTACCAGTGTCCTCCCTGCTGCATGATGTGCGAATAGTCATTATTGATGATATGACCGCCAAGAGAGAAGCTTACGAGGGCAGAAAGAGACAGGTCCTTCCATGTCAACTCCGTGTTAACGCCTCCGCTTACCGTAGGCAAAGACTTACCTACATACACTTTATTTTCATCTGTATCTGCCTGCGAATAACTCTCAGTCTTCACACGCTCACCATCAGCATTCGTGTACCACCACTGACCATTTCCATTCTCAGGATTAACACCTGCCCACTCGACTACATAGAGGTCATACAAGGAGCCGCCAACGACCCACTTGCGGTTTCCACTCCACATCTCGTCCTCTGGAAGTGATGTTATCTTGTTCTTGTACGATGTCAGGTTAGCACCAATCTTCCACTTCCAGTCCTTTGTATCTATAGGATAGCCAGACAAACTGAATTCCCATCCATAATTCTTCAACGCACCTATATTCTGAATGGTGCTGGTGAAACCTGATGAAGGGACAAGCTCACGTTCGAACAACAAGTCCTTAGAACGACGTACGAAATACTCTACAGAACCCTGAAGACGATTGTTGAAGAATCCGAAATCGACACCAACATTCAGATTCAAGTTTGTCTCCCAATGAACATCCTCAGACGACAAGGTTGATGCTCTCAGACCAGACTTGCCAAGATTGTTGCTGATAGCGAACAAAGCCTGATAGGTAGAGCCTCCGTTATCATTACCCTGACCTCCGTAGCTTGTTCGGATACTGAGGTTGTCAATCCACTTCACATCACTAAGGAATTGTTCCTTACTCAATTTCCATGACGCACCAAGTGACCAGAATGTACCCCATCTTTGGGAAGGATGAAAATGTGAAGAACCATCATAACGTACAGAACCTGACACATAATACTTCTCCGCGTAGTTATAGTTGGCACTTCCAAGGAGACTAAATAACTTATATGCTGAACTGCTTGAACTTGAACCTGAAATAGTTGAAGCCATGCTCAGCTCATAGTAGCCGTCTGTAAGGATTCCCGTTCTGCTACCGCTAAGTCCG
The DNA here is from genome assembly GCA_946626925.1 of uncultured Prevotellaceae bacterium. Classification (GTDB taxonomy): domain Bacteria; phylum Bacteroidota; class Bacteroidia; order Bacteroidales; family Bacteroidaceae; genus Minthosoma. Next base: position 6,791 of record CAMOVB010000036.1, read on the forward strand.
TGACTATTGGTCTCATAATATTCCTGTCCTGCCATGACGTTAATATTATGTACATCGTCAAATGTTGTAACATAGCTCACAATATTGTTGAGAGTCACACGAGTACTGCGTGAATTGTTATGTGACACAGAACCACCTGATGCTGCATACTTGCCCACAGCAGGATTGCGGTATGTGAGCGAATTAGTATTACTATAGTCAATATTGATGCTAAACTTATAACTGAGTCCCTTCAACGGCTTCACATTGATAAAACTGCGTATGGAACCTGTCTCACGCTTGTCACGCCATCTGTCATGGTCAAGTGATGAAACGAGATTGTAACCGTTATAGTTGTTCAAACGGTAAAGTCCATAGTCATACTGCGGATTGCCGTAGTCATCAAGGAGCAACTCACCCGTTGTCAGGTCATGCTGATAGATTGGCATCCATCCTCGCATATTACGTGCATAGAATATAGGGCTGAGCAGCTGTACGCTCGTCTGTGGCGGCTCATTGGTAACAGTATATGACATACCGAGGTTCACACCAGCCTCAAGCCAGGGCTTTATCTGAGTATCAATATTTGCACGCAAGGTATAACGTGAGAAGTCCGAAGCCTTGTATGCTCCCTGATCATCCAGATATCCAGCAGAGAAGAAATAGCGTGTATTGGCTGTACCTCCGCTTACACGCAAGGTATAATCCTGATAGTGCGCATTCTGCTGGAGTGCGTCATCCCAGTCGTAATCCCATAGAAGCGATGCGCCATCCACCAATTTGCCATCAACGCCTATCGGATTAGGGAAGTTAGTTCCATAAGGGTTTATACCAAGACGTGATACAAAATTGTCGGAAGCCCATGTAGCCGCCTCATCAGCCGAGAAACCTTGGTCCTGACGATAATTACGGAGCGACTCCCAGAACAACTCAAGCCATTGCTGGGTGTTCACCTGCTTGTAGTCACTTATAGCTCGGCGTGACCATCCGTACTTGGCAGTCAAGTCAACCTTAGCTTTCTCGTTAAGATGTCCCTTCTTGGTAGTAATCATGATAACACCATTGGCTGCACGCGAACCATAAAGGGATGTTGAGGCAGCATCCTTGAGTACCGTGATATTCTCTATATCCTGACTTGAGAGTGTATTTAAGCTACCGCCATAAGGCACACCATCAACCACAAACAATGGCTCGTTGGAGTAGTTAGCCGAACTGACACCACGGATGAGAATATTGGCACCACTACCAGGCTGACCAGCAGAAGAGAACGACTGCAAACCTGGAGCTGTACCTTCAAGCGCCTTCGACACGTTGCTCACCTGAGCCTGCGCTATCTGTTCTCCTGAAATATATGCTGCAGAACCAGTGAAATTATCCTTCTTCACCTGACCATAAGGCACGGCAATGACAACCTCGTTGAGGGCAAGAGCACTCTCCTTCAATGAGATGCTCACCTGTTCCTCATCGTCATACACAACAACATTCTGTTTCTGATAACCTGCGAATGACGTCACTAAGGACACAGGCAACTTATTGACCTTGATGCTGAAATTACCTTCTGCATCTGTCACGACACCAACCCCACGGGCATTGCCAACACGTATTGTTGCTCCGATAATCGGTTCACCAGTATGTAGATCCTTAACTGTACCGCTTATCGTTTGGGCAAAAGCCCCATAAACAGACACGAAGGATACCAACGCTGCTAATAAAACTCGTTTCTTTTCTCTCATGTTCATTTTTTAGTTTTTAATATATAACATCCTAAAACATATCAAGTAAATCCGTATTGCTTTTTCCGTTAAATAGCAATTCTACCCTTATCAACTTCCTTTTGCCTCATTTCATTTCCAAGAATTTCATAAAGTTAGACAGATTCCAAACTTGCAATATATCTTATTTTCTAAAACCCAAACAATACATGATATTGTCTGTACACTTCATCATCAACCCAGCGATAATACGCTTTAACGTCCTTAACATCAAGTTTACCTGATATACGTACCCTTTGCAGCAACTCCTCACCACGGTCAAGAACAGACTTCTCCACTGGAAGAATCTTCTGTAGAATACCTGTACCTGCCTTATTGTACAACGCAGCCACATTAATATAGTCGGTCACACTTCCACGTGTCAATGGGAATAACTTCTTTTTCAGTTCCAGTCCCCAATGGTTGAGCTTCGAGCCATTGCCATCCATACGGTCAAGCAATTCGGGTAAATCTCCTTCTGGAGTCAAGAGTAATGGTACAGCTACGGTTGTCAGCGGACTACCCACAATGGTCCAACTGACAGTAAGACGAGGCTCTTCGCCCTTCTTGACACCTTGTATCAGCATCGTACAACTTGTCTGATAACGTGGAATGAAATCTCTGAATGCTTGAAACACCGCCTGTGAGTCATCATCGGGAGCATAGTCACGAAGATCTACATGAGTCAATCCATGACTCAGGATACGAGGAATCTGCGTAATAAATTCACGTGCATCATACTGATACGTAAATCCACGCGGCAACATATAATCAGAAATGGCAAGATAGCGTTCCACACCCTTGTCGCGTTCACGGTCTCCCGAAAATCCATGATTGGTTCGTATGATATAACCGTAAGGTGCAACACGTTTGTCATTAGCGTCAAACTTTTCCCATTTCAACAATCCTCGTGTATCGCCAGCACGGTTTCCCACCTCATAATATGCAGCGCCACCATGAGCATCAATAACACCAAAATTAGAGTCACCCTCTGCATTAGTCAACGTATCGAGAAAATGTTCAAAGTCTTCAAGCGAGCCACATATCTCCAATGCCCTACGCATGATGGCACCGTCATTAAGCCTATAGCGTCTCTTGGATGTAGCATCCTGAGGGAGCAACGCTGTCTCATCAGCACCATGTCCACGCTCAGGACGTCTCTCATTCAGGTTATATGCTGCCGTATTGATAATAGCAAAGCCTGCCTCGTTATGTCCCGACCATACTGCATAAGGTAAGGAATCACCATCTGCGACAATAGCAACATACTGAAAACGCTCTCCTTTTACTGTAAGCACATGATTGTACAGATTATACGTATCACGATTCTTCAAGAGCAGAGAACGACCGTCATTAGTGTATTTGCCAGACACTATCAATGAAGTGCACGCCACAGCTACTATATTATTTAGAAGAAATAATAGCCAAAAAGAAAAATAATACCTTCTCATGCTTGTGTTGTCTTTAATTGTTTATTATCATCATGAAGCTGCATCCCAAATCTCAACAACTATGTTTAGTTACTATTGCGACCGCCTTCATCCTATCCCAATCTCATGCCCTGTGTTATGTATGTCTATCCCCACATACAGAATGGAAATAACAGGGCGTTAAAATTGGTGGCAAAGGTATATTCTTTATTCCACACATGAAATACCACAAAAAAGGTAATTCGTCATTTTTCCATACCGCTCATGTGGTATATAACAGCGCAAAATAAACTATAAACAATTAATAATCAACAACCAACATGCTTTTAACATTAAATAGCAGCCACGTTACATCACTGCTGCTATGAACCCGCTTCACCTTCTTGTATTCTTCAAAGTTAAGTTCATGTTGGTATTTTTTATTCTTTATAGTGTAAATGTTGTCATGGCAATTATCGGGACGCATCCGTCCTGCACATGTGCAAAACAACAAAGAGGGTGTGTCAAAATAGGCACATCCTCAATGTTTTATAAATAGAATGTAAAAATCAGAATTGAATGACAGAGCACATAATCGTTAACAACTCCAACAGGCATGCATGTCAATCAATTGCCCATTGTCTCACCCCTTATTCTTGAAGTAATCCTTTGGCGAGCCCCCCTTGAATAATTTGAAGTTACGATAGAATGATACATCGCTGGCGAAACCAGATTGCTCAGCAACCCTTGGAATGGAAAGCGAAAGGTCACGTTGCATCAACTCGCACGCATACTTCACACGGAGACTATTGACGTACTCCGAGAATGACATTCCCATTTCACGGTTGATAGCATTATAGACATAACTGCGGTTAGTGCCAAGCATCTTCACGAGGTCAACTAACTTGAGGTTTGGCGTGAGATACAATTTCTCATCAATCATAAGCCGTTCAATACGCTGACGCAACTCGGAAGTCTGTTCGTTTGATTGTACAGCGGATTCATTGTCACCCTCCACTACTATATCCATAATGTTCTCATCTTGTTGCTCGTCATCGACTTTACCACTTTCATCTACAAAGCCAGTCGTTCCCTTGATATCATGTTCTATGTCCTCAAAAGAAAAGTTGTGACGATGTCCAATATAGCCAAAGCCATAGAGAAGTGCAGAAAACATAAACATAGGAACTGAACGAATCCACTCAGATGACACGAACACCTTTGCACCAAGAATATTGAAAATAAACGAGAGAACGGATATTCCAAGGAAAAGGTAGAGAATGACATGAATGGACATGATAGATCTCTGTTCCGTGTCAGCATAGAGAGACACCACAAGTCGGTTGAAGCGACGGATATGGCGCAAGCCTATGACTATTACGAAAGGAATCTGTATGACGAACACCAGACGACGAACTATATGTAGGATACTCATACGGAAAGGCATACCATCAAGAGTATCAACAGAAACACGACGTATGCATGAATCAAGGAATATCTGTATTTCCTCATCTGTCATGTACATGTATGTCCACGCAACGATGACGGCACACAGGAATGACGGCAACATCCATCGAACGATGGTGATATATATATTCTGTCCACTAGTGGTTACAGCTTTGATGTAACAAAGGAAGAGCGGATAAATAGCAAGATTACAGAAAGTATAAACAGTATCAGACACCGGAATGAGCAAAGCTATACGGTTGTAATAGATGCTAAGACCCCAGTATAGGAGCGTGGCGTTAGCCATGAACAAGGTCAAAACGCCATAATGTTTTTTACGCCTTTCGCATAAAGTGATGAATATTGCTATGCCCCAAAACAGGCAAACAAGCATTGGAAGGATCTTCAGAATTTCTGATAACATTTCTTTATCCGTGTTTTTTTAATTATGTTGAGTTCTGTTCTGTTGACAAAGATATGCTTTTAATTCACATATTATCACATTTCTTTACACTTTTTTCACAGCGCAACTTAATAAAAAACACAAAAAGACCAAACAAGAACGAAATAAACGTAATAATGTATCCACTTATGAGTTCCCAAAAAACGCTTTTGTGTAATCCAAAGTTAGAAAAACAAATAAAAAGAGGCGCACTATCACCAGCACGCCTCCACGAATTACAAATCTGGGCTTATGTTAATAAAATAACAATCGAAAAATGCAGAATGAACAAGCATGCTCACTAACTATCCACCATATAATCCTTGATTCTGTCCTGCAGCAAAGCTACCATTACGAAGATATGTGCAAAAAAAACAAAGCACATTACAATAATGACCAATAACAAGAAACATTTTAGTTAAAATTCTTGTTATCAATATAAACCTCAAGTAATTCGGTGATGTGGTCGGGATTATTTGGCACAAGATTGACATCGGCACAAGCATATGGAATAAGACATGAGTTACCTTTGGTAAGCTCTATCTCACGTATTGACGGCATAAGTCCCCCGAAACCCTCCGTACTTCTAAGTTCAATCTTACAATCACCATGAAGACACATATATATAACGAAGCTATCGTACTTGAACAGTTTGCGATGGAAAGAACGGTTAATGACATGACGCTTGACCGTGAAATAAGGGCTCTCCGTCATGGCAACAGGCTTGTTCACCTTGTACTCATAGTCACTCCTATAGTTATCATACACCTTATAATCAATAGCGTCCTTGGCATATTCTGTATGTAACTGACGAGGTTTACCGTCAAGTCCCAAACGATTATAATCAAATATCCTGTACGTGATGTCCGAGCTTTGCTGAACCTCTGCCACCATCGTGCCACCACCTATTGCATGAACACGACCTGCTGGAATGAAAAATACATCTCCGCGTTTCACATCATGACGACAAAGTACATCACATATTGAGCCATCCTCAACACGCTTTTCATACTCATACTTAGAAATAGGAGTAGAGAAACCAGAATACAGATATGCGCCTGGCTCTGCATCCATAACGAACCACATCTCAGTTTTACCAAAACAGCCATGACGTGCCATTGCAAGGTCATCGTCTGGATGAACTTGAATACTCAAATCCTTTGCAGCATCTATAAACTTCACAAGAAGCGGAAACTTCCTACCATACATCGTTACTACCTTGTGACCTAGAAGCAATTCGCCATATAAATCGACAAGACGTGGAAGAGAATAACCCTCAAGAGGGCCGTTAGCCACGTATGACTCCTTGCCTGGGACAGCACTTACTTCCCAACTCTCACCTACATGTCTATCATCTGCAGGCAAGCCCTTCATCGGTTTGAGACGGTTTCCCCCCCACACCATTTCATAAAAATTCTGCTTAAATTGAAAAGGATAAAGTATATTCATATTTTTTTATTTTTCGTTTCTTAGGTTGAACGGTTGTTCAATGACTCCACATTTTATTCTTAACACAAAAAATATCTGGTGAGATACACACTACCATAACCGTGCAACCTCACAACAGTGCATCACCCACAAAGGTACAACATTTTACGACTTACGGCATACCAATTAACAATTATCATCATATTAGAAGTAAAAAAACAAAAAAAACATACATTTTTTTTCTCTTATGCACTTTTTAGTGCAAATTATTTTGTCATACGCCGTAAAATTCGTTTATTTGCAATCCAAGAATGAAATACAAGAAAGGGCAATTTCAGCCATTCAAAAATAGTCTTGAGAAACCAACGAAACCTAAAATTTTACAACTATGGATGCTTTAATCGCTTTGTTTGGGAACAAAGATTACACAAACGATTCACCACTTATTAAGTTGATGAACCTATTTAACAGCAATTCGAAGGACTCCCATCTCCTCAAAAACCAAAAGGAGCTGAGAGAGACGTTCACTTGCAAGAACGTCAAGATTGCAATTGCCATAGGGGACGACACAAAAGAGACCCTCGACAAGAACTGGGAATACTTCCGACAGGAAAGAGCTGACGTTTGCATCTCCGGTTTCTTTAAGGGAAGCAATTGTCCGAACTTCTCTGTCATAACCTCTATGAATTGGGACGAAACAACAAAAGAAGAACCATAATTATTTAGAATGACAAAAATACTATTTACATGCCTATTCTGTGCCACAAGTTTATGTATGGCAGCACAGAACCGAATTAACATGGGGGCAGACATCTCGATGCTTCCAGAATACGAAAGAGTAAACACTCCTTACTATGATAATGCGGGAACAAAGATTGACGCATTTACATATATGAAAGATAATGCAAAGATGAACTCAATGCGAGTTCGTCTTTTCGTTTCTCCTAAGGAGAAGGGCACAACAAAGACAGGCGTATGTCAGGACCTTGAATACGCAAAGAAACTTGGCAAACGCATCAAGGATGCCGGGATGAATTTCCTTCTCGACTTTCATTACTCTGATTCATGGGCCGACCCTTCATTTCAGGACATTCCGCAAAGTTGGTACGAAGGTTCTCTGAGCAGCACCAATCCATCTGACAAATCACTCGAAGAAAAAATCTACGCTTACACAAAGGAATGTCTCGAAGCCCTCGTATCAAGAGGCGCAACACCCGACTTCGTACAGATAGGCAACGAGATTTCATACGGTATGCTTTGGCAAAGTGACAACGACAAATGTTACACCAACCAAAGTGCAGAGAGTACACAATGGAAGCGTTTCTATTCCCTACTCTCCTCTGCTGCCAAGGCAGTAAGGGAAGTAACACCAAACGCAAAGATAATCGTACACACAGAACGAAGTGGCGAGGCAAACACAACGAAGGAGATTTACTCACGCCTAAACGCCCACGACGTGGATTATGACATAATAGGCTTGTCGTACTACCCTTTCTACCACAACACACTCAGTCATCTCGGCTCTACCCTATCAACACTTGCGACATCATTTCCCGACAAGGAAGTGCACATAGTAGAGACTGCTTATTTCTACCAATACTTTGCATCTGATGCAAAATATGACACACAAACAACATGGGCAGCCACACCAACGGGACAGTCAAAATTCGTCTCCGACCTAATAACAGAACTTGCAAGACACTCCAACGTTACTGGCCTCTACTACTGGTTTCCAGAAGAGAACGGCAACGGAGGGGCAACATGGAGTGCACAGAATGTGGTCATCACCTCATGGCTCAACCGAGGACTATGGGACAACTCCACACACAAGGCACAACCAGCCCTGCTCAAACTCCAGGATTTCCTCACCACCAAGGAGGCTGCCTCCATTGACGGCATCAAGAAGGAAGAACATCCCAGATGCATATACTCAATCACAGGCCAGCAACTTGAAGAAGAACCCTCCAAAGGATTATTCATCAAGGATGGGAAAAAGATGATTCGTTAGAAAAGAATATCGCACCAAAGGTGCGGACGAAAAATAAACCGATAAAAACAAGGAAAAACAGATAAAAACCAACATTTGAATGTCATCTGCTGGTAATAAAGATTCTGTTTTAATTGTTTTTATCGGTTTTTATTGTTTTTTCTTCGTCCGCACCTTAGGTGCGATAAAGACAAACACATCAATATAGTGGCTCCTTGATATCAAACACAAGTTCCACATCCCTGAGACGTGGATGATGGGCATCCTTCTCGGAGAGAATACGGTTCTCAGTAGGTACTTGCCAGTCGATACCGAGGTCAGGATCATCCCATGCTATTGCACCCTCGCTCTGTGGAGCATAATAGTTGTCGCACTTATACTGGAATACGGCCTCATCGCTGAGTACAGCAAAGCCATGAGCAAAGCCTCTTGGCACAAAGAACTGACGATGATTATCCTCTGTGAGCAGTACAGCCACATGCTTGCCGAATGTTGGGCTACCCTTACGGATATCCACAGCCACATCGAGTACACTACCCTTAACCACACGCACAAGCTTGCTCTGAGTAAATGGAGGCTTCTGATAATGGAGTCCACGAACTACTCCAGCAATACTCTTGCTCTCGTTATCTTGAACGAAAGTGGTCTTACACACCTTCTCTTCAAACTCCTTTTGGGAAAAACTCTCAAAGAAATATCCTCTGGCATCGCCAAAGAGACGAGGTTCAATAATCTTGACTCCCTCTATTTCCGTATCAATAACATTTATCATATAACTATTCCTTTTGTATCAAATTATGACGCAAAGTTACAATATAAAAACAACATAGCCAAAGTACACAAGACAAAAAGAGGATACACTACCCGACACATTCTCTTTTCGTCACCATCAAAGGCTAAGGTACGCCATTTTGCTGACACAAAACTATATCATAATTGCCACCATTGGTACAGCCCTTTATGCAATGAAGAAATAAAAGAAAACGCTTCCCGTAGTTGATGCTACAGGAAGCGTTTCTTGTTATTGTTAAGCGAGAAATGAACATTACTCTTTTCTCATACCTCATTTTTCTTTTATTTCACCTTAATAACGAGGTACTTGCTTACACTCCAGAACTTGGCAGGATCAGAGATACGGAGAGTATAGAGACCCTTGCTATCCTTGAGAAGTGTGTATGTGCCTGTTGGGTGAGTTGTAAGAATATCGGCAGACTTAGATGAAAGCGGAATGACCGTAGTCTTGCGAATGTCAATCTTAGTCATGTAGTTGACGTCGAAGTCCTCCTTAAGTACCTTACTCTTCTTGAAAATAGAAGATGAGCCGAGAATCTTGTGCTCCTTGAGTTGCTTGCTTGTACCAACAACGTACCATGCAGAATTTAGCTGTTCGTCCTGACTACGCGCAATCATCTCTGTCTGTTCTTTTGATGCCTTCATTGTCTCGTTCTCAGACTGGAGGTTAGAGACATCTGTGCTGAGCTGAGCAATCTTCTGATCCTTCAACTGAAGCTGCATACGGAGGTCTTCAAGTTCCTTGTTCTTCTCCTCAAGCTGTTGCTCGAGCTGGGCAACCATTTCCTTAAGTTTATGAGCGTTGATGGAACTGTTGTTGAGCTTTCGCTGGAGTTCTTCAATCTTCTGACGGTTCTCCTGAAGGCGTTCCTGAATGAACTTCATGTTGTCGCGGATGTTGGCTGCAGCACTGTTGTTCTCAGCATTAGCCTTCATCATATTTACACGATTCTCAGCCTCATTGATGAGATTGAAGCCTTCCTGTACCTCATTGAATGTACCGATGAGGTCGTTAATCTCGTTGTCCTTCATGTCGATGACATTCTGGAGTGAGTCTTTCTCTGCCTGAGCCTTAAGCTCCTTGCTGCTTGGTCCGCATGATGCAAGCACCATAGATATTGCAGCAATAAAATAAATCTTCTTCATAATCTATGATTGAGTTTATTGTTTTTTAAGTTTGTGAGTTATTAAGTTCTTAAGTTATTGCAATATAAAACTCTTAACTCTACTTGTACTTGTTCTTGGACTTACCATTTCCCATTATGAGTGGGTTGAAGTTTTCTTGTTCTTTGTTTCTGTTTTGTTTTTTATTGTTAGTTATTTCCGCTTTAACTGTAATGTCTGTTTCGCTTGCGCCCTCGAGGATGATGACTATTTCGCCAAGAGGCTCTGTCTTAGTGAAATGCTCTATGACCTCGCAGAGTGTTCCCCTTATGTGCTCCTCGTGTAATTTTGAAATCTCACGTGCCACGCTGACGTGACGCTCTGCACCAAAAATCTCGGCAAACTGTTCAAGTGTCTTGAGTAGTCGACGTGGAGATTCGTAGAATACTATCGAGCGTCCTTCGCCCTTGAGAAATTCAAGTCGTGTCTGTCGTCCTTTCTTCTGTGGCAGAAATCCCTCGAACACGAACTTGTCGCATGGAAGACCACTTGACACGAGCGCTGGCACGAATGCTGTTGCGCCCGGAAGTGTCTGTACCTCAATGCCTGCCCTTGCACATTCTCGTGAGAGAAGAAAACCAGGGTCGCTTATTCCTGGAGTGCCCGCATCACTTATGAGTGCTATGGTTTGACCGCCCTTTAGACGTTGAACCATTTGCTCTACTGTCTCATGCTCATTATACTTGTGATGAGAGAGCAATGGTGTGTGAATGTCGAAATGCTGAAGCAGGACACCAGATGTCCTTGTATCTTCGGCAAGGATGAGGTCTGCCTCTTTCAGAACACGGATGGCACGCATCGTCATGTCCTCCATGTTACCAACAGGTGTAGGTACTATATATAACATGGTGCAAAAATAAGGAGAAAAACTTATTAAAAGTAACATTTACGCGATTTTTTATCTTTTTTTAATCTTTTACATATATCTTTGCTGAGAAATGTCAAGAAAAGAGTGAAGAACGGACCTTTCTACCTCCTCATTCTATGTAAAAATAAAGAGAAAAATGAAACATAAGGAAATCACATTCGACCGATTTGTCCGAGGGCTCCTATTGTTAGCGGCTTTGGTCATAGTGTATTTGTTGCTTAAGCAGTTGAGCGGAGTGCTTATTCCATTTCTCGTAGCATGGCTCTTTGCGTACATGCTCTATCCTTTGGTGTGCTTCTTTCAATATAAGTGCCACTTGCGCAATCGACTGATAAGCATTATTGTTGCGCTCCTCGTGGTACTCGGTATATTTGGATTAGCTTGCTACTTCACAATACCACCTGTTATTGACGAGTGCGCAAAGGTGAAGGACATAGTTATAAACTACGCAAAGAGTATAGATGCCTCCGAACGTATTACGAGCGAGATTGACAGGTTCATACGACACAACGTTGATTTCAATCATATCGCCAATATGCTTACTTTCAGCGATGTGTCATCGTTCATCGAAGAGAGGATTCCACAACTATTCTCCTTTGTTCTTAGTGGTGTGGATGTCATACTCGGTTTCTTTGGCTCGCTTATCGCCATTCTCTATATGTTCTTTATCCTTATGGATTATGAGAACATGACAGTTGGGGTGCTCCGTCTCG
>CAMOVB010000037.1:0-18521 GCA_946626925.1 uncultured Prevotellaceae bacterium
TTAACTGGCCGCACTGCGGCAAAAAACAACATACAGTTTCAACCGTACAGGTCGATCTTATTCCTGCATTAGCTCATCTGTCTTATTCAAGCTTTAACGTTCCATCCGTGACAAGCACCTTTGCCTCGCCACCCTTCTTAAGCTTGCCGAAGAGAATCTCACGCATAAGAAGAGGATTGAGCTGTTGCTGTATGACACGATCCATCTCTCGCGCTCCGTATTGCTTGGTGTAACCAGCCTTGAGAAGGTGTGCACGTGCATCGTCCGTGAGGGTGAGAGTGACTGCCTTAGCTGAAAGCTTATCGGAGAGCTGGCGTAGCTTCTTGTCAAGAATAAGTCCAGCCATGGTCATGTCCATGTCACGGAACACAACAGTACCAGAGAGGCGGTTAAGGAACTCTGGCTTGAAGGTCTTCTTCACCTGAGTCATCATCGCCTGTCCAGCAGACACGCTACTGCCAAATCCCACGGATGCCTGACTTGCATACTGCGCTCCTGCATTTGACGTCATGATAAGTATGACGTTCTTGAAGTCAGCCTTCTGTCCCTTGTTGTCAGTCAGCTTGGCATAATCCATCACCTGAAGCAGGATGTTGTAGATATCAGGGTGCGCCTTCTCTATCTCGTCAAGCAAGAGGACACAGTTAGGCGACTTGCGAATGGCATCCGTCAAGAGTCCTCCATCCTCATAGCCCACATAACCGGCAGGCGAACCGATGAGTTTGGCCACGGTATGCTTTTCCGTGTATTCACTCATGTCGAAGCGCACAAGCTCTATGCCCAGTTCCTTGGCAAGAACCTTGCACACCTCCGTCTTGCCCACACCCGTAGGTCCGACGAAGAGGAGGGATGCTATCGGCTTGTTGTCATCAAGCAATCCTGCCTTGGACATCTGCACCGACTCCACGACCTGACGCACAGCCTCATCCTGACCGTAAATCTGAGCCTTTATGCGCTCGGCAAGCGACATGAGGTCTGTGTTTGACTCCTCACGCAGAGCCTTGGCGTCAATCTTGCACACCTTGGCAAGCACATCATCTATAAGCTTGGTATCTACCGTCTGGTATCGCTTAGCCTTAGGCTTGCCCTTCTTGTCAAGCAAAGGATGAAGCTCACGGAAAGCACCTGCCTCGTCAAGGAGGTCAATAGCCTTGTCCGGGAGGAAGCGGTCATTGATGAACTTCACGCTCCTGTCTATGGCATAGCGAACAACGTCGCTGGCATATTTCACGCCATGGAAACTCTCGTACTTATCCTTCAAGCCCTCAATAATCTTCTCCGTCTCATCGGCAGAAGGCTCAAGGATGTCAATCTGCTGGAAACGCCTCCCGAGACTCTTGCTCTTGGAGAAATAGCGGTTGTACTCCTGATACGTCGTACTACCTATGAAACGTATCTCTCCACTCTCAAGGTAAGGCTTCAGCATGTTAGAGGCATCGAGCGAACCGTCACTCGTCTGTCCTGCTCCCACGAGGTTGTGAATCTCATCTATATATATAATGGCATTACCCTCCTTGAGCACGCCATCCATGATACTCTTAATGCGCTTCTCAAAGTCGCCACGGAACTGCGTTCCTGCAAGGAGAGTGCCCATGTCCATGGAATAAATCTTGCACCCCTCAAGCCGTGCAGGCACATTGCCATCCTCTATGCGCTTGGCAAGTCCGTACACAAGTGCAGTCTTACCCACACCCGGCTCGCCCACGTGAAGCGGATTGTTCTTATCCTTACGGCACAGCACCTGAATGGTACGGTCAAGTTCCTCCTCGCGTCCTATGAGCGGATTGTGGCTGTCGATGTTCTCATTGACGCACACCACAAACTGACGCCACATCATAGGGCCTTGCTCCTCCTCGCCCTCGTAGGCAGGAGAAGTGCCCTCGTCTTCCTCATCCATGTAGGTGTCGGCAAGAATCTGCATGAACGTGCTCTGCTCCACTCCCACGTACTTCTCTATGACATAGTGTGCCATACTGTCCTCAAGGTCGTACATTGCCCTCACGAGATGAGGGATGTCGTACACCTTGCGACTGGAACTTGTGGCAATCTGTGCGGCACGCTCCATGACGAACTGCAGCTGTATGGACGCAGTTATGTCGTCACCCTCATTCACATGGTCAATCTGACCCACGTATTGCTCCAGTTCCTTGCGCATACGATCCGTATCCGCATCGGCATAGAAGAGTGCCTCCTCAAATATGGACTGCCTGAGCATGGCAAGCAGGAGGTGTTCGGGAGTGATAAGCTCACACTGAGCCTTGTCCACTATCTCGCCTACTATTCTATATGCTTCCGATACATAATCCGTATATTTCATATTTGTGTCTTAGTCCTTTTCGTAAGTAATCTTTAACGGGAAGTTATTATTGCGAGCCATCATCGTAGCCTTCTGCACCTTCGTGATGGCGATGTCCAATGAATAGATGCCCACAATGGCCTTTCCTTCCTCATGAATCATAAGCATCAAGGCACGTGCCTTGTCTGCCGAGTGCCTGAACACGGTACGCAGTACGCTCTCCACGAACTCCATGGTCGTAAAGTCGTCATTATGCATTATGACCTTGTACTTGCCAGGTTCACGCAACCCTGAATTCGTCCTTTCCTTTATTGTCTGTTGAGTCTTACTCATATTTTTCTTCTTTTGCGCACAAAGATAGGAAATAATTCCATACATTTGCAACGGAAAAACTCAGCAAAAAACACATAAAAACAAAAAAAATAAAAAAAAGTTGATTTTTCTTGCAACAAAAGAAACAAAACTTACGTCTATGCTTATAGAACGAATTAAAAACTAAAAAACAAAACACTATTATGAAGAAATTATTTTTCGCAATCCTTGTTGCAATGAGCATGCAATCATCAGTAATGAACGCATCAGAGATAGAGAGTGAATTGGAACCAGCAAATAACGATGGTGACAAGATTGAACTCAACGATGAAGGAAACATTAAGAAGATGTCTCTCTTCCATGGCAAGTACGAGTTGTCTTTCACTACCAACCACAACAAGAATACTGATTCACCTTACAAGGTTTGCACCAAGCATTACACAAACAACCTTCCTGCCATCTATTTCGGCTTCTCACAGCTCACTCCAACAGGAACGTTTAACAAGGCAGAAGCTCTCACACAGAAGAACTCATCATACGAGTGGGGAATGTACCTCTTCTCTTGGAATGGCGACTTCACAAAGGATCATAAGTTCGGTTGCTCACTCAACCTTGGTTTCAGCCGTACATCCATACGCTTCAGAGACAGCAATGCCATCTTGAAGGATGAGAACGGTGGACTCTTCTTCGACAATTACAATCCGGAAGTAGAACTTGACAAGAGCTGGCTCAGATACTGGAGCATCCGTATGCCTCTCATGATTGGCTATCAGTCACGAAACGAGAAATTCTCCCTCTCTGCTGGTGCAGAACTCGAATGGCGACTTGGAGCATTGTCACGAGTTAAGTATAACGGAAACAAGCATACGGTTGTCAACGACCCTGACATCGAGGCTCTCGGTGTAAACCTTCTCCTCTGCGCAGGATTCAACGACTTCTGCATTATCGGACGACTCGGAGTTACTGACCTCATGAAGTTGAAGTACTCTAACCAGACACCTGGTCATGATTTCAACCTCGCACCATTCATGATTGGTGTCGGATTCGGCCTCTAAACGGTATTCATGCTTAATAATGCAACCTCGTTGCTCAAGTTTAACTTTTAACTCAACACGACATGCTGTCCTCACAACAATTCAGAATACTCGTATCATCATATCATCGACGGCTTTTCCGATGTGCAATACATCTTCTTGGCAACACGAATGATGCCGAGGATGCCGTACAGGATACGTATCTCAAGTTGTGGAACATGCGTGACTCTCTCGATGAGGTTGAAAACATAGAAGCGTATTGCATATCAAGCCTTCGGCACATCTGTTTCGACCGGCTTAGGGCAAACGAGCTCGACACAAATACCGACATTGATGACATCTCCGAGACATTCACTCCTGCCACACGTGAGGAGCAAGCAATGGAAGCAAGGGACGAGCTGGAGCACCTGCGAAAAGCAATAGACAACCTCCCACCACCACAACGACTTGCGGTCACGATGAGGGACATAGAGGACTGTTCGATGGAGGAAATAGAAGCTGCATCTGGATTCTCCCAGACAAACATACGTTCCCTGCTATGCAGAGGAAGAAAGAGTATTAGAGAACAATTTGCTAAACTTACATGATGATGAACATAGAGATAATAAGACAGAAACTTCAGCACTTCTACGATGGCACAAGCACCACGGAGGAAGAAGAGGAACTTATTGAGTTCTTTGCTCATGCCACAAGTCTTCCTGAAGACCTCATGGCAGACAAGATGATGTTTGCATCCATGTCAAGGGCAAAGAATGAAGAACAGGATGTTCCCGACAATCTTGAGGAACGTCTCCTTGCAAAGGTGGACGAATGGGAAAAGGAAGCCGAGAGTCAAGGCTCTGGAGTCGTAGAGAACGAAACTGTCAGAAAGACAATTCCATTCTACAAGTCTCCAATATTCCGTCACATCGCAGCCTCTGTTGCCATCATTGCAGGCTTAGGAAGCTATTATGTCATAAGCCACAACAACGACACTCAGATAGCATACGACAAGGATACGTTTACAAATCCTGACGAAGCATACGAGAAGTCAGCCAAGGCACTCGCACTCTTCTCACGAACAATAGAAATGGGTGAGAAAGGTGTGGACAAGGCAGAGGCAAAAACGTCAAACATCATAAACAAGCTTGACAAGTACATACAATAACAAGAGTCAACGATTATGAAAAGATTATATATGACACTTATCATCCTGACCTTTGCAATAGCAGGTTTTGCACAGGATGAGTTCTTCAATAGATATGAAGGCAAGCCTAACGTGGATGTGGTGTTCATATCCAAGAGCATGCTTGCTGCCATAGAGAAGAAAGGCAATTCCAAAAGCAATGGCTCAAAGCAGTTTGAAGCCTTACGCATAATGGAGGTGAACAACAAGAGCCTTATTCCATCCATCAAGGAGGATGCAATGAAGTCATTCAGCAACTCAGAAGGCTATGAGGACCTGATGCGACTGAACGAAAGCGGGGAAACAACAATAATAAGGCAGAAGAAGCTGAAGAACAGCCGTTCTGTTTTCATCCTCATAAACTACTCTGAAAGCTCCCTGAACGTACTTGCACTTACTGGCAAGGGCATCCAGCTGAATGACATAAAGAAGATGCGATAGCCACCGTTCAGAACGCAGAATAAGTCATAACAAACGATTCTACAGTTTTTTGTAGGGGGATTTTTAACCACGAATTACACGAATTTGCACGAAATTGCCAGTTCTATGCTATTTACATTACACGAAGAATTGCTCGTGCAATTACGAATTTCACGAATCTTGCACATCGACATGAAGCCGGACGGCATTCGTGTCATTCGCAGACAACACATGTTGTCTTAGTGTAATAACATAAACAAAAGGACTTGAAAATTCGTGTCCATTCGTGTAATTCGTGGGCAGAAAAACATCACCCACATAAAATATTGCAGAACGATAAAAACAAACAAAACGAAACATGAACAAATTTCTAACATTCGCCACAGCATTCGCATTATGCAATACTATGGCACAAGCAAAACCAAAGAACTCTGAAGACCGACATCTCAATGGCTTCACAAAGATTGAGCAATCTGGAAGTATCAAAATCAACTACTACCAGAGCAAAATATTCAAGGTAGTAGCTCATTGTGACGAAGGGGACATAAAGGAAATAAAGACAAGGGTTGACGGCAACAAGCTCGTTGTCTATATAGAAGGAAAGAAGGAGTCACATCTCGGTGGTCTTATCAAGGTAAATGGCAAGACAACTGTAAAGAATGCGTACGTCGATGTCTATTCTCCTACAATAGAGAAGTACAATGGTGCTGGCTCTGGCTCATTCACTGCTAAAACTGACCTGAACATCGAAAACATCGTTTTTCAACTTTCCGGCTCAGGAAAAATAAAGATAGGTAATGCCACATGCACCAATATGGACATCAACCTTGCAGGTAGCGGTAACGTATCTGTTGGCAAGGCAAAGGTTAACGGCAAACAAGCAATAAGCCTTTCCGGCTCTGGTAATGTCAACGTGAATGCCACATGCTACGAAGCAAACATATCTTTAGCAGGAAGCGGAGACATTGTCTATAACGGCTCAAACAAGAACACAAGCGTCTCTATTGCTGGCTCTGGCAGCGTAACTGGAGAGGTCTTCACTGACAGCTTCCATGGCACCACAACAGGCTCAGGAAGGATCAATATGAACGGCAAGGCAGGCAACATAAAGACGTCTAAGACAGGAAGCGGAAGTGCAACATTTACCAACAACAAGTAAGGCAACCTAAGCACCCATTCAAAACCTATCCCTTCGGGGTAAAAACAAAGCGCAGCGAAATGATTGTTGTTTCGTTGCGCTTTTTGTATAATGTCGTGACTCGGATGGGATTCAAACCCATGACCTGCAGAACCGGAATCTGACGCTCTATTCAGCTGAGCTACCGAGCCAATATGGTTTTCGTACTTGTTGTTCGGAAACGTGGTGCAAATTTAAGGAAAAATATCGAAATACAAATCTTAGATGTGGATTTTTATTGTCGTATTTAGCGGATGTTCTAAAAAATTACGCTTTGCTAAGAAACTTAGCAAAGCGTAAAAAAAATTGCTTATCATCACGACAAGCAATCTTTACTAACCTTAAAATAAATCTAATACCATGAAAAACACGTTGCAAATGTACGGGGTTTTTGCTAACTGAACAAGTCTTTAAGCAAAAAAAATACGCATCTTAAATGTTTTTTAACATTTCGATGCGTATTTGAACTTCTAATATGTAAATATGATATTACTCTACGTATAAAACAAGGCCTTTTAAGTACTCACCCTCTGGATGGTAAATATTGATAGGGTGGTCAGCAGGTTGATGCAATTGGTGAAGAATTCTGACTTTTCGTCCTGCTGCTGCGGCTGCTGAGAACACGGCTGTGCGGAAATGGTCCTTGTCAACTGCCTGTGAGCAACTGAACGTAAAGACTATTCCTCCTGGCGTAATCTTCTCAAAGGCCTTCTTGTTAAGCCTCGTGTAGCCCTTCAGGGCATTTCGGAGAGCATCCTTGTGTTTAGCGAATGCTGGTGGGTCAAGGATAATGAGGTCGTATGGTGTCTCCATCTGGTCGAGAAACTTGAATGCGTCCTCTGCAAAGGCTTTGTGTCTTGTGTCTCCTGGGAAATTGAGTTCTACATTGGCATTGGTAAGGTCGATTGCTTTTTGCGAAGAGTCAACTGAGTGGACAAGCTCTGCGCCGCCGCGCATCGCATAGAATGAGAATCCACCAGTATAACAGAACATGTTCAGAACTTTTCTTCCCTTGGAGTAGTGTTCGAGAAGGCTGCGGTTGTTGCGCTGGTCAACGAAGAAGCCTGTCTTCTGTCCTCTGAGCCAGTCAACATGGAACTTGAGCCCGTTCTCTATGGCTATGTCGTCGGCACATCCGCCGAGTAGGAATCCGTTTTCCTGATTGAGGTCTGCCTTGAACGGAAGGGTTGTCTCTGACTTGTAGTAGATGTTCTCTATCTCGCCCTTCATCACGTTCTTGAGTGCCTCGGCTATTGTCATCCTGTCAACGTGCATTCCTACGGAGTGTGCCTGCATTACGGCTGTCTTGCCATACACGTCGATTACGAGTCCTGGGAGGTTGTCTCCCTCGCCGTGAACAAGTCGGTAGGTTGTGTTGTCTTCTCGTCCTGCCACTCCTATGCAGCGGCGGACATCGAGTGCAACGGCAAGTCTGTGCTCGTAGAATTTCTGATCTATCGTTTCGTTTTCAAATGAGAGGACTCGCACCATTATGCTTCCTATCTGGAAGTGTCCTGTGGCGATGTATTCGTTTTCGGATGTGAATACCTCAACTGTCTCGCCTTCTTCTGGCTGCTCTGACATGTGATGTATTGCTCCGCTGAATATCCAAGGATGGAATCTGCGGAGTGATTCGTCTTTTCCTCTCTTGAGATATAGTTGCTTCATAAATAATATGTATGTTGAATCCTTTTGTGTTCCCTTTTTTGAGCGAAGGTTAAGGATGAATAATTCTTCGTCCTTGAAGAATCATTCGCCTGCAGCCTTTGCCTTTGGCTCCATTTCGATTGCAGGCGTCTTTGCGAGTGCATAGTCGCCTGTAGCCTTGAGACGCTTTATCTCCTCGTGGATGCGGATGCATGCCCATGCGTCTGTGGCAGCATAGAGCTGCTGGGCTTCTGTGAGGCTCTCTGCTTCCCAGTTGGAGAGCTGTTGGTTCTTGGCAATCTTCTCGCCAAAGAGGTTGGCGAAAATCTTCTGGAGACTCATGTCCTCTATTCCGAGGTCTCTTACCTCCTTCTGCAACTCGATGAATGTGCCCGGAGTGAACTCTGACCTGTGGCTGAGCACTCGGAGATCGTCCTGAAGGGACAATCCTACCTTTGTTATCGAACAGTCCTCAAGGAGTCTCTTGAGACAGTCGGGAAGTCCTATCCTGTTAAGTCTGAACAGGAAACAGATGTCATGTGTCGAAACCTGCAGCAAAGCTACGAGGTTGGTGTGCCCTTTCTTGAAACAGGGGCGTGTCTCGGTGTCGAATCCGAGTATCTGCTGCGTCATAAGAAAGTCAACGGCTTTCTCTGCCTCTTGTTCCGAGATGATTGTGACAATCTTCCCATCGAACAGAGCGCGTGGCAGTTTCTGTATTTCTTTCTTATCGTATTTATCGTGAATAGTAACCATTTTTGAAAAGGATTCTCTTTTTATTCTTCGTATTGCAGGTCATCTTCCTGCGACGAGTAACGGACATCGTGCAGGGCACGCATCACGTTGGTGAGTTTCTGTCCCCAGTAATGGATGAAATTGTCCTTGCATACGGCAATGGCGTTCATCATGCAGTCCTCGTTACCGTCCTTGTAGGCACATGCAAAGTTCTTGAGGTCCTGATAGATGTCAGCCAGATTCTCACTTATTGTCGTGAGGATAGGTGTCTCGCTGTATTTCATGTCTTCCATGAAGACATCGAGGTAGTCATCTTTGTCCCCAAGAACAAATGCTATGTTATTCCTGATTATCTCGTAGTTCTCTTCTGTCACGAAGTCCTCTGGCTCCTCTTCGGAGAACAACTCGTACTTTGGCAAGAGTGCACCTTTCAGATACAACAATGGAAGGACCTTCAGGATTGTATCTACAAATTCCTCGCGTCCCTTGCTTTCTGCTTGTTCCAGGAAGGCGCAGTATTGCACAGCAACTGTGACAAACTCGATTATCTCGTGCTGATATACTGGTGATGATGTTTCTTTTTTCATATTCGTTGGCAAAGATACTATAAAAAAATATATTTCTCAACCTGTTGTGCGAATAATTTTCTTTTATTTAGGTGAAACGCGTCAAATCATGGTCGTTTGTGTCGTTCCTGTATGCTTTTCTCTGCATTTGAGTTCTGCGTCATGACCACATCTCCTTGAAAGGCTCCTGAAAATGAATGTGTCGCACGTAAAAAATCATTTTGTCACGTATTCGCCTCGTCCGCTTTCATTTTGCTAAGTCTCATGTACCTCCCTAATGAGTCCCTAATAAGTCCCTACTTTGTCTCTACTTCTTTCATACTCTAAATTGGGCACTTTGTAATGAATTTTATACCAATTCTTGTCAAAGTGTCATTTATGTGTTCCGGATGGCAGTTCCTCCCCTTTTGGGGAGGTTAGGAGGGGGCCTTCGAGGGTGCCTTTCAGCCTTATCACCTTCTTCGTATTCTCGTCAATCCTGTATTTGTCCGAAGCCCTTTCGCCGATGAGCCATACGATTTCGCCATCTGCGTCGCAGAGGACAAGCTGGCTCATCTTCTGTAGGCGGTTGAATTTGCGGTCGGTCATGTAGTCGCTCAGGAGTTTACGACCGTTCATACCGAAAGGCGTGAATGCGTCTCCCGTCTTGCAAGGGCGAACAGTCAACTCGCCCTTCACTTTGTCGGCATCAATAAAGGCGTATGCTTTATCCTTGATAATCACACACTCGTCAATATTCATGTGTTGGCATTCTATCTCCTTGAAGTCGTTGAGGCTCACAGGAAATCTCCTTTCCTTGCCCTTGGCAGAAACGACAATCCTTCCTCTGTCAATCGTGATTATATGGCTTGCGGAATAGAACATCTTACCTGTCTCGTCTAGCTTTGCCGCATTAAGAATATCAGCCTCTTGCGCCTTGTTGAAGCCGAGCGGATAGACGATTTCGTGGAGAATGGAAGTAGGGGAGATGCACCTGAACAACTCCTTGATATTGTATGCGTCCGTCTCCTTTGCCTTGCATCTTTCAATATCAGCCTTGATTGTTGTCTCGTAAATCTTCCTTACTTCGTTGAGATTGTTGATGGTCGCCCTTATGTTCTCCATTGCCCCTTGGTTTATCTGTTGGAGTTCAGGAAGGACGTTAAGTCTTATCTTGTTACGGCTATAGACATCCTCAAGGTTCGTGCTGTCCGTGACGTATGTCTGTCCTTTCGTTGCGAGATAGTCGAGTATCTCCTCACGGCTCACGCAAAGAAGAGGGCGTATGATGTCCTCATTTACGGGTTGAATGCCACAAAGTCCCTGAATACCTGTTCCTCTCACGAGATTAAGGAAAAGTGTCTCGATATTATCGTCCCTGTGATGTCCAACGGCAATCGCCTTGGCACCCACCTCATCCTTGAGCTTGCGGAAATAGTCGTAGCGCAACTCCCTTGCCGCCATCTCTATGCTGATGCCCTTCTCCTTAGAATATGTCTCCGTATCGAAATCCGTCTTGTGGAGCGGAATGTTGAGGTGTTCGCAAAGGCTTGTGACAAACCTCTCGTCCCTCATGCTCTCCTCGCCCCTTAGGTGAAAATTGCAATGTGCAGCATGACACTCATATCCGAGTGCATGAAGAATGAGCAGGAGCGATACAGAATCTGCCCCTCCGCTCAGGGTCACGACCACCTTGTCGCCATCCTTGAGCATGGAATGTCCCTTTATATATTCTTTAACCTTATGTTCAATCATGATTATATTCTAATGAGAAATGAGTAATGAGACGTGAGTAATACAATCCTATGTAAAGACTCTGCCCTCAATATAAATTCTGAATTTTGAATTTTTAATTCTGAATTTAACCTGTTTTCTCTTGCAAAAGTAGGTTCGAAAAGGTTCTCATGCAAGGAAAATGCAGAAAAAAACGTTTTTTTTGAAAAAAAATCGACAAAACCTTTGTCGGTATGAAAAATATATCTACCTTTGCACCCGCAAACGAGAAACAAACTCACTTGCGAAACAAAATGGTGCCTTGGATGAGTGGCTTAGTCACCGGTCTGCAAAACCGTTTACACCCGTTCGAATCGGGTAGGCACCTCCAAAAAAGAGATCAACATTTGTTGGTCTCTTTTTTTGTTTTTAAGTTCTTAAGTTTTTGGGTTCTTGAGTTTTTTAGTTTTCACGGAATATGTGACCGCAAGAACATAAAAACGGCAATTCTACATTAAACATAAAGAAAACAGAGGATAAGGACAAGGTTTTCTTGGTAGTTCATGAAATAATATTTACTTTTGCATCGTAATCAAAAACAGATGGGTATGAATAATGCAATAAGAAGAGCTCATTACTTGTATGATACACTTCATCTAAAAGATGAAGAACAGGAAGTAAAAAATAATCTAATGATTTTGCTCTTGTCAGAAAAAAATGCTCCAAAAGAGGACTTTTCATATGAAAAGGTCTTTGATTCTATGTCAGCATGGGCTGATGATGGAAAGACTGCGGAGGAAGAGATAAATGAAATATACTCTTCCCGAACACAGGGAGAAACCAGGAAAATCATGGGAATATGATTAAATCATATCTGTTGGATACTAATATTTGTATCTATCTACTCAAGAAAAAATATAATTTGGCTCAGAGACTTAGCTCCTTAAAAGGTGCAACATTTTATATATCGGAAATTACTCTTGCTGAATTATATTATGGAGCCTCAAAAAGTGGTAACTATGAGGAGAAACGAAAAGAGGTGTTGATTATTGAACAGCTCTTTAGGGTACTTCCTGTTCGTGATTGCCTGCAACTCTTTGGAGAAAACAAAGCATACCTTGAATTAAAAGGCGAAAGAATAGATGACTTTGATGTTCTTATCGGTTCTTCTGCCGTTTATAATAGCCTTATTCTTGTAACTGAAAATGTCAAACACTTAGGCAGAATTCCTAATATTGTTATAGAGAACTGGGTAAAGCGCTGAACAACTTTATCCTAAAATATTATTATGTTTATGTTTTTTTGTTTCCTCAGAATTTATGGCAGCAAGAACATAAAAACTTAAGAACCTACAAACTTAAAAACTTAAGAATAACTTAAAAACTCACCTCATCAAATTCCATCTGTTCTCCTGTCTTTGGGTGGCGGAATGTGAGCCCCTCGGCATGTAGGTATAGACGGTCGGAGGTGTGACCATAGAGATTGTCGCCAACGATTGGGCTGCCTAAGCCGTCTGGATGGGCGCAATGAACCCTTAGCTGGTGTGTACGACCTGTGAGAGGCCATAGTTCCACCTTGATGCCTTTGTCCGTCTTTTCTCCTATCTTGTATCTCGTATGTGCCTTCTTGCCATGCTCGTAGCTTACCATCTGTCGTGGGCGGTCAAATGGGTTGCCACATAGCGGAAGGGAAATCTCGCCATCCTTGGGCAGGGAAGCCAGCAACTCCTTATCCTCTATTATCGCAATATATTTCTTTTGTGCAGTATGCTTGATGAATTGCTCCTGAAGATTCTTGTGCGCATCTTCGTTGAGTGCAATAACCATTACTCCTGATGTGTCCATGTCAAGTCTATGGACAATCATGGCTCCTGTGGCGTTTGGGAACATCTCGCGGCATGTGCCTTCTACCGATGGCAGATCGTCCTCCTTGCCAGGTACGCTGAGCATACCCGAAGGCTTACAGATGACCGCTATATCCTCGTCCCTGTAGAGCACCTTCATCTCCTTTGCCACCTTACGGTTACGTGCAATCATGGGATTCTCCTCCACGTCAAGTCCCACGAGCATGTGACTGAGGATAGGCTTACACTTGCTGTTGCACGAAGGGTAGTAGTGTCCTTCTGTCCTTAACTCATCCTTTGGCGAGGCACCCATCCAGAATTCTGCCATGCAGAGAGGCTTCCAGTTCTCCTTGAATGCAAACTGTAGCATCTTAGGCGCACAACATTCGCCCGAACCTGCTGGAGGTACGCCTATTGTGGGTTTTGCCTTCTGCTTGTATTGCTCCACGGTAAGTGGTGCCTTGTAATCCTTGAATATTTCCAAAAGATGTTTCTTCTCACCCTTGATGTTCAACATCTCGTAATTGAGGAAGAGCCATGTCTGCAAGGCAAGGGACTTTTGCTTGCGCTCTGTCTTGAGGGCTTCTATCTCTTCCGCATCCTTTGTCTTGTCAAGACTTGCTATCCTTGCGTTTATATCAGAAATGAGTCTTTCTTCCTTCGCAAAGTATCCTTCTGGATGACGTATGTCGAGTATGGGAGGTACAAATCCGTCGTGGTGGTAGCTGCCCTCCAATATGCCTGAGAATGCGCATAGGAATCCCCTGCCGTAAGGTGTCTGTACAACAAGCACTCCAAACATTTTGCCTGATGTCTGGAGTGATATGAATCGTTGCCTTATGTCGTCCTTTATCTGTTCCACGGCAGCCACGCAAAGAGGGTGTGGCTCGTAGCAGAACGGAAATGTAAACTTCTCAGGCGATGGTATGTTGTCTGTTTCCTTTGGCAGGAAATGAAGATATTCGTTCATCTTACTGTCAGGTGATAGCATCCTTGTTTCAATTCGTATTTCACGTAACACTTCTCTTGTTCCCTCAGGTCGTAGAGGACTTCGCTCAACACCTGTTTCATATCATAATCCATACGTGTGAGCGGCATGGATGACGTGTGCTTGCCTGTGATGGGCATGAATCTGTTGTACGAGATGTCCACGGTCGTGCCGTAGCAATGGCACGAGTTTGTTGTGGCGTTTCCGTTGCCCTTCTGTAGCTTCCTCACGTCGTCCGTAGTCCTTAGTACGGATGTGATGACAGGTAGGTGTGGCATTATACCTTTCATCTGTAGGGAGTCGATGAAGTTGAGACAGATGGTGTTCACAAGTTGCTGAGCCTTGGGAACGAGGTACGGCATGGAGTGGGTAAGTCCGTCCACCACGTAATATGGTGAATGGCTGATGTCCACCAGCTTGTGGGCGGCAATATATTCCTTGGCTTCTTCCATGTTAGCCACAGGGGGGATGCCATTGGCTTGTGCCGCCAAGAGCTGCACGTCGTTCAGGTCGTGGAAGCATTGGTCAAAACTCCACACGCCCTTTATCCTGTGAGGCCTGTTCAGCGTGTCGTTCGTGAAGTCGTAACATTCCGTTACGTCGAACTTCAGGCGGTTTGCCTCCTCTGGCGTTATCCCTATTGTGTCAAGCGGGTTCAACTCATCGTCGAACGCCGTCGTCTCGTCTCCGTCATATTGTCCTTCGGCAAGCTCGTTGGTATGTTCCTTGTGCCTTGTGGTGTCTATGGCGAATGTATGTCTTATTATCGCAAGCAGAACCATGGTGACTCCGAACACTACCATGAATTTCCATTTGCTCCTCTTTGGCTTATCCACAATCTTTTGTTAATTTTTTATGGTTGTTCTAGCTTGTCTAGCTGTTCTAGTTTATCTAGTTATTCTAGTTTTTCTAGAGGCTCTAGCCCTTCTAGCCCTTCTAGAGAGATTTCTCCGGATGGCTGCCCCCTTCGGGGGTTAGGGGGCTGCTTACTCTCTTCCCGAGTTCTCTATGAGTGCCCTTACCTTCTCGTTGAACGTCTTGGCATTTTGTAGATCCTCTATGTTGAGGTGCATCCTGTATCGCCAGTAGTGGCGTGGGTTGGCAGGTATGTTGATGCGCTCGTCCTCAGGATTCTTGTGACGGAGATTGTCGTCTATCGAGAGCCAGTCCTGATAAGACAGCAGACATAGGGCTGATGGTGAGAAGAGGTGGCGCACCACGATATCCTCGCACAGCCATCCTGGAGCATCCTTTGGAGCTGGACCGTCCTTCTGCAAAGCGTTGTTGTAGAATCTCTGTGCCCTTGCCGCATCTTCTTTCCACCATAGGCGGAGAGGTGGCATGTCGTGTGTGGATATGGTTGCAACAGAGCGGTAAGGATTGTCGTGAAGCAATCCGAATTCCAAGCCCATAGCCTTTGGCATCGTCTGAATCTCAAGGCTCAGTATGCGTAGGTTGTCCATTACCCATGGCACACAGTCAGGCACCATTCCGAGGTCTTCGGCACATGTGAGCATCCTCGTTGATTGTGTGAGGATTGGCAGTTTCTCCATCGCCTCATTATACCAGAAGTCGTTGTGACGCTTGTAGAAATAGTTGTTGTACAGTTTATCGAATGCCTCCTGCTCATGCTTTGGCAAAGCCTTGTATGTGAAGTCACTTTGGGCAGATATGCGTGGATGATAGAGTCTCTGGTATCTGTTGTCGGGTACAAAGAGTACGCAACTTGCCAGCGCATAGAGTCCGTCCCTTATGGCTATGCTCTCCTCGTCAGTCTTGTCCTTGAAGGCGGCTTGTATCTTCCTCTGGGTGCCGTATTCTTCCTTGAGGTCATACTTTCCGTCAGGTCGTGAGTTGAGGTATATTGTTGTCACGAGTTCCTTTCTGTAGCCGAAGATTGTTTCGAGTGACTCGTCTGTAATGTAAGGACGTGTCATCATGTCTTGGCGGAACTTGATGCCGTAACCCTCTATCTCCGTTGCGCTCATAGGGAGGGCAGGGGAGAAGTGACCCAAAAGTCCGTGGACGCTGTGCATAGGAATCTCCCAGATGCGGAAGAATCCGAGTACATGGTCTATACGATAGGCGTCAAAGTATTCTGCCATCTTCGTGAATCGGCGTACCCACCAATTGTAGCCGTCCTTTGCCATCTCGTCCCAGTTGTAGGTAGGGAATCCCCAGTTCTGGCCATTTACGGAGAAGTCATCTGGTGGGGCACCAGCCTGACTGTCAAGGTTGAAGAGATGTGGCTCTGCCCATGCCTCCACACTGTTGCGGCTTATGCCGATTGGGATGTCTCCCTTTATTATGATACCCTTCCTTCGTGCCTCGTTCCTCACGTCAGTAAGCTGAACATGAAGGATATACTGAATGTACATGTATAGGGCGCATCCCTCGTATGCCTCATTTGCAGGCATACAAAGTTTGCTAATCTCTTTCTTGTTGTATTTGCTGTACTTAGGCCACTTGTCAAACTCTGCTGTTCCGTATGTGTCTCTGAGATAGCTGAATGTGGCATAAGGAATGAGCCAGTCCTCGTTGGCTGCATAATACATCTTGAAGGCTTCCGACTCCAGCGTCTTCTTGCCTTCTTGCTTGAAGATAAGTCGCAGATACTCCATCTTGAGAGCAAAAGCCTTCTCGTAGTCAATCTGTTCAAGATTGTTGAGCTTCTCTTGCTTCATCATGAATTTCTCCATCTTCATCTTGTCTGCAAGCTTTGGCAAGGCGTTGAGGTTGCAGTAGATAGGGTGGAGGGCGTATGTGCTTATGGCGTTATAAGGATATGAGTCCGTCCACTTGCCTGTCATCGTTGTGTCGTTGATTGGCAATATCTGTACGGCATGCATCTTGACCGACGAAGCCCATCCGATGAAGGCTTTCAGGTCGCCGAAGTCACCTATTCCGTAACTCTTCTTTGAACGAAGGGAGAATACTGGAATGACTATTCCTGCCGCCTTCCATCTTGTAATGTTGAAGTCAGGTCTGCGCTCAGTCTTTATCCATATCTGTCTGTCTATTAACTTGGTGCTGCGAATCTTTCTGTTCGGTCCTTCTTCCCAGCGGGTGATGTTGTTGTCTTCATCCACGATTACATATTTGTACTCCAACTGGTTGTACAGGATTGAAGCATCTATGTCTATCATCCACTCCTGAAGTCCTGCACACCTCATCCTCAGAGGCTTCTGCCATGAACCCAACTGAGGCACGCTTCCGCATACCGCAAGGTACTCGCCCTTTCTCAGACGAGGCTCCACGACCCTCAGCTGGAGAGTCTCCCTGAAAGTCTTTTCAGCCTTCTCCACCTCCTCATGCTTTCCTATACACTCCGTATAGGCAGACGAGAACAGAGGCAGGTCCTCGGGAATAGGTCTCCAGTAGTCATTTATCGTGTAGCTGTCAAAGTCCTTGCTCACCTCAACCTTGTGGGGCGCAACCTCCCATTCCGTCCACACGAGGTTGTTGTTTCTGTACAGGGCATACCTGTACTCTATGCCCATGGTATTGGCTGGCGAAATGGCAATCTCGCATTCCCACATCCTTCCGTCAAACGTCTCCATCTGACACTCCTTCATCTGTGTCTTCTTGCCGTTTGCCGCAATCTGTGCCAACTGTATGCGGAGTTCCTCTCCCCAGTTCGTTATGTATTCTATGGTGAAGTGTATCTTCATAATCGTTATTTGTCTCCAGTCTTTTGTTTATCCGTCGTTTGGTTAAAATAGCACTATGTGCTTTTCTCCAAAAGGGAACAAAAACAAGAGAAAACTGTGGTGTTTAATTTATTTGCCCATGACCCGAATGGCATTCCCTCCCTTTGGGGAGGGTTAGGGTGGGTCCTCTTTCTTGCCGATGCAAAGATATAACTTTTTGCGAGTAAAAAAAAATTATTTGCAAATATCTCTCATGTTTATACCAAAAGGAATATCGCCTCTTGTGTTTTGTCCTAAACTTCATAGTCAGTACTTAGTCAATACTTCGTCTATACTTAGTCTGTACTTTGACTATACTTTAGCCGTACTCATTTTGTGACTATAACGGAAAACCATTGCTCTTTTTGGCTTTTGTAATTTCCCCATTTTTCTAATGCCTTTTTCCCCCGATTTGTACTTTTTTGCACTAAGGTGCCAATTGGAAAAACCAAAGAAAACATAAGAAAACCAAAGAAAACATGTTTTTTCTTGTTTTTGTTCTGTTTCTTGACTGTTTTTCTAATTGGCACCTTAGCGCAAAAAAATGTGTTAAGATTGGCCTAAAGATTGCGCAGATTGCGTATTTAGCCGCCCCTGGCGGCGGGTTCAGTAAAAAATATTTCAGTTTAGCTCCCATAAGGGAGCATGTTCAGTAAGAAAATGTGCGCAAATGTTTGGCGATAAGGGATTACTTTCATACCTTTGTGGCATCTTTATCCCACCGAAAGCCCTTTTACGGGTGGGTGGAATAAGACATACTGACATAAAAAGGCGTTACTTACGCTTTGGTTTTGACAATCCAAGAATCTCGCAAGTTCTTATAATCCGTCAAAAACAAAGCAACGGGAACGCCCCTTGGGTGTATTATACGCCATCGTCAACTCATGCGTCATTTGTACGTGTGGGAACGTGGTGTTTATATACATTTCACGTGGGGCTTTCGGCGTTGCTCGTTTC
>CAMOVB010000038.1:0-18248 GCA_946626925.1 uncultured Prevotellaceae bacterium
AGAATACAGACGTCAAGGGTTTTGCACAGTTGATGGAAAATGCTGACGTTGTGTTGCTCGATGTTCGTACTGAGGAAGAGTTTAAGGAAGGGCACATTGAGGGGGCACTCAACATAGACCAAGGAAAGGAGGGCTTTGTGGACAAGGTTAAGGCTGCATTATCTACGGACAAGACTATTGCCATCTATTGCAGGAGTGGCCGCCGTTCTGCCAATGCAGCCGACAAACTTGCTGCCGTGGGCTACAAGTGCATCAACCTCAAGGGTGGCATAATTGCCTGGAAGGAAGCGAATATGCCTGTTACAACCGATACGTACGAAGTGGATGCGTTCAAGACGAAGAACGGTAAGACGGTGAAGTTCCATGCCTTGATGCACGCAAGCATCCGTATGGAATATGACGGTATGGAGGTAGAGATTGACCCTGTCGCAAAGTTAGGCAACAGAACCGTGGATTACACGCTTATGCCTAAGGCTGACTACATATTCGTGACTCATGAGCATGGTGACCACTTTGACAAGGCTACCCTTGGACTTCTGTCTGGTGGTAAGACGCAGATTATAACCAACAAGCGATGTGCGGACATGTACGGTTCTGGAAAGGTTATGGCAAATGGTGACAAGATGCAGATTAGAAACGACTTCATCATAGAGGCTGTGCCGGCCTACAACACTACGGATGGACGTCAGCAGTTCCATCCAAAGGGGAGAGACAATGGTTACATACTCACCATTGACGGATTGCGCATTTATATTGCCGGCGACACGGAAGACATCCCAGAGATGGAGTCAATAAAGGACATTGACGTTGCTTTCCTTCCATGCAACCTGCCTTATACGATGACTACTGAGCAACTCGTCAAGGCGGCAAGGACCATCAAGCCAAAGGTATTGTTCCCTTACCATTATGGTCAGACAAACGTGAGTGACATTCCTAATCAGCTCAAAGGAGATGGCATAGACGTAAGAATCAGACATTACGAATGAGTAAAGCGTTATCAATCAAACAGCCATAAAAATGAGGGTACATCAATCGTCAAGATTTTGATGTACCCTCATCTTATATATACTTCTCTATTCCAAATTATACTCGATGGTTGTGACTACGCGAACACGCTTGATGAATGGAGTGTTGGCGTCACGGTCTTCGATGGAGAACTGTCCCTGATAAGCTGTACGGATACCGCCTATGTCGCTACCGCTATCCTCTGCAAACTTCTCTGCTGTGGCACGTGCGTTGCGTGTTGCCTCTTCCACCATCTCTGGCTTTATCTTGTTGAGGCCTGTGAAGTCATAGCTGATAGAGTTGCCGTATTCATCACTTACGATGGCAATGCCCTGCTTCATCAGTTCTGTCTGTCTGCGGATAAGTGATGACACTTTCTCCACATCGTTGGATGTTACTGTGATGACACTTGTTGCCTTGTATCTGTAACTGAGAATGTCGTTGCCGTACATATCTGCCTGACGGTCAGCTATTGATGGAGGGTTAACGATAATCTCAGAATCCTTGATTCCCGCATTCTTGAGAAATGCCACAACCTTCTGGTTCTTACGTTCGAGAAGATTGTACATCTCCATTGGGTCGTTGCCCAATTCCTTATATACAAGAGGCCATGTAACCTTGTCCGCCTTAACCTCACGCTCCGCAAGTCCCTTGACAGTAACGATGCGGTCGCGATCCTTGAATGTCACGATACCTGACTTGATGAATCCACCAAGTGCTATAAGTCCGATTGAGATGATGCACGCAGCACCAATAATAGATCTTTTGTCCATAATCTAAATAGCTTTAGTTTTAAGTTGTTTTGTTTCACGTGGCAAAGATAATGTTTTTCTTTGTTCCATGTTCGTAAAGTGAAAGAAAAAATATGCTATAGCGTTTCTAATGA
The DNA here is from genome assembly GCA_946626925.1 of uncultured Prevotellaceae bacterium. GTDB lineage: Bacteria > Bacteroidota > Bacteroidia > Bacteroidales > Bacteroidaceae > Minthosoma. The sequence goes on from CAMOVB010000038.1 coordinate 1,892, forward strand.
ACCAGAATCCTATCATACGCTTATGTGACGGTTGGACGTGCTAACATTGGTCGGAAGGTTTGCAATATTCGTACGCTGCTATTCGGAACAACAAAAAGGGGCGTGGCAATCACTGGATTACCACGCCCGAAACATTGTTTGACTATATTTAAATTACTTAATGAGAATCTTACGAGTCTTTCCGTCTGAAGTACGGATGATGTTCATGCCCTTGGTAAATGATGGTTGGCGCACGCCCGTGATACTGTATATCTCAACGGCATCATTGTCTGCATTGCTTTCTGTCACATCAATGGATGTTGGGTCAACCATGGTGTTGAGTTTGCACTCGGCAAGCAGATACTCGTCGTAGCCGCTTGAGTTGGTTGCATTGATGAACTTGATGTAGTGCTTGCCCTTGGCCTCAACACGGAACTCAAGTGTATAGTTCTTTGCAGTGGTGATGTTACCGCCAGAGTTGCCATCGACGTTAGGATAAGAGAGTGTTGATGAAGACTCTGCTATCACGTTGTTCTGTGCGTCAAGAATCTGTGCTTTGTAGCGTGGATTACTCTTCCATGCTGCCATAGAGTATGTGAGTCTGTACATTCCAGCCTCAAGTTCAAGTGGGTAGGCTGACTGACGGCCATATTCAGCGTAGCCCTCGCGCCAGTATAATGCCTTGCCCTGATGACCGGTGAAGCCACTGAACACACGCGCTCCCGCAGAGTATGAGCTTGGATATTCGTGTACCTCGTTGTTCTCCTGTACAGCTCGCCATCCTTCAGGAACCGTTCCTGCAAGAGCCTTGCTGAAATTGAGACTATAGACGGATGTCATGTCCTCGAACACAGGTTGGAGCGTTACATTGTCGTCAGGCATGATGAATGTGTTATCATCGTGTAGCACGATGCTACCGTGGATGATGTTCCAGCCTATGTGCTTGTAGCCATCAATTGGAGTGACATTGAGACTTACCACCTCACCCTCGCTTGCAGAGTCGGACTCCATGGTTACAGTACCATATTCGGATTCACGAATGACGATGGCAAATCTCTCCTCCACGTAGTCTGCTGGTTGGATGATGATATTGTCGAGATACGTGTTAAGTCCACCAGTATTTGTGATGGTGATGGTGTTCTTGCCAGTTTTGAGTGCAGCCTCCATTGACACTTTGCACCATTCGTTATATTCCGTCTTGGGGAAAACGACGCTCTGTCGTGTACCATTGGCGTAGATTGTCATTCTTCCGTTCTTGGTTGCATTAGGCGTAGTGTAGCGCACAGCTATCTTGTATGTGCCAGCCTCCTTGCAGTTGTATGAGTAAGTGAGCGCACCGCTTGTGCTTGTACCTGTCTCAACAAAGCCGTTGCCAGCATGTCCTCTCACGTTAGGGTACCAGTTGTATGGGTCTGTCACGTTGCTCTTTACGTTCTTGAAGTCCATGTCCTCAGCCTCGATGACTACTGGTCCACGGTACTCCTCTGGTTGCTTTGGAGTCTCAAGCTGAGCCACTGCAAGTGTGTCCGTCAGACGTTCCGTACCGTTTCCGCTACAGTTGATGTCGATGTCTATTGCACCGAGGTGCTTCACGTTGAGAGTATAGATCTTACTCTCTTCGTTCCACTCTTCCGTAACGTTTGCTGTTGCATTTACACGCTTCTGGAATGTGTATGTAGGCTGAACGGTTGCACCCTTTATGACAATCTGGTCAAGCACCTGGGTTGTTGTATCGCTGCGGTAGTTGTTGAGATAGAACTTGATATGGTTCTTGTACTCATGTACGAGACCTGACGACAACTTACCGTATATGAGAATGAGAGAGTCACATGTGTTATATTGGAGAGGAATGCGACCCGTTGCATTCACCTTGCTGTTAAGGTAAGTGTAAGGAGTGTATGTCACGAGTTGGTTGCGAAGACGATTGACGTAGAGGTCGCCTTTGCTCACCTCTGGGTAGTATTTGTTGAATTCATCAACCTTCTTTGTTTGTGTTGACCAACGAGAAGAGTAAGTTGACTTGTTTACCTTTACAGGAATGGACTTCGCAAGGTCATCGTACAACTGGATGGCAACAGGTATTGCTCCATAGCGACCAGTCTTCTTGAAGTAGCAGAAGTTATCCATCCACTGACCGTTGCCACGGTTGAACGGGTCTGTCTGTTTGTAAAGTCCGTCATAGAGGTTTCCCCATGCTGCATATTTCTGTTCGTCATTGCCACTTGACACGTTATTGACAACCACAATCTTTGTTCTGTCAACCACTTCCTCACGTGAAGGAATATACATTTCACCATCAATAATCTTCTGGAACATATCGAGCCAAGCATTCTTGAAACCAGGGAAACATCCCCAGTTGCGACGAGAATAGCCATTGACTGTGGAGTTATTGAGGTTCTGGAAATCTTCAGTCCATATAAGCTCGGGACCATCCCACACTGCACCTCCGTTTACGCAAGTCTGCTCCATCACAGTGCCGATTCCAGCTGCAATAGGATATTTCTTTCCGTGCTTCTCTCCAAGTATTGCGTCAAGTGCTCCGTTGTAACCGCAGTTATCATAGCGCACTCCATAGTTCTTTGCAAGTCCTGAGATGAAAGGAGAGAATGTCACACTCTCATTGTTGTAGAAACATGATGATGTAGTATATTTGTACAACCACAAAATAGCCTCTGGGTATTGCTGACAAGCCTTGAGAAGGTTGTTGTTTCGCTTCATCATACCTACAGGATTGAGTGGGTGTGACCAGATGTTACCGCAGAAACTGATGGTGAGGAAGCCGCCGTACTTATGAGCCATAGGCACAAGCTTGGCAAAGAGTGCTATACGTGAAGTCTGTGTGCTTGAACTCTTGTCGTTAGGCTCATCGAATCCCCAGAACTGTTCTGCATAGTTCCATCCAAGGAAATTAGGATATGTCTTGTAGAAATATTCGAAAGTCTCAAGGTCGTCATCCTGAATGTGCGTATGACCGCCACTGGCTGGTTGACACGTAAACCACATACCGTTGTGCTGGCATACCGTAGCCCATGATTTGTATGTCCTCACGGCATTCTGTGGCATCTTGTACACGTTCTTCTCCTTGTCATACTGACATGAGAGCGAAAGGTTCATCACCACGTATGGTTTGATGGATGCTGGAATAAGGTCAATAATCTTCTGTGGGTCTGCCTTGTTCCACACATCGACGTGAATGAGCCACATCGGATGCTTGGAGTCGATAGGACGACGTTCCTGTGCCGACACACTTGTGCCAGCCGTCATAAGAAATAATGCGATTAAAATGATAAGGTTTGTAAAACTTTTCATATTAGTTCAATTTGTATATTTGTTGCCTGCAAAGGTAATTACTTTACAACAAACCATCTTGTTTTCACGTTACCGCCATTTTATTTTATGATACATTATGCAGAATGAATGAAAAATACTAATTTTGTAACGTAATTTTAGATACATTGGTAGTAATATGAAAGTAATAAATCTTAGTGCAAAGAATACTATTCTTAATAAGTATCTTGCAGAAATCCGTGATGTCAATCTCCAGAAGGAACGTATGCGTTTCCGCCAGAACATTATCCGTATCGGTCATGTTGAGGCATACGAGGCAAGTCGTTACCTTGACTATGCTGAGAAGGAGGTGCAGACTCCTCTTGACAAGTGTGATGTCAGTGTACCTCAGAATGACATCGTTGTTGGTACAGTTTTCCGTGCTGGTCTTCCGCTTCACCAGGCTTTCCTCGATGTGCTCGACGATGCAGACAATGCCTTTGTCTCAGCTTACAGGTACTACCTTGACAAGGAATGTACAAAGGTAGGCGTGAAGATTGAGTATATGGCTACTCCTATCCTTGACGGTAAGACACTCATACTCGTTGACCCTATGCTTGCAACAGGAGAGAGCATGGAACTTGCATACAAGGCATTCCTCACAAACGGCACTCCTAAGCAAATCATCATGGCATGTGTCATTGCAAGCAAGCAAGGTGTTGAGCATCTACGCAAGTGTTTCCCTGATGACAATGCCACCCTTATCTGCGGTGCAATAGACCCTGTGCTCAATGAGCGCAAGTACATCGTTCCTGGTCTCGGTGATGCTGGCGACCTCATGTACGGAGTAAAGGAGACAAAGAAGGAATAAAGGTAGGATGACATACCTTAACCTAATATACTTGCAAAAATGAAGAAAATACTAAGCACGCTAACAATTGTGTCGTGTGCCATGATGGTACAGGCGCAGTCGTTGCCTATGGATGAGTTTGTTACTCAGCTTATGGGCAAGATGACACTCGAAGAGAAACTTGGTCAACTTAATCTTCTTCCTGGTGGCGACATCACAACGGGTGCAGCCATGCAGACCGAGGTGGGTTCTCTCACCCAGAAAGGTATGCTTGGCGGTATCTTCAACATCAAGGGTGTTGATAAGATTCGTGAGTTGCAAGAGCTGGCTGTCAAGAAGTCACGTCTCGGTATTCCGCTAATCGTCGGAATGGATGTAGTTCACGGTTATGAGACTATATTTCCCATTCCGCTTGCACTCTCTTGCTCATGGGATATGGATGCCATAGAGGAAAGTGCGCGTATTGCAGCCAAGGAGGCGAGTGCCGACGGTATCAACTGGACGTACAGCCCAATGGTTGACATTGCCCGTGATGCTCGTTGGGGACGTATTGCTGAAGGCTCAGGCGAAGATCCTTTCCTCGGTAGCGAATGTGCCAAGGCTATGGTTCGTGGCTATCAAGGCAAGTCGGACGGTAGCGATATGTATGGCAACAAGGAACGCATCATGGCTTGTGTCAAGCACTTTGCCCTCTATGGTGCAAGTGAGGCAGGACGTGATTATAATACCGTGGATATGAGTCGTCAGACAATGTATAATTACTATCTTCCTCCATATAAGGCTGCTGTTGAGGCTGGCGTGGGAAGTGTGATGTCATCATTCAATATCATCGACTATGTTCCTGCAACAGCCAACAAGTGGTTGCTTACGGATGTATTGCGTAATGAGTGGAAGTTTGACGGATTCGTCGTTACTGACTACAACAGCATTGGCGAGATAGGTATCTGGGGTGCTGGCAACCTTGCCAAGGGTTCTGCCCGTGCACTCATGGCAGGAACAGATATGGACATGTGTAGCTATGGTTTTCTGCGTACCCTTGCTCAGTCGCTCAAGGATGGCAAGGTGACGGAGGCACAGATAAACCAGGCATGCCGCCGTGTGCTTGAGGCTAAGTATAAGCTCGGTCTTTTCAAAGACCCATATAAATATTGTGACAGCAAGCGTGTGAAGAAGGACATCTTCACACCTGAGCATCGAGCAGCAGCCCGTCGTATTGCGAGTGAGTGCTTTGTGCTTTTGAAGAATGAGGATAACATCCTTCCGCTCCAGAAAAAGGGCACGATTGCGCTTATTGGTCCTCTTGCCGACAATCGTGCCAATATGGAGGGTACATGGTGTGTGGCTGCTGTCCACGACAAATATCCAACCCTTCTTGAGGCAATGCGTGAGGCTGTTGGTGACAAGGCTGACATCCTTTATGCACAAGGCTCCAACATCTGTCGTGATGCTCAGTTGCAGGAGGCAGGTGCCTTTGGCAAACTCACTCCGCGTGGCGATGATGACAAGATGAAGGATGAGGCTCTCCGCATAGCGCGACAGGCAGATGTGATTGTGTGTGCCATGGGAGAGAGTGCCGAGATGTCAGGTGAGAGTTCTTCACGTGCCACACTTGAGTTGTTTGACGTTCAACACGAACTTCTTGCTGCACTCAGGGAATTGGGCAAGCCAATCGTCCTGCTCAATTTTGCTGGCCGTCCTACTGTCCTCAGTTGGGAAAGCAAGAATATCCCAGCCATCATGAACGTGTGGTTCGGAGGAAGCGAGACAGGTCCTGCAATCTGTGATGTTCTCTTTGGCGATAAAGTTCCGAGTGGTAAACTATCGGTAAGCATGCCTCAGGCAACAGGTCAGGAACCGCTCTATTACAACCACATGAACACTGGTCGCCCAGTCAAGGCTGGAGCCGACAGATATTATAAGTATCAAAGCAATTATCTTGAGGTGCGTAACGACCCACTGTATCCATTTGGTTTTGGCCTAAGTTACACACAATTCGACTATTCTGACATACGTCTAAGTACGACATCAATGTCAAAGGATGGCACCCTTACAGCATCTGTTACAGTCAAGAACACAGGTGGCTACGATGCTGATGAAGTCGTGCAGCTATATATCCGTGACATAGAGTCTGAATGTGTCCGTCCTGTCAAGGAACTGAAAGGATTCCAACGCATCCACCTCGCCAAGGGTGAGAGCAAGGATGTGTCGTTTACCATCACACCAGCCCTTCTTTCCTATTATGATTATGACTGTCGTCTCGCCCTGGAGCCAGGCAAGTTCGACATTATGATTGGCACCAACAGCAATGACGTAAAGAAATCCACAATCATTGTGGAGTAGTCACTGCGTTCTTGTTTGTTTCCACAATTGGTGTTTTCTTTAGAATGAATTATAGTTTTTGACATTTTGTGTGATGAAGTGGAGTGTTGTTTTATTTCTGCGCTTCATTGCCACAAAAAAGATTACGCAAGGTTGCTTGTAACTGGTGCCAATACTGCAGAACATGAGTGTAAAAACGACACGAAAGTGCGATGCGATTATACCGATTACGGAATAAATAATATTTTTTTTACAGATAAATGCAATTTTTCTTGCAATGTTTTGCTGTGGATTCAAATATTGTACTTATCTTTGCGTACACAATAGGGTAATAAATATAGGTAGCTAATATGGGTACATATAAGCAGATGTTGACTTTCGTAGTGATACGAGAGTCAATATTCTTTTAAATCGGTTCTTGAAACCAAAGTAGGAAGCCCGTATTAAGAGCTGTTTCTGATATCGATAATGCATGTATGTCGAATTTGCATAATTTGGTATCAAAAAATAGAACAATTCTTGCTTTTTTGTTTTATAAGTTTAAAAAAGTAAGGGGATTGGACTATAAAACTAAAAAATATTGTATAAATTTGCAGAAGCAAAAAAAGTAGCATATATTTTAAAACAATATAAACGTACAATTTTTGGGAAGGATGAACATTTTTTCATGGGCTGGCGGGCATAGTGATTATGGTTGCCAGTCATTTTTTTTAGGGTACTTAAAAAGATAATACCAAAGAATCAATATTATTGTGGAAGTTCCCTTAAACTTTTCTCTGTTTCCCTTCTCAAATATATTCGGAATAACTACTCTAAACCAATAAATTTATGAAAAGAATCTTCATTTCACTTACATTATTTGTTTGTTCCGTGGCAAGCGTACTTGCACAACAAACTCCAAAGTTTGTCTTCTATTTCATCGGTGACGGAATGGGTGTTAATCAGGTAAATGGAACAGAAACTTATATGGCTGCCGTCGAAGGACGAATAGGTATCAAGCCTCTCACGTTTGCAGATTTTCCATACACAGCGCTCGCTACATCCTATAGTGCAAGTAATGGTGTGACGGACTCTGCCGCTGGAGGTACGGCACTCGCAACTGGTGAAAAGACATACAACGGCTGTCTTGGATTGCTTCCTGACAGTATCACTCCCGTTACGTCTGTTGCTGTGTGGGCGCAGAACGCAGGTGCCGCTGTAGGTGTGACAACAAGTGTTAGCGTTGATCATGCCACTCCTGCTTCTTTCTACGCTCATCAGAATGACCGTGGCAAGTATTATGAGGTAGGCAAAGACCTTATAGCAAGTAAGTTCGACTTCTTCGCAGGAAGCGACTTCCTCAAACCGACAAAGAAGGATTCAAATGAGCCAAGTCTTTATGAACAATGTGAGAAGGCTGGTTACACAATCGCTCGTGGTTATAAGGACTATCAAAAGAAATGTAAGAAGGCAGACCGCATGATTATGTTCCAAACTGAGGCTGCTTCAAAGATTGACCGTACAAGTATTCCTTATGCTATCGACCGCAAGAAGGGCGACATGACTCTTCAGGAGATTACTCGTGCCGCCATCAACTTCCTGTACAAGAAGAATCCAGACAAGTTCTTCCTTATGGTTGAGGGCGGTAAGATTGACTGGGCTTGTCATGCAAATGATGCTGCAACCGTATTTGAGGAAATTAAGGACATGGATGATGCTGTACGAGTTGCATACGAGTTCTATTGCCAGCATCCAGATGAGACACTTATCGTCATTACTGCCGATCATGAGACAGGTGGTATTGGCCTTGGAAATGGCGACTACACTCAACGAAGTGAGCTTCTCAGCTATCAACGTAGGAGTGCACCTGAGTTCAGTGCACATATCAAGAGCCTCAGGGCAAAGCTTGGTGATGACAAGTTTACTTATGACGTGGTTCGCAAGGCACTCACGGAATACTTTGGATTCTGGAAGTCTGTCAAACTCTCCGAATATCAGGAGGATCAGCTTCTGCGTGCCTATGACAACATGATGGCTGGTAAGGACAAGAATGCCAAGAGCATGTATGCCGACGAGAGTGGATTTGGCAATCTTGCCAAGAGTATTCTCAATCGCAATGCTAAGCTCGGTTGGACATCTGGTGCCCATACCAACGGCTACGTACCAGTCTTTGCCATCGGTGCAGGTGCAGAGATATTCCATGGACGTATCAACAATACCGATATTCCTAAGATGATTAGCAAGGTGGCTGGATATAGGAACAATTAATAATTCATAATTGTGTTGGGGGTAACGAACGTTAGTTTTCCTCGAAAAACAATTATACGTTTAGCAGTATAAATAACCATTAGGGGGTAGAGGGGTATTTTCTCTCTAACCCCTAATTTTGTTATGTGTTAATCACTATTTGAAACATGAAAAAGATACTTTTTCTTCTGTGATTGTGAGAATCTTTTCGTAAATTTGCATCCGAAATAATTATAATCAAATAAACTAACAAATAAAATGAGAAAGATAATCCTATCACTCTTCACCTTATTTTTGTCTATAGTCGTATCAGCGCAGGAGAATCCTGAACAGGGATACATAATCACAAATCAGAATGATACAATCTATGGAATGATTGACTTCCGTACAAATGACGTCAATTCTAAACAGTGTCTTTTCCAAGAGAATGGCTCCGAAGAATATAGAGCTTACAATCCTTTTGATATTGTTGGATATTATTTTACAGGCAAAAATAAGTTCTATGTTTCAAAGAAATTTGAATACAAAAACAAGTCATACAGCATCTTTGCAGAGTATCTGGTAAAGGGCATGATGAATGTGTACCGTGTTGTTGATATTGCAAAAGAAGACGTGTATTTTTTCGAGAATGAGAAAGGGGAGATTATGCCTTATCGTGATTTGAAGTATATATATTCGTATGATGATGCTGATGTTAGAACTAATGCTCAGAATTTGGCAGCTTTCTTAGCAAAGTCTTCTCTCAAGGCCTCAGACGAAGTGGATTTAAGGAATACATCGCCTGCAAATGTGCTTAATATCGCTCGTACCTATCATAATGATGTTTGTAAATCAAATGAGGATTGCATAGAGTTTGAACTTGATGTCGAGAACGATGAAGAACCAGAGTCATTTGGCGCATTCTTCTTGTATATTGGAATGGTGCATTTCTATAATATGAGCGATTTGGCGATAAAAGATAATAACGCAGTTGTTATGGGAGCTGGCTATGAGTTTAATACTAATAGGTTCGTGAAAAATACTGGATTTCAACTAATGGCAGAATTTGGCAATTATTCATATTGGAATGGTAGTGGTTGGCCTACAAAGGGATATATGGGAAGTTCTATTGTTACTTTAAAAATGGCTCCAGTTTATCATTATAAGAAGAGTAATGGTGTTCATTTTTCTTTCAGGGCAGGTGTCACTACTCCTATGTTCTGTGGATTCGGAGGTGTAGGCGTTGAAATCCCAACATCATCTGGAACATTTATGTTCAATGTAGATGCTACATCGGATAGAATTGAATTTTCTCATGGCGTTGATGGTTCTTGGGCGCATGTTGGTTTCAAGGCTGGCTTCAAGTTTTAGTGGTATGTCTTTTTGTTTGTAATGGGATAGCACACCCAACGGCTTGTGCCCTTTTACAAGAGGTAAAAATAAGCCAAAGAATCATACGAGATGATTCTTTGGCTTATTTTTTACTTTTTATTTTTGTCGAGTGAAAGCGTTACTGTGCCCTATACGAGCTTGGTGCGATACCGAAGTGGCGTGTGAAGTTACGGTGGAATGTCACATAGCTTGCTATTCCACATTCCATTGCGATAGCTTCAATGGTGTATTCTGGATGTTCCTTGATGAGCTGGGCTGCATATTCAAGGCGGAGCGCTGTGATGTACTCCTTGAAACTGTTGCCTGTGTATGCCTCAAACTTCTTGGTAAATGTTCGTTTCTGTATGTGCAGTTCGTCGAGGAGTGTGTCACGGTTGAAGTTTATGTCTGTGAAGAGCTTGCGTGAGGTAAGCTCGTAGATGAAACGCTCGATGCAAGTGAGGTCTTCTGCCACGGCTGTCTCTGCTGGTGCTGTGGCCTCGGTCTTCTTCTCTTCCTCTTCTTCTGTCTCGCCATTGATGTCATCATCAACATACTCAAACTCGTCGTTGAGCGATGGAATAGGTCGTCTGCCATACTTCTCGTTCTCAAGTTCGAGTACCTTCTGCTTGTACTTGATGAGTTTGTCGATATTGTGAGCCAATGCCTGATTCTTGTGCTTGATAGTCCGATAGCGCATCACTAAGATGATGGATGAGATGATGATGGCAAGGATGATGATGCTCACTATAATCATGTAGAAGCGTTGGCGAATAAGTATCTCATCTTTTTCCTTCACCTTATAGAGTGAGTCAAGTTCGCCGCTCATGTCGGATATCTCCTCCGAATACATTGTGAGTGCAATGGAGTCTTCGTAGTTGGAAATCGTTTCCTGACACTCGTATGCCTTCTTCCAATTGTTCTGTGCTTTATAGAATGTAAGGAGACAGTACATTTGGTCGTCCTTTGCGCCTATGTTGTCAATGTATGTCTTGGCTGTCTTATAGTCCTCGTCGGCTATGCTCAGGAGAGCCTTGATGACCTTGTCGTCTGTCGTGATGAAGAAATTGTTCTGTTCCCTCTTTGTCATATATGTCTTTGCAGATTCCTTGAAGTTAGGAATGTCCCCCATCTCGTAGTATGCTTTACTCAAGGTGTAGTACATGTCAGGAAGGGTGTTGTTGTATTGAATTGCAATCTTTATGTTCTTGATACAGTTCTCGTAGTCACGGACATTGAGATAGTTGATGGCAAGTTGGTTGTAAATATAAGCTTTTGAGTTGCTGTTTGGGTTCTCCATCATGTCCAGACATTCCGCTGCCTTGAGGCCATATTCGATGGCTTGCTGTGGCGAGCGCCTGGCTGTGTAGTAGTAGCACATTGACATATATCCGAAGTAGATGCCTTGAATGTCATCGTTTTCTTTTGCCTCTTTGAGTATCTCCTGCACAGTTGTTAGGGCATGGTGCCAATGGCGGTTTATGTGGTAGAACATTACCCTTCCCAATTTCTCTGTGTAGTAGAACTGCATGGCTTTGGCTTCCTTTGCCAATGTCATTGTACGGTTGTTGTGGTAAATGTAGCTTGCAGAGTCGTTTTTCGCAAAAGCATAGTGGCTTCTTATCTGTGAAGCAAACATTTTTAGGTACTGGTTATTGAGTGTTTGAGCTTTGATGTCCATTGAGTCGGCAAATTCCAATACCCAATCATCGCCAATCCTACGATTGGCTAACATATATCGCTCATACATGTTGTTTGGAACATTCTTCCAATACTTATCTATTTCCTCAGCATTGGCGCCGAGCACTATTGATATAAACAATAGTTGAAGTAGGACGATTTTTTTCAATAATTCTTTCATCTGAGGGTACGTTTTTAGAACAGTTGTTTTTTATTCCTTGTAAGGATTTATGGACAAAAATACACATATTTTCATAAAACTCCAATTGAAAAGAAAAAAAAATGCAAGAATTCGGAAACAAGTTATAAAATGATACTGTTTCGGACAATTTCAATAGTATTTTGTTATTATTCAATTGATATGTATGATTTTTTTATTTTTTTAATCGTTTACGCACAAAAAAACTGTTCCAAATACGATTACTCGCTTTTGGAACAGTATTGGGATTAAAAAATAGATGATAGAGATAGAAAAAGCTATTATAAGTGTATTAATGAAAATTATCTGGTTTATTACAATCTTTTGTTATTACAATCTTTGGAAAGTGGGTGCATGCGCACCACATATATTTATATCAATACACTTCAGACATTACCCATTTGTTTAGGGAATCTGTGTGTGTTGTGTACGATGTTTCTTTGTTTGATTTACGATCGACTTCAACAGAAGTGTCGTTGTCTGCTACATTGTCTTCTGGTATCATTGAGATGAGAAAGATACATGAGTAGAAGAGAAGGAAGTAAATTAAAGCTTTCATAATAATTTGCGTTTTTTAGTTATGGTCCTGAAGAATTATGAACATTTATTATCCTCTTATAAGTGACCCCAATTTTTTGTTTAACGTATGCAAAGGTAGTAAGTCTGGAGAAAAAAACATTTCATTTTCGGCCCAATATGTTTCATTTTTGAGTTTTAAAACTTTTTCATCGTCTCATTTTGCGCTATAAGTGAAAATCGAGACATCTGAAATCTATTTAAAGTGTCAGAAACGGAATTGTGTGTTACATTCACACCGTTTTTGTCTCTGTTTTAACTTTCATTATGAACGCTGACGTGGTGTGATTATAATAATGGCATATCAACGGCCTCTGGGGCTTATGATATGCCATTGTTGTTTTTACGGAGTTATGGCAATTGCCATTTCCTAAATCAGATTTGGTTGTGATTACTCTGCGCTAATGCTGTCTGCCTCTGCACCTGTACGTGGCTTTGCGTAGTAGTATGTGTCAATGTAGCTTTGGTATGTTCCCCAATCGTAGTTTTCGACTTTTGTCATTGTGAACTGGTTCATGGAGTCGCCGATACTTCCGTAGAAGCTGGTTCTGCTCATGTGGTAGTCATAAATGACTGTGTTAAGGTAAGCTCTGTCTTCATATACCAGAGTGATGTTGCCGTCGTTGATTTCCCACTTGAAGTAAGAGAACTGTTCTGGAATAGGGCAACCGCCTGGCTTACCGTATGTAGATGTGAAGTAGTCAATCTGATAACCCTTTCCGTAATTAGTGAATGGAGTATTGACAAATTCGAGTACGGTATAATCTGCCATCCATCTTTTTGTGCGAACGCCATCGTTGGTCTCATAGAACATGAAGAAATTTCCCTCCCATGTTCCGTCAAGGTTGGATGCCTTCATCTCGTCCTTATCACATGATGTAAGCGAAAGTGCGCCCACCATTACAAATATGAGCATTTTAGCCCAAGCATAAATTGATTTCATTTTGTTTTAATTAAATTTCTAAAAATTGTGTTTATATTTTGGAAGAATGTTGTCCACTGATTTCTAACCCTTCAATCACTTATTCCCTCATCTTGACGATTCCGATGCTTATCTCATAGAGCAACCATATCGGTAAAGCTACGATGAATAGGGTGATGATGTCGGTAGTTGGTGTGATTACAGCTGATACGATGAGTATTGCAACAATAGCATGGCGACGGTACCGTGACATCCATGATGACTTGAGAAGTCCGAAGCGTGCAAGCAACCATGAGAGAACTGGTATTTCGAAGACAATTCCGAATGATATGGAAAGCATCATCAAAGTGTCAATGTACGAACTGATGGTCAGCATGTTGTCTATGTCTTCACTCACTTGATATTGTCCGAGGAAGCGGACGGTAAGGGGGAATATGAGAAAATAGTTGACGAGCATGCCTACGAAGAACATTGCGTATGCCGCCATGGTGAGTCGAATGGAGTACTTGCGCTCGTTTTCATAGAGTGCGGGTGATATGAAGCCGAACAATACATATATAATATATGGTGAGGCTGCTATCACTCCTACGCACATTGCCACCTTGATGTGGATAAGCATCTGTTCTGCCAATCCTGTGTTGATGAGGTGAAGCGAGAATTGTTCTGCCCCCAACAGCTTATAGATGATGAAGTCGCTATGGCATGGTGCAAGGATGATGTCGAACAGCGGCTCTTTGAAGTAGAACGCCACTATACTTGCGATTGTTACTGATGCCACGATGCGCCATAGGCATCCCCTTAGTTCGTCGAGGTGATCCCAGAACGTCAGCTCATTGCTCATCTTCTTTCTTCTTCTCCTCGCCAACTCCGTTCATTCCGTCCTTAAAACTCTTCACTCCTTTGCCAAGTCCGTGCATGAGTTCAGGTATCTTCTTACCTCCGAAGAGGAGAAGAACTATCACGACTATTGCTATAATCTCTGTTGTTCCAATCATATTGAGTCTTTTTTAAGTTACTATTAGGTGACTTTGCCGGCATCGACAAAGCGGTACGGTCATTGCTCTTGGCTTGTTTCTGGTTCTGATGGCAACATGGCTTCCTCCTCCACAAGTGGTATTGGATTCTTGTCGCTCTGCTTTGCGCCAAGCTTGAGGAGCATATTTGCTGTTACAAGGATGCTCTGTCCCTGAGGTGCAAGTTTTTTCTCGCCATCGTCGTAAGCCTTCTGTGCACTTTCGAGAGCCTTGCCTATGGCTTGGTAACGCTTGACGAACTGACCTACACGGTCAATCATGTCGTTGGCAAGCTTGAATACCTTCTCATGGTTCTGTGCCTGAGCTATCTGTGTCCACGTGAGGTTAATGATGCGAAGTGCGGCAAAGAGTGTCTGCTCGTCGGCTATGAACACATTCTTCTCCATTGCCTTACGCCATAGATCGGGTTGTGCGTTGAGAGCCGTCCACAGGGCACCTGTGTTTGGCACGAACATGATTACATAATCCATCTTCACCTTTGGTGCCTGTATGTAACCAGCATAATCTTTCTCGGACAGTTCCTTAACGTGTTTGTTTATGCTCTCTATATGTGCCTTTAATGCTCGCTGACGTTCTTCCTCTGTCTCGGCGTTCACGTAATCCATGTAGTCGGACATTGATACCTTTGAGTCGATGATGACTTCTCGCTTCTGGTCAAGGTGCATGATGATGTCGGGACGCATTGAACTTCGTTCTTCTGTCTTGACGACATTGCCCTTGGCGTCACGTATGACGGCTTGTGTCTCGTAGTGGACGCCCTTGGTAAGTCCTTGTGACTGTAGTATCTCGTCGAGAACCGTCTCGCCCCAGTCGCCTTGCATCTTTGTGCCGTGTTTGAACAGGCGTGCAAGTTCGTCTGCGCTCATCTTGGCAGCTTCGCTTTGGCGCATCATGTGTTCGATGCTCACCTTCATCTCGCTGCTCATTGCAGTTTGCTTCTCGGTTGTGTCGTTCATCGCCTGCTTCATCTTGTCGATGGTCTCACGAAGAGGGTTGACAATCTGTCCGAGTGTCTCGTTGCTCGAATCGGCAAAGTCCTTCTGACGTTCCTTGAGCATCGTCTCTGTGGCAGCTTTCATCTCTGCAGTCACTTTGGCAATTGTCTCGTCAAAGCGTACCTGCTGTTCGTGCATAGCCTCAGCATGATGCTTCTCGTTTGCCTCCTTTAACTGGCAGATGGTCTGTTCGTATTGTGCCTTTGTATCTTCAAGAATCTTTTGGAATCGTTCTCTTTCAGCATTAACTATTATTTCTGTTTGGTTCTTCGCTTCTTCCAGTTCCTTGCGGAGACTCTGCGCTTCCCACTCATATTTATCCCTCTCTGATGTCAGTAGCTTGACCTCCTGAGTGAGCGACTGTATAGATGTCTCCTGCTTTTCCTTTTCCTCGACAAGACGTTTGTTGTCATTATCAAGCATTGCCATCTGTGACATCACAGATGTGTTCTTGCTCTTGAAAAACAGATAGCCTATTACAGCTCCTGCTATGATACATGATATGGAAATAATGATTGATTCCAAGATGCGTTTGTGAATTTGTTGTTTTTTATTTTTTGTTTTTGTTGAATGGTTCTAAATTTACTTCACCCACACTACATAGTCGGCTTTGCGTGGTGACTGAGGTTTGAGGGCATCGTCAGCGGCATAACCCACGATGCAGTTTCCTATACCCTCATATTCGCCGTCGAGTCCAAGGTCACGGAGCAGTTGCTTGCCTTCTTCCGTCTCGAATGTCTCCTTGGCACGATGAATCCAACATGAACCAAGACCAAGGCTGTTGGCTGCAATCATCATGTTTTCCATTACAAGCGAACCGTCATACACCCTTGTGCCCACCTCTTTCTTGGCAAGTACAACGAGTACAACAGGTGCACCATAGAATGGGTCGGAATGACCAGACGAAGTATGCATGCCATTGCGGATAACCACGTCGAGGTTCATCCTGCTAAGACGGTC
>CAMOVB010000039.1:0-18158 GCA_946626925.1 uncultured Prevotellaceae bacterium
GGAGTCGTGCGACCGTGTCGGACTCATACAGGCAATGCCAGCAGGTGATGCGGAGAAGGATGTGACGGGGCGTCATTGGACTCAGCGCACGCAGCTGATGCGCGATGCCATAATTTACAATCGCAACAATCCTTCAGTCATGTTCTATGAGGGTGGCAATGAATCCATATCTCGTGAGCACATGAAGGAACTTGTAGCCTTGCGTGACAAGTACGACCCACACGGCGGTCGTGCCATAGGCTCACGTGAGATGCTCGACATCGATGAGGCTGAGTATGGTGGCGAGATGCTTTACATCAACAAGTCAGCCAAACGCCCGATGTGGGCAATGGAGTATTGCCGGGATGAGGGCTACCGTATGTACTGGGATAATTATTCCTATCCTTACCATCAGGCAGGGGCAGGACCTCTGTATCGTGGTGCATCGGCTGAGGCATACAATCGCAATCAGGATGACCTGACACTCGAGCAGATTGCACGCTGGCACGACTACTATGTCGTTCGCCCCGGTATGGGACGGCGTGTGTCATCGGGTGGCGTGAAGATTATATTCTCTGACACTAACACTCACGGACGTTCCGAGATGAACTACCGAACGAGCGGTGTGGTCGATGCCATGCGCATAGAGAAGGATGCCTTCTTTGCCAATCAGGTGATGTGGGATTCATGGGTGGATGTACAGCACAGTGCAAGTCACATCATAGGTCACTGGAATTATCAGAGCGGCACGGTCAAGGACGTGTATGTCGTCTCTACATCGCCCGTAGTCGAGCTGTATGTGAATGGCAGTCTTGTGGGGCGTTCAGACAGTGTGCAGAACTCATTCATCCATACTTTCCGCAATGTGAAGTGGGAGAGCGGTGAGGTACGTGCCGTGAGTTATTCGGCTGACGGCAGGACGGTGGAGAGCACTGCAAGCCATGTCACCGCAGGCAAGCCTCACCATATCAGGCTGACCCTGATGCAGAACCCTGACGGCGGTATGCGTGCCGACGGCTCGGACGTGGCATTGGTTCAGGTGGAGATTGTGGATAAGGACGGACGACGCTGTCCTCTTGACAATCGCATGATACACTGGACGCTTGAGGGCGAAGGCGAATGGCGTGGCGGTCTGGGCAAGAGTCCTGACGGCGACAACTACGCACTTGCCACGTCGCTTCCTGTTGAGGCTGGTGTGAGCCGTGTACTTGTCCGTTCCACCACACAGGCTGGTGCAGTACGTCTCACTGCGCGTGCCATTGATATGGATGATGCCACTGTGGAATGGACATCGCATGCTGATGCCGAAAGAATGGACGATGGCTTATCCGCATATATATCTTCAGAGCATCTACGTTCCGTGCTCGACAGAGGCGAGACGCCTTCCACTCCTTCGTACACCGACAAGAAACGTACGGTAGCCATCGTTTCGGCTACTGCTGGTGCAAATGGAGCGTCGGTCGGTAACAGCTGGGATGACAACGAGCTGTCGGAGTGGAGGAATGACGGACTGCTGTCAACTGCATGGATAACCTACGAGCTTGCCGAACCAGAGGCGATAGACGAGATAAGTCTCAAGCTCACTGGATGGCGACAGCGTTCATATCCTCTTCAGGTTGTTGCCGACGGTGTCGTCGTATGGCAGGGAAATACTGACAAGTCATTGGGCTACGTCAGTCTCTTCATCAAGAATCCTGTCAAGGCAAGACGCTACACCATCCGTCAGGTTGGCTCAGCCACCGACAAGGATGCCTTCGGGCAAGTAACGGAACTTGCAGGAGGTCCAGCCACTGAGCTTGACCTATACAAGACCCCTGGTGGTGACCGTGTCAAGGGCGAGCTTCGCATCATCGAATGTGACTTTATGATATATAACAAGTGATAGTTTCCTTAGTGATGAATGTTGGTTAAATATTATCACGGTTTTTGATTTTTTTTTCGGGGTAATGCAAATCTCGTTCAGTAGTGATACTGAGCGAGATTTTACTTTGTTTTATTACATTCCAACTCATTTCATTAGAAATAGTCTATTATTACTTTTCAAAGTGTTGGTAGTCCTTGATGCTACGATAGTTGCCACCCCATCGCCAGCCACGTTCGCGGAAGAGGCGGTAGGCAAGGTCGTCCTTGGTTATTATATATGGGTGCGACTTGTCACGTCGGAAGGCATAGGGACGGCCGTTACTTGGTGATACGATGCTACCTTTTATATATGGATTGTAGAGTGGGTTGAGGTCGATGGCACAGCCACGGCCATGGTATGATATCTGGCTACGGCTTCCTGTGATGAAGCGGAAGTTGAAGCAACTGGTGTTGTTAGCCTCCATGGAACATTCGTCGTCTGCGTCGTATTCGTCGATGAGTGTCATCAGTTCTATGGGGTAGTGTGCCTCGTAGAGACGGCGGAAGATATAGACGATATCCTGTGCAACCTTGCGGTTCACGACAAGCTCGCCCATCTGGTTCTCGCCATTGAAGTTACGGTGAAGCACACGCACATATCGGAGTTCGTCACGTCGGAGGGTACAGTCTGCTTTCCAGCTCTTACCTTTCATACGGTCAAAGATGCGGTCGCTTATCGGTTCTGCCACGAAGCAACTGTCAAGTCCGTATGCCTTGACGAGTGAGTCGCACACTATGGTACGTGCAATCCAATTAGACATCTCTGGCACACGTTGTGCAGAGATGTCTAATGATATAAGTGATATAATTAAAAGAGAAACAATCCTGTTCATCAAAGGTTCTCTGTGTTTTTAGTTTATCCTTACTTTCTTGCCATTACGTATATACACACCTGTAGTTGCCTTGCTGCGGTCGATGGCACGGCCGGTGAGGTCGTAAAGGATACCATCGTTACGGGTGGTGCGGACGGTAGTTATGCCGTCGTAATATGTTTGGGCAAAGGAGAAACTCTTTATTTGTATCTCCTGCGGCATCTCGGTGGTGAAAGCTACCATGCGGATGCGTGACTCGTCAACTTTCCTGCCTGACTCCGTCATCATCTCGTGAAGAGGGATGGCGAAACGTGTGGCTTGGTTATTCAATTCGACATAGTACGTATTAGCCCAGAAGTTGGAAGTATCGAATATCTTCAGCTTGGAGGCGAAGCGTACAGGATAAGCCAGCTCTACGATGAGGCTGTCGTGCATGGATAGGTCAAGTCCTGCATCTTCGTATCTCCATCCTGCACTTCCGTTGTTGGTAAGACGAATACTGTTGATGCCGTTGTCTTTCTCGTAGTATGAGTTCTCGTATAGCAGTTTGGCACGGAAACACTCGCTGCTGAACTCGAATGGGTCGTCAGGAATCTGCTGTACGTGTGTGTAGCGTTCGGTACTTGGGTAGTCAACCTTTGCCCAGTCCTTGTACCAGCGGAAGAATGGTTCGCCACAGGCTTCTTCTATACCGTTGAGACCTGCACGGATAGTGCCGTTCTTCAGGTACTCATCAACATCGATGTAGAAATCAGGCTTGCTGATGATTGTTCCAATGTTGTCGTAGGTGTCGAGTATGGCCTTGAGGGCTGTTCCCCACTTTGATGTCGTGGCCGTTGACCATGTGCCGTAGTTGTCGTACATGATGCTGCCGAAGCCGTCGTCACGTCCTGTCTCTGGGTTCTCAGGACTCCAGTCTGTCTCGGTAATCATGATAGGATTGGTGTATAGAACAGGTACGCTCTTAACGAATCGATATACGGAGTAGGTTGGCTCGCAGTTGTTCTCATTCACATCGAAGCGTCCTGTGTATGCATGGACTGCATAGCCGAGGTTCTCGTCAACGAGTGGATACTGGATGTAATCGGCAAACTCTGACTGCCAGTGTGTGCCAGGAGCCCATATTATTCCGTCGAAACCATTGCCGCGTATCACGTCAATGATTGGCTGGAAGAAGTCACGCATGGCATTCTTTGTGACGAGTCCAGACTTGGTGGTCACACGTATAGGGTCGCTTGCAAGCTCTATGCTGATCTGTCCTGAATATTTGCGTACAGAGTCATTGCGTGAGAGCAGCTCCCACACATCCGTGAGATATTCCTGATAGTCGCCTCCGACGGAGATGCTACTCTGACATACTCCAGGCGGACGCATGATGACATACATCCCGTGATGAAGGGCCTTGGAGATGAGTGGCCAGTATAGTTTCTTGAAGTAATTCTTCAGTTTGTTTGCACTAAAGCGTGAGATGTCTGCCTCTCCATACTGGTTAGGGTCAGGCGCAATGTCTGTGCGGTTGGTCCACGCTGGGTCCAAGTGGAGGCGTAGGATATTGGCATAGGCTCCTTTGCTGTTGTCGGTGACGGCATCCAATACTTTGTCGAAGTATGCCATGCAGGCAGGAATGGAATCGTCAATGGTAAGGATGCCCCAACGGCTGTTGTTTGCATTAGGATTAGGTGAGTCCATCACTCCATGGAGGACAACCTTGTTGCCGACCTCATCGCGCAACTGGTTTCCGTCCACGTGCAACGCAGGCCGCAGCTGTGCGTTTGCAACCATGGTGAATAGAAAAAAGTATAATGTAATGAGATTCCTTATGTTCATATATTATCCTATTTTATTTTAGTTGTGACCCTTTTTTAGTAGATTTAGAAATGCAAGATGAAACTGAAAACATATCCACCCAAAAATCTTGCGCATGCAAAAATACGATATTTTTCTTAATTGCCAACATAATATGTATAAATATCATGTTTTTGCTTTCACTTGGTCGTGCAAATATGCCGAATAGATGTTTCTATGTTACATTTAGACGTCATGTAACATAACACAAAAAACAAGGCACATATTGCAAAAGCGTATAAAGAAAGTGTTTGTACTTTTGCATTGGTGTATTTATGGGGATTTAATTTCTTGTGGCAAAGACAACACGGTGCAAGAACTTAAAAACTTACAAACCTACGAACTCAAAAAAACTCAAAAAACAAATAATGAAGAAAACTTTCTTATCGCTGATGATGCTTCTTGCAACATGTTCCATAAAGGCGGCGGACAACTTCATCGCGTTCACCAAGGACATCAACACGACAGTTGAACTATCGGCAGGCGGCTCTATCACCTATGATACCAACGACTATGAGGGCATACTCCTTGCCATAGCTAACCTCAAGAACGATATGCAGGCGGTGATGGGACACGACAATGCTCCAGTCATTATTGGCTCGATTGACAAGAGCAAGGTCATTACCGACCTTATGAAATCAGACAAGAATATAGCAAAGCTTCTCAATCGTGAACTGAAAGGCAAGAAGGAGAAGTACATCATAACGACCATTGATACGAAGGACGGTAAGTCACTTCTCATTGCTGGTTCGGATAAGCGTGGTACTATATATGGTGTGTACGAGCTGTCAGAACAGATTGGCGTATCTCCATGGTACTGGTGGGCTGACGCACCTATTGCCAAGCATGATAAGGTGTTTGCCAAAGATGGTGTCTTCACAGATGGCGAGCCGGCTGTTGAGTTTCGTGGTATATTCCTTAATGACGAGGCACCTTGTCTGACAACTTGGGTGGAGAACACGTTTAATACTCAATATGGTGGACATGAGTTCTATGAGAAGGTGTTTGAACTGATTCTCCGTCTTAAAGGTAACATGATGTGGCCTGCAATGTGGGGATGGGCATTCTATGCCGATGACCCAGCTAATGGCAAATTGGCTGACAGCATGGGAATAATGATGGGAACGTCGCACCATGAACCAATGGCACGTAACCATCAGGAATATGCACGTAACCGCAGGGAGTGGGGCGCATGGAACTATCAGACTAATCAGGCTAATCTCGACAAGTTCTTCCGTGAAGGAATAGAACGAATGAATGGTACGGAAGATATCGTGACTATCGGTATGCGAGGTGATGGCGATGAAGCCATGAGTGAGACGGCAGACACAAAACTGATGGAACGCATCATCAACAATCAGCGTCGCATCATCAAGGAGGTGACAGGCAGGCCAGCAGAAAAGACCACACAGGTATGGGCGCTTTACAAGGAAGTGCAGGACTATTACGATGCAGGTCTCAAGGTACCTGACGATGTAATGATTCTCATCAGCGATGACAACTGGGGTGACATCCGTCGTGTACCTATAACAAAGGAAGAACGTAGCCGCAAAGGTGGCTGGGGTATCTACTATCATGTGGATTATGTCGGTGCTCCTCGTAACAGCAAGTGGCTCAACGTTACTCAGACACAGCAGATGTTCGAGCAGCTTTCATTAGCCTATGACTTTGGTATCCAGCGTATGTGGATTCTTAATGTTGGTGACCTAAAGCCAATGGAATATCCAATCACTCTTTTCATGGATATGGCTTGGAATCCGAAGGAATACACTCAACAGACTGTTACGGAACATACCCGGAATTTCTTTGGAAAGGTATTCTGTGATGATATAGCCGAAGACGCTGCAGATATATATAACCGCAACTGTCAATACATGGCTCGTGTCACTCCAGAGATGCTGGATGATAGGACATATAATATAGCAACAGGCGAATGGAGGCAGGTGGCTGATGCCTATCAACGTCTTGAACTCCGTGCATTGCGTTTGTATCAGGATATTCCAGAAGACACTCGTGATTTCTATCGCCAACTCATTCTCTTCCCTGTTCAGGCAATGGCAAACCTTTATGATATGTATTATGCAAAAGCCATGAACCGCCATTATGCCAACATGGGTAGTCCTGATGCCAACAAGTGGGCTGATGATGTGAAGCGTTGCTTTAGGCGTGACTCGTTGCTCTGTGCATCATACAACCATGACATTGCTAATGGCAAATGGAATGGCATGATGATTCAGAAGCATATAGGCTACACCAACTGGAATGACAATTTCCGTGCAGACAAGCTACCTGCTACTGTCGCTGTACCTGAAGACTTTTCTGGTGGCTATACATTCCTGCCTGACAATGGATACGTTTCTATCGAAGCTGAGCATTATTATCAGTACGAAGCGTCAAAAGATACTCAGTGGAGCGTCTATCCATATTATGGACGTACACGTAGTGCTGTAGCTCTGACTCCTTACACGAAACCTGTTGGTGATGCTTCGCTGACCTATCGTTTCGGTTTGCCTGAGGGGACAAAGTCGGTCAAGGTACACGTCATAGTAAAATCAACGCTTGACTTCCTGAACGTAGGCGGTCATGAGTGTGCTGTAAGTCTCGACGGAGGTCAATCAGAAATAATCAATTTCAATAAGACATTGCTCGACAAGCAACCATTCATGTACTCGGTATTCTATCCTACGGTTGCACGTCGTATCATCGAGAAGGTTGTTGAATTACCTGTCAGCAAGGACGGTACACACGAACTTACTCTGCGTCCAAAGCATCCGGGTCTCGTCTTTGAAAAAATTGTAGTGGATTTTGGCGGTTACAAGCCTTCTTATCTGTTTATGGATGAGTCAAGCTACACGGTTAAGGGAAAAGAGTAAACATAAAGAAAGCACACAGAGTTTTTTTCTTCGCAAAGGAAATACTCTGTGTGCTTTTGCTTTCTATGTGTTTCAATGTATGTCAGAACAGTTCCGTAGGTACGGCATCTGCCATTGCCTTGTAGGCAGCTTCGCTTGGGTGAAGGTGGTCGCCTGAGTCGAAGCCGGGAGCAAAGGACTTTGGGTTGTTGCTATCGCGTACGGCCTTGTCGAAGTCCACGCATCCGTCAAACTTGTCGGAAGTACGAAGCCACTCGTTGAACTCCTGACGCATCTTGTCTCTGTCTTCATTATATGTGCGCCAACCCTCGATAGGGAGGAGGGTGCCGCTCCATACTTTGAGTCCGAGTTTGCGTGCGTGATTTATGTAGAAACGTTCCACGCCATCTATGAGTTCCGCACACGTAGGCATGTCGCTCCAAGGACGGAACGGGTTGACGTCCGTACCCACTGGGTGTATGATGTCGTTAATGCCGTGCTGGATGATGACGGTGCTTGCACCTGCCACGTTAAGTTCTATAGGGAAACGTGTCTCGCCCTTCAGTCCGTATGCCTGATATGTGATGCAGTCGTACTGGCGAAGTATGCGAGTACCGCTCACGGCACGACGAATGATTGACACGTCGTGATATCCTTGTTCCCATGTGCGCATGGCAAGGTAGTCAGGCCAACTCTGTGCCGTGATGGAGTCGCCGTAGCACACGAGGGCATGGTTCTTCTCCTCAGTTAGAATGTCAATGGTGTTAAGGAAATAGAACCAGTTGGTGTTACGTGTGTGGTCGAGAGGCAGTGTGGCTTGTTCTGCGAAGTCACCATAGCTGTACTGCCCCTTGGAGAGCGGACCAGTGATGAGTGTACCTGCATTCATCTGTGTGAAGTCGGCAAAGTACATGCTTACCTCCACGGTGTCGCCCGCTGTGATGTCGATAGCCACCTCGTCGCTTGTCACCTCTGTACCTGGTGACATGGTCACTTGGCGTATCCCGTCGAATGTGATGTATAATGGGGTGTAGTTATCCTCCTTCTTTGCTACCACCGCCTTGCTGATGGTTATAGGCTCAGTACCCGTGAGGTTGGAGAAGCGGAATCTCATCTTGCTTCCCGAAAAGCATATCCTCACGGGATAGCGTAGCGTGATATCCTTTGCATATACCGCTTCCTTGCGGTCTGTGATAGATGTGGCGTTGCCCCAGCAAGCCACCCATTTAGTGTATTTATCCATTATGTTATTGATTTCTGGTGCAAAGGTACAAATAAATTAATAATTAAGAGTTAAGAATTAAGATTTTACAGAAACGCAGAGGACATGGAGGACTCAGAGATTTTAAGAACACGTTGTCAGAAGGCGGGTTTAGAAAAAATAAGACACTTTTTCCCTTACCTTCCCCTTAGGTGTGCCTTAGGTGTCCCTTCAGTTGCTAAGGAAAACGAAGGGGAAACTAAGGTAAACCTAAGGTGCACTTAACACGTAAGTCAGAAGAACTGAAAGAACCTTTTCAACCGTACAGGTCACATTTCGTTCATGTTCCGTTGTTCTTTCGTTATGCCTTCTTCGTGTCTCTACTATTTCTCTGCTAATTCTCTACTATTTCTCCGCTATAATAGTAGAGCCATAGTGGTGTCACTTTGGAGTCACTTCGGTGTCATAGCGAAGTCATGACGTTAGCTCTTGGTAAGTACGTCGCTTAACACAAAACCTATTCATATATCTTGTCGCTCAGACTATCGATAGTTTGCAAACGGACTATCGATAGTCTGCTATACAAACTATCATTAGTCTGTATTACAGACTATCAATAGTCTGAGAAGCGACTTTTGTGTGTTGTCTCGATTCTGCCTTTTTCTTCCTTTTTGGCGATTGAGTAACCAGTTCCCTCCCTGTAGGGAGGGTTAGGGTGGGTCTTTTTTATCCATATATTTTGTTCTTACTCACTTATATCGTATATTTGCATCGATTTTCTCAGCTGAAAGCCCTTTGGGCTGTGGTGGGGGAAAGGACATATACATAAAAAGGCGTTACTTACGCTTTGGTTTTGGCGGTCTAAGAATCTCGCAAATTCTACACTGTAAGTCAAAAACAAAGCAACGGGGACGCCCCTTGGGTGTATTTTACACCATCGTCTGCTCATACGTCATTGGTACGTGTGGGAGTGTGGTGTTTATATACATTTCACGTGGGGCTTTCAGCGTTGCTCGTTTCGACTTACAGGGGCAATGCGAGAGCCTTTAGACCGTGGAACGAGCAAAAGTGCTGGCTCCACGTTTTTTTTGTGTCTATGTATGAAAACTTTTTGTTTAATGGCTGAAGAGGGGCTATCGGCATAATATGGGAAATGAATACTAAGATTTATTCAGCACCTCAATGTGAGGTGCGCAAGACAAGGGTGCGCATGAGCATCCTTGCAGGTAGCGATAATGCTATCAATGGTGTGAGTGGTGGTAACACAACAGTTCCAAGCATGCCTTGGGATAATGGTGCGAGAATACGAACATTTATGGAATAATAGAGAATAGACGAAGTAATATGAAACACATTTCATTTATGTCAATAGCGATGGTTGCGTTATTGGCTTCATGTAGTTCAGACATGGAACTTGCACAATCAGGTGAAAAGTTTGATGGTAAGGTGACACTTAGCGCACCTGCTTACGAGTATGAGGATGGAACACGTACCACTCTCACAAGTTCCGAAAGCGGAATAAGCTTTGCATGGGACGATGATGAGACAATCGGAATCTTCCCTATTGCGCCAACAACAAATGCACAAGCACATCAGAAATTGGATAATGGTTCAAACAATGGAACAAAGTCTTCTTTTGACGGAGCTGGCTGGGCACTCCTCCGTGGTAATACTTATGCAGCTTACTATCCTTTCCAGACAGAAGAATATGAAGATTACACAAAGATTCCTATCGACATGACAGGTCAGACACAGGACGGTAACGGCTCGCTCGCACATATAGGTGCAGGCTATGACTATATGTATGCTACTGCATCCGTTCCTAAGAATGGTGGCGTTAGTTTTGACTTCAATCATGTTTGCTCTATTGTTAAGCTTGAGCTTACTATGCCAGTTGCTGCAACTTGGGAGAACGTGACTCTTTCAAGTGGAAGTAGCGTGTTCATTACCAAGGCAACTATGAATGCATCTACAGGTGCTATTGCGTCTGTCACAAAGTCTTCATCAGTTGTGCTCAGTCTCAGTAATGTTAGAACGACATCTGCAAATCAGAAACTGGAACTCTACATGGCTGTACTTCCAACGACAACAGGTGACTTGACAATCAAGGCACGTACAACAGAAAACTATGACTATGTAGCTACCTTCTCAAGCATAAATCTCAAAGCAGGAAAGTCTTATCTTAGGTCAGCAACACTTTCGATGCCTATTGTTGGTGATGGTGATGGTCGTGAGAATGGCTATGCTTGGATTGACTTCGGTTTGAAATCAGGTCTAAAATGGGCTACTATGAACATTGGCGCAACAAGCCCTGTTGAAGGTGGCAACAAATATGCATGGGGAGAAACAGAACCACAAGAAAGTTATGTTAGGGGAAACTGGGAAACATACAAGTGGTGCAATGGTACACAAAATACTTTGACAAAATATAATAGTAACTCTTCATACGGAACAGTTGATTACAAGTGGACTCTTGAAGCAGATGATGACGCTGCAAATGTAGCTTGGGGAGGGAAATGGTGTATGCCAACACGTTATAATATTACGGAACTTATTAATAATACTTACATGGTCTATACGGAAAATTATTGCGAGTCGGGCGTTGCAGGTTACATTGTTTATAAAGTCAAATCTGATTTGGATAAGGGTGTAACAGTGAATTATAAAGGCACTCCATTAGATGACTATTCTCTAAATGACACACACATTTTCATTCCAGCTTTGTCAAAAACGATATATTATGGTCAAGTAGACGAATGGGGAATGTATAGTGATTATTGGACTTCATCAAGACATGACATGTACCCTATGCAGGGCTACGTTATACGCGTTTCTTATTACAACGGAATATCAACCCAAGAATCAAACTCAAGATATACTGAAGCAGATCGATTAATAGGCCATTATGTGCGCGCTGTCTGCAAATAAATGAAAATCATATCATAATTTGAGGAAGTGTTTATGATGACGCTTCCTCATAAAACGTTTTTTACATGGTTTATAAATACTATCCATTTAATAACTACACAAAGGATGCTCTGTTCAAGAACTACTTGTTCTTTTCTAAAGCATCAAGATTAAATGACCCATATGATACCTCCTCAATGTTGTTGTCGGATGAATTCTATGAGAAATTGACGAGTGTGTATTATAAAGAAGGATTAACCAAGCAAGAGCAAATTGAAGAACTAAAAAGGATTTTCAAAGTCATGGATGATTACGGAACGTGTTCTTTCTCCAAATACAGAGATAATATGCACCTGTGGGCTTTGTATGCAAATAGTTTCTCTGGTATTGTTATTGGTTTTGATGAAAACAAACTAAATGATTTGTTCCGATACAATATTACTCAATTGATGAATGTTGATTATGTTGAACAATGGCCTCCTTCATTTGAAACAGATTCTTTTAAAAGGAGCTTTTGGGTTCAACAAGGAAACAAGTCATACAAATTCAGAAAATGCTTTGAAGGTGACCACGCAGACCAAGTTATGGACTATTTCTTTCAGTATTTGTGTACTGTAAAAGGAGAATCATGGGATGAAGAACAAGAAGTTCGATTGGTTGCTCCTAACGAATTTCTAAAGAGACTGAAAAATGGCAAGCTAAGTGGGGTGAAAATCTCTGCTGCTGGATATAATGTACCATTCTTGAAAGATGCCGTAAAAGAAATCATTGTTGGACATAACTTTAACGGGAAGCCAAAGCTTATAAAGAAACTTGCCAAGAAGTATGGAATTAAGGAAATACAAACAACAGGTTGCACAACACCTTTCAAGATAGATATAGTTAGGCATGACGAGTTAACCAATTATGTTAATAGGTAAGTGCAATAGAATGTGTGCTATGAGTAATTGTTGTCTAAGGATTCTGTCCCATTGAATATAGAAATAAATTAGCCGTTCGGACGGTAGTGTTCCGAACGGCTATTATGTTTATATGTGTCATTCCTCATTTGGTTTTATCCTACTTTAATGCCATTATTATACGATAATTGCAAAAAATGTTGTAAGTTTGCACCAACAAAGTGAAATAACTAAAGATAACAATAATGAATAACGCAGATTTTTGGGCTTCCATCCATGACATCATTGCAGAGGGTTTTACACCCGAAGGTCTGCAAAAACTGGATAGTTATGCAGAACAGTTTATCAGCGGAAGGCTTGTATATCAACGATTTTCACCGAGAGAACAGCATGGCTGCGCAGAGGGCGGTGAAACAAATGTCATTGCATCCATACTCGCGGGAGCAGAAGATAGCGCAGATACAAATGCTCAGAAGACTCTCAGCGAGTTCGAAAGAGAGTGCCAACGCGGAGCGAAGCAAGAAACAGTCATAGAACAATGGGCTAAGGCTGTAGGATGTTGGATTGATTGTGTGGATGATTCGTTACACAGTTCTTTTGGCGAGAAGATTGCCGAAGGTGGAGAGGCTGTAGTGTATGACCATGGGGCAACACTTGTTAAGAGTATTGGTCTTGATTACTTCATTCTTCCAATATTAGCCTTGGATAGAGTGTCTCTTCATAATGCTTATTTTCCAGAGACACGACTGGTTGTTTTGGGATTTGGCAGAAACAGTAATGGTGAGTTCAAGATTATTTGCGAACAGCCTTTTATTGCAGGCTCACATGTAACAGACGATGAGATAGCCGAGTATATGCAACGTATGGGTTTTGAACTGAAGAACGCTCGTAACTGGACGTATGCCACACCCGAAATATATCTGAGTGATATGCATGACGAGAATGTCATTCGTTCGGGAACAGGTGCATTCTGTGTCGTTGATTGTGACATCCGTATAAACACACCAGAACTACGACAGGGTGGAACAAGAACATTATCAACAGTAATGGGTGAGAAGGAATAATTTGCTATGGCAAAGTTGCTTTAGTTTGATTATTGCTAACACATATAAACGAAAGAAGGGCAGCGATGTGGCTGCCCTTCTGTCGTTTATATGTGAAGCTTGGTTTCTGTTATTCGCTTACTTCATCAAAGTCCTTGGCTGGTTCCTCTTCCTTCTTCTCGTTCTTCTTTGCGAGATACTCAGGGAGTGCAAGACCTGCCTGGTCAAAGAGTTCGTTGAGTGGAGGAACAGACTTCATGAGACCAGAGAGGAAGTTGGCTGTGCTTCCCTTGCCGTCAGCACCGTTACCGCTATCCCAAACAGTTACGTGGTCGATATTGATGCCCTTGACTGCCTCAACCTGAGTCTTGACGAGTTCTGGGAGTTTCTCAAGGAGGAGGAGCATGTATGCCTTGTTGGCATCACCACCTGCTGCCTCAACCATCTTGTCGTAACCTGCTGCCTGACGAGAGAGAATCTCGTAGAGACCGCGTGCCTCTGCTTCCATCTTAGCGTATGCAGCATCAGCCTCACCCTTGGCGTTGACACGTATCTTTTCAGCCTCTGCCTCAGCCTCGATAATCTTACGCTTCTTCTCAATCTCCTGACTTACGAGCACGTTGGCACTCTGTGTTGCACGTTCACGGTCGGCACGAGCATCCTCGGCAAGCTTTTCTGCTGAGTAAGCCTCCTCAAGAGCCTTTGCCTGTGCTACCTTCTCGGCTGCTGTTGCCTTACGGAGAGCTTCAGCCTCACGTTCACGACGGTCGGCATCAGAGTTGGCAATCTGTACTTTAGCCTCATTCTCACCCTGTACTGCCTGTGCATTAGCCTCGGCTGTACGTACACGTGTCTCACGGTTAGCTTCAGCCTTACCGATTTCACCAATCTTCTCCTGCTCTGCTACACGTACCTTAGCCTCGTTGATGGCCTTGGCAGCTGCTTCCTGTCCGAGAGCCTCGATATAGCCAGACTCGTCGTTGATATCTGTTACGTTAACGTTGATGAGACGGAGACCGATCTTCTTGAGCTCACCTTCCACGTTGCTTGAGATAGCCTCAAGGAACTTGTCACGGTCGCTGTTGAGTTCCTCGATACTCATGGTAGCGATAACGAGACGCAACTGACCGAAGAGGATATCACGTGCGAGTTCCTGAATCTGTCCTGCTGTAAGTCCGAGAAGACGCTCAGCGGCAGCATTCATGCAGTCAGGGTCTGTTGATATTGCAACTGTGAATCGACATGGCACGTCCACACGGATGTTCTGACGAGAGAGTGCGTTAGTGAGGTTGGCGTCGATGCTTATTGGTGTAAGTGAAAGGTAAGCATAGTCCTCGACGATAGGCCATACGAAAGCACCACCACCATGTACACACTTTGCTGACTTCTTGTTTGCCGAGCTACCTCCATAGATTACGAGAATCTTGTCTGAAGGACAACGACGGTAGCGGTTTACGATTGCTGTGAAGAGCACTACGACTACAACGACAGCTGCGATAATTACGGGCATTCCCATTGTAAAATCCATAATGTTTTTAAGTTTAAGTTATTATTTAGTTAGTTTGTTCTCTTATTCAACTTTAGCTTGAAGTTAAAGAGGAGTTAAAAAAAAGTTATATAGGAAGTTAAAAAGACGAATGTCTATCGCATCGTGATTTCAAAACAATCAGCAAAGGAGTATCGTCTTTTTAACTCCTTTTTAACTCCACTATAACTACTCTATAACTACACAAAGTAAACTTCTAAAATATGAGTTAGATTTCTTCCACAAGGAGGGTCTTGTTGTCAAGAACCTTTGTCACGATGATGCGCTTGCCAGAAGGAATCTCGTTGCCTTCAGTAATGGCTGGCATCTCATGTATAGAACCTCCAAGACTTATCTGCACCTTGCCTGCTCCTGTGTTGTTTGCAGGAATACGGAGATAGACTTCTGCTTCCTTGCCAAGAGAATCGTTGATATCAACTGCACCGTTTGATTCAAGTCGCATGAGGCGTTTGCGGAGGAATACATACATGTATCCGAAGCCAATACCGATGGCTATTGCCACGACGAAGAGTAGGAACTTGACAGGGATGACGTTGTAGAAGCTGATACCTGCCCAGCCGAAACCAACGAAGAAGTTGACGAGACTGCGGATGGAGAACAGGCTCATGTAGCCACCCGTGTCCATGGTGTCGCCGTCAAAGTCGGCATCCATATCCATCTCGGCATTGTCCATTCCGATAAGGGTCATTACTGTCTGTATGGCAAACACTCCCGAACTGATGAGTGCGCATCCCCAGAAGATTTGAAGACTTGGGTCAAGCCCAAGATACCATGTTGTTAATTCATTCATGTTTATTAAGGTTTTAATTGTTAAAGTATTGTCTTTTCTATCACAAGACCTAAGCCTTTATTGTTTTATACTAAATCTAAGACTTTTCTCTACAATACCGATGATACTTTGTTGTCAATACTGAGAGTCTCATGTAAGTCTCATGTAAGTCTCATATAAGTCTCATGTGAGTCAGTACTTAGTCAGTACTTCAAAACAAGGCTTTTTTGATACTATATTATCTTTTTCGATTAAGTATCCCGAACAAAGGATGTAAACAGATGTCTCGGTTTTATTCCTTATTCGTTGGCCTTTTGTTTTTGTTTGACATTGCAAATATAGTTGAACTTTCGTATTATCTACTCATAATCGCAATAAAAAAGAATATTTTATTCAAAAAAGCCTTATCTTTGCATCGTTTTATCAATACATTATTTTTGTTCGTTAAGTACAATGTCCACTATAATATATCCATCGCCGATATTCGGTCCAATACACAGCCGTCGTCTCGGAGTGTCATTAGGTATCAATCTTTTGCCAAAGGACGGCAAGTTCTGTACCTTCGACTGCGTCTATTGCGAATGTGGTTTCAATGCGTGGCATCCTGCTCATAATAAGGTGCCTACACGCATTGAGGTGCGTGAAGCTCTTGAGGCAAAGCTTCAGGATATGGTCAAGAATGGTCCTCGCCCTGATGTGTTTACATTCGCAGGCAATGGCGAACCGACAGCAAATCCAGAGTTCCCGGAGATAATAAACGACACTCTTGAGTTGCGCGACAAATATTTTCCAGAAGCCAAAGTGAGCGTTCTCTCAAACGCAACACTTTGCGGAAAAACGAAAGTGCGTGAAGCCTTGCTCAAGGTTGACAATAACATCCTCAAGCTTGACACGGTAAATGCCGAGTACATTATGAATGTTGACCGTCCTGTTGCACACTATGATGTGAAGCAGGTTGTCGAGAATATGAAGGCTTTCAATGGCAAGTGTATCATACAGACGATGTTCATGAAGGGAACGACAGATGCTGGCGTGAACGTGGATAACACCACGGATGATTATGTTCTTCCTTGGCTCAAGGCGGTCAAGGAGATTGCGCCACGTCAGGTGATGATTTACACCATAGACCGTGAGACGCCTGACCATGGCCTCCTGAAGGCTACGCACGAGGAACTGGATAGGATAGTTGCCTTATTGGAAAAGGAAGGCATAAAGGCAAGTGCATCGTATTGAAATTAAGAATTAATAATTCAAAATTAAGATTTAATTCTTAAACACAGAGAGCACAGAGAACTCAGAGAAGAAAAAATCTAATCTCTGTTTTCTTTAGAAAAACTCTGTGTCCTCCGTGTTCTCCGTGTTGAAGAAATTTTCGTTCTAAAACTCATAACTCATTTCATGGCTAAACTGATTGATATAGACGCTGTGGTAAAGCAGAAGGTACCACAGTATTACAATAAGATACCAAAGTTTGTTCTGACATTTGCCAAGTGGCTCCTGTGTCAGAAACAGCTCAACGAGATACTCTCCAAGTATGATGGCATTAAGGGTGTGGAGTTTGCCGACAATATCACCAAGCACCTGAACGTCAGTTTCACGCTTGTGGGAGAAGAAAATCTTCCTAAGGACGGAGGACGTTACGTTTTTATCTCCAACCATCCTCTTGGTGGTTTTGACGGTATCTCGTACATCAAGCTTCTCGGCTCACATTATCCTAAAATTAAGGTTATTGTGAACGACATACTCATGAACATAGAACCTCTTCAGAGTGTATTTCTGCCAGTCAATACCCTTGGCGCACAGAAGCGTGAAGACATGGAGGCCATTGAGCGTGAGTACCATAGCGACGAGACGCAGATAATGACATTCCCTGCTGGATTCTGTTCACGCTATATTGATGGAAAGATTCAGGACATAGCATGGAAGAAGTCTGTCATTCGTCAGGCCGTTGACTCCAAGCGTGACATCGTGCCGATGTACTTTGACGGTCGCAACTCCATATTCTTCTACAGCCTCGAAGTCCTTCGCCGTAAGCTTGGCATGAAGTTTAATATAGGCCTCATCCTCCTTCCTTGGCAGACAGTCAGGACTGCACGCAATAAAAGATTTAAAGTATATATAGGAAAACCTATTCCTTGGCAGACCTTCGACAATAGTCGTACGCTTGCCGAATGGACAGAGTGGCTTAGGGAACAGAGTTATAGTCTGAAGGGAAAGTAAATCCCTTCAGATTTTTTGTCTGTTGTCTTTGGGCTTCATTCTATCGTCTTTCACTCTCAATTATGTGTTTTTGATTTTTGTATTCTCAATTTCTCCCCCCGGCCTTCTGCATACTTCATTTTTTTTCATAAGTAGGTGTGCAAAATTATTCGACCTGTACGGTTGAAACTGTATGTTGTTTTT
>CAMOVB010000040.1:0-17884 GCA_946626925.1 uncultured Prevotellaceae bacterium
CACTCAACTTATATATATAGCTGTGCTGTTCCTCAGGTGGAAAGAGGAAATGCTGGAGGAACTGACTTGCCGAGAGTTTCTCGCCACCACCCATGTCCACATATTCCGCAATATCACGAACGGCATCTATGACCTTCTGGTCTTCACGGAACTTCATGCCCTCCTGACTGTAGTGACCAAAGCGAACCGTCTCTCCAATCTCTATCGTACCGCTGTCATGAGGTTCAAGTCCGAGAAGCATCTTTACGAATGTGGATTTGCCCGTACCGTTGTTACCCACAATACCCATCTTCTCGTAACGGGTAAAGTTGTATTCAAAGTCCTTGAGGATTACCTTGTCACCAAATGACTTGCACACGTTCTTTGCCTCAAATATCTTTGAGCCGATGTACGTGCCCTTCATCTCCAGCTTCACCTTCTCGTCCTGAATACGTGTCTTGGCTACCTTCTCGAGTTCGTAGAACGAATCTATGCGGTAGCGTGCCTTGCTCGAACGTGCACATGGAGTGGAACGCATCCACTCGAGTTCCGTACGATAGAGGTTATTGGCACGTGCTATGTAGGCATTCATATTCTCAAGTCGTTCCTGACGTTTCTCCAGATAGTAGGCATAGTTGCCCTTGTAGGTGTAGAGACGCATGTCGTCCATCTCGATGATGGTTGAACATATGCGGTCAAGGAAATAACGGTCATGAGTAACCATGAGCAAAGCCATTGTGGTGCGTGAGAGGAACCCCTCAAGCCACTCTATCATCTCAAGGTCGAGGTGGTTGGTAGGCTCATCAAGGATAAGCATATCTGGCTGAGAAGCAAGTACACGGGCAAGTGCTATGCGCTTGACCTGTCCTCCCGACAACTGAGTATCAGGTCGTTCCGCTTCTTCGGTAGTTATCTTCATCTGAGTGAGGTACTGCCTGTATAGCTGCATGTACTCTTCACTCTTGCCATTAAGCTGTGCCTTGTCAATCTTAGGACTCTGTTCGAGATAGCCAATCTTCAGGTCATTCCTGAATATCATCTTACCGCCATCGTGTCCCTCATGTCCAGCAATAATGC
Source organism: uncultured Prevotellaceae bacterium (assembly GCA_946626925.1). Taxonomy (GTDB): domain Bacteria; phylum Bacteroidota; class Bacteroidia; order Bacteroidales; family Bacteroidaceae; genus Minthosoma. Next base: position 1,057 of record CAMOVB010000040.1, read on the forward strand.
TGAGGAGGGTTGACTTTCCCGTTCCGTTCTTTGCTATAAGGCCGATATGCTCCCTCTCGTTGATGGTGAAGGAGATGTCCTCAAATAGCACACGATGACCGATGCGCTTGGTAAGTCCTAATACTTCAAGAAATGGTGATGGCATGAGAAAAATTAAAAATTAAAAATGCAAAATTAAAAATGATAAGATGATACCCTTTCATTAGTCACCCCTCTCGCCATAGAGGCGAATGAGGGCACAGAAGAGAGACTAAATGTCTCTCTGTCCCGAAATGAGGGGAGAGCAGTGCTATGCTCGACGGAGGTCAAAGAGAGGGGATGGGAGTGAGAGGGTCTTTACATCTTCTTCATTGCCTGCTCAAGGTCAGCAATAATGTCTTCTACATTCTCGATACCGACAGAGAGGCGTACGAGGTCTGGTGCTACGCCTGCCTCACGCAACTGCTCGTCAGTCAACTGACGGTGTGTGTGGCTTGCAGGATGAAGCACACATGTACGTGCGTCTGCCACATGAGTCACGATAGATATGAACTCAAGGTTATCCATGAACTTGATGGCATCCTCACGTGTACCCTTGAGTCCGAAGGCGATAACACCACACGAACCGTTAGGGAGATACTTCTTGCCGAGTTCATAATATTTATTTGATGGAAGACCGCAATAGTTTACCCATCCGACTTTTTCGTTCTTCTCAAGCCACTCTGCCACCTTCTGTGCGTTGGCGCAATGCTGCTTCATTCGGAGAGCAAGCGTCTCAAGTCCGAGGTTGAGGAGGAATGAGTTCTGAGGTGCTGGTATGCTACCGAGGTCACGCATCAACTGGCTCACGAGCTTAGTCATGTATGCGCCCTTGCCGAATGCCTTGGTGTATGTAAGTCCGTGGTAGCTTTCATCTGGAGTTGTGAGTCCCTTGAACTTGTCTCCATAAGCTTCCCAGTCGAAGTTGCCGCTATCCACTACGGCTCCGCCAACCTGAGTAGCGTGTCCGTCCATGTACTTTGTAGTTGAGTGTGTCACGATGTCACATCCCCACTCAAAAGGACGACAGTTGATAGGAGTAGCAAAAGTGTTATCCACGATGAGTGGTACACCATGCTTATGTGCCATCTTTGCAAAACGCTCTATGTCGAACACCTTACCTCCAGGGTTGGAGATTGTCTCGCCAAAGAAACACTTGGTGTTAGGACGGAACTCCTTCTCAATACGCTCATCATCCCAGTCCGGGTCAACGAAGGTGCACTCTATGCCGAGTTTCTTCAATGTAACGCCAAAGAGGTTGAACGTACCTCCGTAGATGGTGTTGCTTGTGATGAAGTGGTCGCCTGCCTCACAGATGTTGAAGATAGCGTAGAAGTTGGCAGCCTGTCCTGAACTTGTGAGGACACAGCCCACACCACCTTCGAGTGCGTTGATTTTCTTAGCCACCGCATCATTTGTAGGATTGGCAAGACGTGTGTAGAAATATCCCTCATCCTTGAGGTCGAAAAGACGAGCCATCTGCTCGCTTGTATCGTACTTGAATGTTGTACTCTGGTATATTGGGAGCTGCTGTGGCTCACCCTTTGTTGGTTTCCATCCGCCATGAATGCAGATGGTTTCAAGATTCTTTTTCATTTTATCGTTCTGTTTTATTTATCCGTTTGAGAGTGCAAAGGTACGAAATGTTTTTCATATCTCAAATTGCACGTTTATAATTTAAGAATGGATGTCAAATCTATAATATCAAATTTATGCCTCCGGAACAACTGCTCCGAAGGCATAAATTATAAATTTGAGATTTGAAATTTCCTAATAGATTAGAAGTTGAAGCGAATGTAGAACCTGTCTGCGGTTGTCTTAAACTTAGTCTTCTCGCCTGTGTCATGGGCACCTTCAGTAGCGTCCTCGATGTCGTATGTCTTGTACTTTGCTGAGCCCCAGCGGTGCTCGTAGCCGATACCGATGAATTTCCAGTTTACGCCTAAACCAAAGTTCATCATCGGACAGAATGCTGCATACACGTTTGTGTCCTCTATGTGAGCGGATGCCGAAGGAATGAAGTGGTAGAAAGCCATGAACTGCAATTCACGCACGTCTTCGAATGGTGCAACATACACCGATGGACCGAGGTCGACACCTATCTCTGCCTGATGCGGATTCCAGTCGATTTTGTCATTGTGCGGATTTGAAGTGTCCTGTAGCCTCTTGTAGTACGCATAGTTGAGGTCAAGACCTATGTCGAACCTCACACAGAGCATGTCTGCTATGACACCCTTGTGCAGCTTAATCTGTGCAAAGTTGGTCTGCAAACCCATGTTGAACTTTGAACTGATTTCCTTGTTGATTGCAGTCTCTGTTCTTGACTGTCCTCCGATGAAGAGGGATATACTTTTACCCTGTTTGAATGGGTCGCGCTGTGCGCATATAGGCAGGGCAAGTACAAGCCCGAGAATAATTGCCAATGACTTTTTAATTTCCATAAAATAGTGTGTGTTAGATTGTTTTTTATGCATTGTTTTTACATTTTATTTTTGTCTTCCAAATGTACAAATTCGTATGGGTACAATTATTTACCCCTAATCCTTCGACAATCCTTCGTGTATCCTTCGTATTGGCTTCGTGTCACTATCACTTTCATTGAGTGGAATTTTAAACTTTTGCATTTCTTGCTACCGCCTTTGTAGATGGTGCACAAATGAATGTTTTTGGATTACCACACAAATATAGTCTATTCCACTTTGTTGTTCTTCCTTTTTACTTTATGTACCTGTCGAATTAATATTTTTTAACATATTTTTCGTGATGCTTGGAATTTGATACGAAGGACTGTAATCTCCACATTACACTAATCGTGGGATAAAAAAACGAGGGAATCCGTATTTGCCAGTTCCCATCCTTCATTTGCGTGAAATGTATGAATGCCACATTCCTTTGCTGCATCGAGATTGGCTCTTGCGTCGTCAATAAAGAGGCATTCCTCGCCCTTGGCTCCAATCTCTTTGAGTACCTGCTCGTAGATGCGACGGTCTGGTTTTGCAAGGTGCATCTCGTGAGACAGGAACACACGGTCAAAGAATACGTCAGTTGTGTGTCCGTCTGCCGAGAAATATTTATCCTCGATGTATCGCCAATGGCAGTCGTTGGTGTTGGAAAGCAGGAACACCCTGTATCGTTTCCTCAGAGCCTTTATCACCTCCAGCCTCTCCTCTGGGATGGTGAGCAGGCATGAGTTCCAAGCGTCCTCCACCTGGCGTAGGGTAGTGCCCTCATTACATAGATGTAGGATACCACCGAAGAAGTCTTCGCTGCTTATCCCTCCCAACTGGTAGAGTTCCATAGGACCACTCACGCTCATGCCTTCGCATACCGTGGCACCCTTGGAGTCAGCCTTGCTCATCATTTCCTTCACAGGTACTCCGAGAGCCTCGATGCGCTTGAGGCAACCAGCCATGTCAATGTCGATGATGACACCTCCAAGGTCGAATATTATATTCTTGATTTCTTTGTCGTCAGTTTTGCTCATAAAAACATGATTTTGTAATGTCGAGTTGCAAATTTACAAAACTTTGAGTCTGAAACAAACAATTTTTTATTTTACAAACAGAAATATTCACTTTCTGTATTGCCATCTTGCTTTAAAGTGGTAATTTTGTCGTGAATAAAGAAAAAATAGTAGATTCACTTACATCTCTTCCTTTCCATGTTCCCGTGATAATTCCTTTAATAGCGAATGCCGGTGAACCGTAGAAAAAATACCAAGAGAGAATACCAAAAAGAATTAAGGTTATGAAACAGAGTGCTAACATCTTTACTGAAATCGTGAGGAGCATAATGGGGTTATGTCTTCTCGTGTATTATCTTTTCCGCATAGCAAAAGCGTGAATAGAAAAGTTGAAAAACGTTCGGGACGAAGGGCGTTCCCTAAGCAGTCGTGTGCATTCGCCAAGGGACAGCTTCCTTCTCATTCAGACAGATTAACGAATGGTAGCCAATTGCTATCATTCGTTTTTTTGTTTTTTCCGTAGAACCTTTTTAAAAAGTTCGTCTTTCTGGCGGAAGCTAAATTGATAATCTTTTTTGTGTAAGTGATAGCCACAAGAACATAAAAACTCAAAATTAAGGAGAAAAATGATAGATTAAGTAGTCTCTAAGTAGAGACTAAGTACTGACTAAGTAGAGACTAAGTATTGACTATGAACATTAGGACAATTTATGGAAAAGAGAGAAAAAGAGCAGGCGCAGAATGGAAAATTGAACGAAAAATAGAGCGGATGATAAGTGAAAAACGTATTTTTGCAGAAGAAAAGCAAAAAAACTCTTTTTTCTGACTTAAGTTCTATATGATGTTTGCGTATAGAGGGTAGAAACAGTTAATAACATTCCTGTTAAATGAACCGATTACCCTTTGAACATATAGCTCAAAGGCTGCGTCCAAGGATTGTCCAGATTGCATACGATTTTTTTGAGTCGATGGACGATGCTGAGGATGTAGCACAGGAGACTCTTGTCCGTATGTGGAGGCTATGTGAGAGGTTGGACGAAAGTCGGAATGTTGAGGCTTTGTCAGTCAGGGTGGCGAAGAGCGTATGCGTGGATATGTATCGACGGCAACACATCAAGACGATAAGAATGGATGGCTGTGAGGATGAGGAGTCGCATAAGGGTACACCGCCAGACCTTAGCCCTTCGCCACATGAGACACTTGAGGCGCAGGAGATGCAGAGTATGATTGATGGAGCAATAGGGAGGCTTAATCCTCGTGAACGTCTGTTGTTCGAGATGAGACAACTGGAAGGGCTTACGACGGAAGATATCTCCCAACAGGTAGGAATACCTAAGGCGTCGGTACAGAGCATGATATCCATGGCGAGAAAGAAACTGTTTACGGAATTAAAAAGAAAAATGAGTCTATGACAACAAGGGATATAAACATACTTATTGAACGTTATCTTGCTGGTGAGACAACACCCGAGGAAGAGTGCATACTTGCCGTGGAGGTGACCCGTCAGGATGCTCCTGCCGAATGGAAGGCGATAGCGGCCATGTTGGGCGAGCTGACGCTGGCAGAGGCACAGTATGATGACATCATGCGTCAGCGCAAGGCGACAAAGTGTGTTCCTCTGATTCCTGAAAGGTGTAAAGGAATGTGGGTCGGCTGGAGCGTGGCGGCAAGCGTTGCCGTTGTCGTGGTGGCAGGCACGTTGTTCTTTGGCAGTCATTCGGAGGGTGTTGACGGTAGCAGTATAGTGGCGCAGGTTGACAGCGTAATGGCTGATACCGTTGCCAAGAAAAGCGAGGTGCAGGGCAAACCTATGGACGAGAAAGATGCCGTCAAGACGATACGTGACATCCACCGCATTACCAATCCACAGCGTGTATATATAGCACAGGAGACAGAGGTGGAGGGCTTGGGTGAGAGTGATGAATATGGCGCGGACTATGCAGAGGTCAATGTACCAATCATGATTCTTGACATGGACTTGGACGAGTTCAGGGACAGGGCAGAAAACCATAATGAGGCTGTTGCCGCTGTGAGTGAAGATTTGTTTGATGAAGAATAAATTATCTTGATATGAAAGCATTTTTAGCATGTTTCGTAATGTCTTTTTTGACTCTATATGTTTTTGCACAGAAGGAGGATGTGGGCAAGTATCTTGAAGGGCTTGCCAGTCAGGGTGCAAAGGTGTCTGTGGCGCGAATCAACGAGAAAGGTCGCTTCGGCAGGAGATATTATGTGCGCTTTGATGATGCAGATGTGTTGCAGAGTGGCGAGGTACTTGGCAATACGCATCGTGTGCCAAGTTTTGTTGATGGCATCTGTACATATCTGGAAGGCGTAGCACTCTATGCTGTTGAGGCTAACCGCTACAGCCGACATGCACAAGGAAGAGATACCATATCCTACTCTCTGTCTATTAAGGCGTATGGCGAAAATGATGATTTCATCCTTGAACCTGAGAAGTATGGCGATTACTATTATAACACATCGGACGACTACTTTGCGATGTATCATAATTGTACGTATGATAACTCGTATCGTAGGTTTGAGAATGAGCTTCTAAACACGTTGAAAGGAAAGAATCGCCGTGTATATTATGGCTCAAAGGAGTTCCTTATCTTTGACTATGTGAATGGTCGTGGCAATATCATATATATGGAGAACAAGAAAAACGACTTCTATATGTCGTTCTTTGATTTCCATATTGATGCTTTTGACGAGGCACTTGACGAACTTATGTCTGTGGCTAAGGCGGCGAAGCACAACGTGGAGTATATCCACGGTGAGGCAGATGGCATGGACAAGGCTAATGCCTATTATCTCACGGACGAGCTGTATTTTGGGTCTAACGACAGCCACTCCAAGGGCACTCTCTATGTGGTGGACGCACCTGATGAGGCAAGACGCATATACGGTCAGCTGTTCCGTAAGGCTGAGGCTCACATGGATAAAGAGGTAGGACAATGCTGCGTGATGGAGTATTCCAACCGCCATTTCTCCATTTGTGGCATCAAGAGTATTACAAAGCTTATGGTCAACAACGTAGCTCTGTCCAGTTATGTGATAGCAGATATGGGTAATGACGGACGCCTTTACGTTCTTCGTCTTGAGGTGGAAGGTGAGTACTGGATTCCGAAGGAATGGAAGAAGGTTAAGAAGTATGTTCACGGTCGCGAAGTCAGAATTAAGAATTAACATTTTATATTAACAACTGAGGCTTGCTCCCCAGATGGCATTGCCACCACTCTCGCCATGGAGAGAGGGGAGGAGGGTAGAGAGCCTTGTAATGAATTTGGTATTATGAAGAAAATAGCTTTATTGCTTGGCGTATGCCTCGCATCTGTAATGGTAAGTGCACAGAATGTGAACCCACGTGGTTTGTTTAGGTGGTCAAAGATTAGTTATGAGGGTGGCCGCCCAGATGCTTTGCCTGAAATTGAACAGTACAAGTATTGTACAGACAAATCGACTCTTCAGTTGGTTGTCCGTAGGGATGTGACTGTTCCACAGGTTGACTTCCAAGTGTCTGTGTTGCAGAATGACGCTAAGCCGTTCAACTATACGGGCGATGTGCCTATGGGCGTGGATGGCAAGGATATACGAGTGTATGATTGCGATAGCAAGTCATTCAAATTAAAGTGGTACAACGTTATCATGCCTCAAGCTCCGCAGTTCCCATACAAGGAGTTCATAACAGAGCAATATACCAAGGAAGGTGTTGATGCGCGTGTGGCTCGTTGCTTTGAACTGTGCAAACAGAACCTCAAGGGTAATCCTAAGAAGAACAAGCTATATGGTGGCTGGTTTAGAGTTGGTTCGTTCGCAAAGGTAGGTGATATAGACGTACTTATGACATGTCCAAATGATATGTATAAGGTCTATGACGAGGATGTGTATTTCCATGCATATAATATAGGAAGCTCCTATCAGATACGTATGTACTTCGTCCTTCGTCCTGTGAAGTATAAGGGAGCAAACGTAACGGAGGAGTTTGGTACGGATTGTACCATCACTTGGGTAGATGATGATACGTACAAACTCTCTTATAAGGGAGAGGACGGAAATACGGTAACGGAGTTATGGAAGCGTTCCGGTCTTCCAGCTTACATTCAGGAAAAGGTTTTTGGTACAAACTTCCCAGAGTTTAAGCTGAATAACCCAATCAAGAATATGTTTAGATGAAATATACAAGCATATGATTAGTTTATAGTAATAAAATTCATTTTCCTCATCCGTAGTAGTGATGCTGTGGGTGAGGATTTTTTTGTATTAATGGAAATATTATTGACACTTTTTTTGATATTTCAATATTTTTGTTTTTCTTTGCAATCGAATTGGTGAACAAGGAGACATTCTGTCAACTTGTGCGAGGGAATCAGGTGAGAATCCTGAACTGTACCTGCAGCTGTAAGCCATTATTCATGGGACAGGCGCACGTGAGTGCCACTGACGGCTTGCATGGCGATGCCATGCAAGAGTTAAAAGTTAAAAATTAAGAATTAAAAGTTGAATTGAAAAGTTGATAGTTTAGAGTTTATTGTTTAGAGACTTTACATATATATAATACGGAGGTCTTTTAGACGAGAACATAAAAACTCAAAAACTTACAAACTTAAAAACTGATAAACTCAACTTATAGCTTTTAACTCTGGCTTTGCTCCAGCAAAGCCAGTCTCGGGAAGGCCGCTTGTCCAATGGTGAGTCAGAAAACCTGCCATTCATGTGTTATGATAGAGGAGTACCCAGGAACAGGTCTCCATATCGTCTTGTTATTTATCATCAGTAGAATGAAAGGACTATTGACAGCACTCGCTCTCGTGGCGGGCTCTGTCTCTGTGTGTGATGCTCAGGAGAAGGCAGACACACTCCGTGAGGTTGTCGTTACAGGTACAGGCACGGAGCGTCTCCTCAAGAATGCTCCCGTACAGACAGAGGTTATCTCACGCAAGGTACTCGATACCTTTGGCGGCAAATCCATTGAGGATATCCTTAGTGGACTGACCTCGTCGTTTGCTTTCAACGAGGGCGATATGGGTAGTCAGATGCAGTTGGGCGGACTGGGCAATAAGTTCATCCTTATCCTTGTTGATGGCAAGCGTCTGCATGGTGACAATGGAGGTGAGAACGACCTCGGACTCATTGACCCTCACAACATCGAACGCATTGAGATTGTGAAGGGAGCGCAGAGTGCCCTATATGGTAGTGATGCCATTGCTGGTGTGGTAAACATCATCACACGTAAGCATCAGGACAGTGGCCTGTATCTTGAGAATACTACGCGTTACGGTACGTACAATGACATCCGTCAGCATAATGGGATTGGCTTACGCCTTGGCAGGTTCAACTCCTACACCAACTTCCAGATGCAGCATACGGACGGCTGGCAGAACACGTCAGAGGAGTATGCAGAGGGAAAACTGCTCAGGGATAGCCGTAACAAGACCGTCAATAAATATACCAATTGGCAGGTGGCTGAACGTCTTACTTATACGGCAAACAAACGCCTTGAGATGTATGCTGAAGGTTCGTACTATGGCAAGATTATCAGTCGTCCACAGGATGGCAAGTATGCTTCGTGTGATGTCTATACCTATGACCTGATGTACCGTAATGCGAGTGCAGCGCTTGGAGGTAAGTGGAAACTACGTGGCAGCGATATAGTCACGCTTGACGTTGACTGGAACAAGCATGCTTACTACTATAAGTACACAGACACCACACTTGAGGATGGTTATGACCCATTGGGCAGGTTCACCAACTACTACCCGTACTTTGCGGGGCAGCGTAATCTTCAGTCGGACCAGCAGCGCACAATGGCTGTGCTCAAGGGCGTGTTCTCCCTTCCTCTGGACAATACGCTGAGTGCAGGAGCAGAGTACCGTTATGACTATCTCAATGCTCCGATGCGTGTTAAGGGTGGCGAGGCAGATGACTGGACAGCAGCCGTGTATGTGCAGGATGAGTTCAATCATCTTGAGTGGTTCAACCTCACAGCAGGTCTCCGCCTTAACGAGAACAATGGATTCGGATTCCGAGCAACGCCAAAGGTGAGTACCATGTTCAGCCTTGGTGACTTCCGTATAAGGATGGGTTGGAGTCAGGGATTCAAGACACCTACACCCAAGGAACTCAACTACCATTATCTCCGTCAGATGGGTGCAAAGACCTTCTATTATATGGGCAACCGTGACCTACGTGCCCAGACAAGCAATTACTTCACAGGCGGAGTGGAGTGGAGAACAGACCGTATCAACGTGTCTGTAACAGGCTATACTAACCGACTCGATAATATGATAACGCTCGTCAATGTCCCTCTTGATGCAATACCAGAGGGCGAGACGCAGTACTATGGTGACGGTAGTGCCGACATCGTCCCACGTATGTACAAGAACATGGAGAGGGCAAGGACTTATGGTGTGGATGTGAACCTTGCGTACAACATCACCAGGGATATTTCCATCGGCGGCAACTACAGCTACCTCGATACCGATGCAGATGTGTATGATGAGAAGCATGACCGTCTCGAAAGTGTCATTATTGACGGCATGGCTCATCATCGCTGGAATGCTTATGCCACATGGCTTCACCGCTTCTCGCCTAAGTATCGTCTTGGCATCGGTATCTATGCACGTGGCAGCAGTATGCGCTACTACCAGAATGACGGCAACGGCAAGGCTTATCAGATATGGAAGCTGAGCACATCGCATGACTTGGGCAAGAGTACGTCCAAGCTGTCGTACAGGCTTGAGGCAGGTGTAGATAACATCTTCAACTGCGTTGACCGTACACCTAAGCCGCTCCACCTTGGCACAACCACACCGCTTACGACCATCTATGCGTCGTTCAGCGTGAAATTCAACAAAGGAAACAAAATCAATACTAAAATAAAAAAACAAAACAACTATGATGAAGATTAAATCTCTGCTTCTTGCTGCCTTGGCAGTAGTAGCAACAATGTCTGTCACATCATGTGGTGATGATGATGACGAAGTGGTTCTCGACAACTACACAAAGTATCAGAGAGCTGTGGATGCACAGGTTAATGCACAGAAGAAGCATGACAAGGCTATCCTCCTTGTTGCTTTCGGTTCAACATGGCAATGTGCATTCAATTCATTTGACAACACAAAGAAGGCATACGAGCAGGCTTTCCCTGACTGTGACGTGTATGTGTCTTATTCTTCTGCCATCTGTATCAACCGTGCTGCAGCAGGTGAGCACGCAGCTGACGGTGCTGACAAGCGCAACTACTATGCACCAAACTTCTGGCTTCATGCTCTTGGTGCCGTCAAGTACAGTGAGATTACAGTACAGTCACTTCAGGTTATCCCAGGTGAGGAGTACGGACGTGTAATCAACTACATCAAGGACTTCGGTAACAACTACCTTGGCGACCTCGATGACAAGTACCTTTCAGAGGTTACTGTACGTCTCGGAACTCCACTCCTCAACAGCGAGGACGACGTTAAGGATGTCGCTAAGATTCTCAACGACGAGTTCAAGGCTGATGCTGCAACTAAGTCAGTTCTGTTCATGGGTCATGGTAACCCTTCAAGCAAGGAGCATGACTACGATATCTATAAGGCAAACGTACGTTATGAGCAGCTTGAGACAGAGCTTCAGAAGTACAGCGCAAACTATTTCGTAGGTACTGTTGACCAGAACGAGAATAAGAAGGAGGATGTATGGGCACGTATTCAGGAGCAGAACGCATTCCCAGCATCTAAGTCATTGGTACTTCAGGCACTCATGTCAATTGCTGGTGACCACGCTCACAACGATATGTACGGTGAGGGCGAAGAGTACTGGGACGAGAAGGAGCCAGCATCTGAGGACAACTCTTGGCTTGAGTACTTCAAGAACGAGGCTAAGTACGAGAACATCTCTACTCGTAAGACTCAGTCTGACGACCTCCGTGGTCTCCTCGATATTCCTGAGATTCTCAATGTATGGATTAACCACACAAAGAACAACATCGAGCTTTCTGAGGTTTACCACTCAATGTATCCAGAGGAATAAAATAGCTTAAACTAAATATTGACATCATTTAAAGTTTGTGATAGGGCAACCGAAGGCGTTCGTGTTTGCCCTATTTTTTATGCTGGGCACAAATAATTGCTTTGTGACTTGTAGTAACATGTAAAAACCGTATATTTGCATTATGAAACGAATACTGTTGATTATAGTTGCAATTCTTTCCTTGGCATCATGTGGCAATAGGACTACATCTTCTGATGAGGCTGTAAGTGCTGACTCGCTGTTTCGCCAGCAGGATTCCATCCTTGCCAAGGCATCTGAGTATAGTGACACGATAAGGATAAAGTACGCCAAGGGTCTCCGTGTGGAGTATAAGGATGATGGCGTACATGTTCATATAAGTAATCCCGACCCTTCATCACACACAGCTCCTATGGAACTGGTGGTTAAAGAGGCAAAGTCAAGGTTCGTGTGCATGACTGCCTTGCAGATGGGCAACTTCGTGGCTCTCGGATTGGAGGACAAGGTGATTGGAATTACAAGTTTGCGCCATCTTTTTAATCCACTCATCAAACAGCAGATTAAGGATGGCAAGACTGCACGTATCGGTAAGGAGGGTAATTTCGACCTTGAAGCAGTCATTGCCTCACGCCCTGACTATATCTTTGTATCTGCAAGCAAGCATGGAGGCTATGAGACGCTGAAGGACTGCGGTATTCCGCTTATTCCTCATCACGGCTACAAGGAGACAGATCCTCTTGGTCAGGCAGAGTGGATAAAGTTCATTGGTCTCCTTACAGGTGAGACACGTCGTGCCAACGCTGTCTTTGCAGATATAGAGAATAAGTACAACACGCTCAAGGCAGAAGTAGCAGAACTAATGGCAGAGAATGCTAAGACGAAAGCCAAGAATCCTACTATTGTCTCTGGTCGTCAGATACGTGATGGCTGGTATGTGATGGGTGGCAACAGTTACATGGCACAGATATTCAAGGATGCAGGTGCTGATTATATCATGAAGGATAAGGAAGAAACGGGTGGTGTTACCCTCGACTTCGAGAGTGTCTATGCCAAGGCTGTGGGTGCTGACTTCTGGCAGATAGACGGTAGCTTCGATGGTGAGTTTACTCTTGAGGAGCTTGAGGCAGAGGATATGCGATATGCCGACTTGAAGGCATTTAAGGAAGGGAAGGTGCTCTTCTGTAACTTTGCGTCAACGCCTTACCGTGAGCTTTCGCCAGTTGAACCTCACATTCTCCTTGCCGACTTTGTGAAGGCTTTCCACCCGGAAGTGCTTCCACACTATCAGCCGAAATATTATAAGATAATTCATAAACATTCATAATACTACATTCATCATACCTAATTTTACATTGTATGAGAGACCTTGCACGACAGAGTATCTATAGAATCATCTATGACATGATGAAGGCGGATGAGCTTATCTCAGTTGACGAGATAACATTCGTTAGAAACATGTGTGAGAAATACGCCATCACGACAGAACTGCGTGAACAGGCAATGGACATGAAGCTTTCTGAGGCTTTCAGCGAAATACGTACCATGCCTGTCCGTCAGTTGGCTACGTTCCTTGACGAAGTTTCGCAACTGAGCCTTTCCGACGGCTCTTGTTGCAGGGAAGAGGCTTTGCTCCTTCTCTCCTGCTATGAGTGTCTTTCGGGTGACAAGGAAGCTATGTTGGTGTCAATACCGAGCAGCGACGTGATGCTCACGAACAATCAGGTTCTCTTTGTGGAAAATGGCTATGATGACGAGGCAAACGACTATGTACGTCGTAGGTATTCCGTTCTTGCCAACAGCTTAAAGATGGGCGATTTTGACTTTGTATATCTGCCTAAGATGCAGGAACAGTTTTCTGCTGCCGACGGTCTTCTACACGACATGGTGTTTTACCTCTCGCCATCGCAGGGCTACGACCGTGCTGCTGCCATTGTGGAGTCGATGAAGAACATGACTACCGAGTCGCTGTTCCGTGAGCTTATCATCGGAAAGTTAGGCATGGATTTTGAGATACAGGGCCCTTCCATCGTGTTCAAGGTGGGGGCATCTATGTCGGGTGCAAGCATGCTGGTGCATTATCTTATCGTTCCTCTGCACAAGGATATGCTTGGACAGATTGATGAGATGATTACACGTTTTATGCATTACCAGAACTCAACGTCGTTCATTATCCGTAACAACGTGATGACAGAGGATTGCTTTGTGTATTCAGGTTTCTACCGTACACTTTTCGACCTCATGACCTACCGTCAGGGGGCAAGCAGTCGCCTCGTGGTTCATCCTTACAATCATAAGAATGTCTTGACTGTTGTCACTCGCACCATCAATGGTGAGACAGAGACACCGCTTGAGATAGGTCCAAAGGAATCAGCATTCTATGTGTTCCTCATCAATGAGACAAAGCGTTATGGCGGTTTCAACGTAAGTGCTAATAATGCAGCGGATATCAAGTACCTTGGTGAGGCACAGCGACGCTTTGAAGACGTTTATCTCTCTCTTGCAAGTCGTGAGGTGGCACCAGATATCACTAACTCCGAAATCCGTCGTCCTATGCTTTCCAAGATAAAGCGTGCCGTGGAGCAGCATCCTGACATCATTCAGCGTATGACGTTCCTCCCTGAGACGACCAAGGATAAGGTCATCAAGGTTCATCTTCGTGACGTGAATTATTAGCCCCCCATCCCCCCAACTTAGCGAAGCGATCTCACTGACCGCAGGGAAGTAACGGGGCGGCCTCCGGATTATAATTCTTCATACATTATATGGTGTTGTAAAAATGCGAACCGTCATCTGGCATCACTGCCCGATGACGGTTCTTTTTCTATTCTATGTATGTCTAAAAACTATTATATCCATTACAATGCCAGCAGCACGAGTATCTGTGCCACGAGGACGCGGAGGAACATCGTGAGCGGATAGACGGTAGAGTAGGCGATGGAAGCCTGGTCGTTACCGCAGATGCTGTTGGAGTATGCAAGTGCTGGAGGGTCGGTTGTGGCACCGCTTATCATTCCGGCAATGGTGAAGTAGCTCTTGTGGAACACGAGACGTGCCATGACTGCCACAACCATACATGGGAGGAATGTGATGATGAATCCGTAGAGTACCCACCAGTAGCCACCGTGGAGGACGGTATCGACAAATCCGACACCGGCTCCCAATCCTACTGATGCCATGAAGAGACAGATACCTATCTCACGCATAAGGAGGTTGGCTGATGTGGTGCTGTAGGTCACGAGATGGAACTTAGGGCCGTAACAGCTCACGAGTATTGACACGATGAGAGGGCCGCCTGCAAGTCCCAGTTTCACTGGTACTGGCATTCCTGGGAAGAATATAGGTAATGAGCCGAGCAGTACGCCGAGGGCTATACCGATGAAGATGGTGAACAACTGTGGTTCGTCAAGTCGCTTGACAGAGTTGCCGAGGAGTTTCTCCACCTTGTTCACGTTGTCCTGAGTACCCACCACTGTCAGGCGGTCACCAATCTGGAGCACGACAGAAGAGTGAGCCACAATGTCGATGCCGCTACGACGCACACGACTGATGTTTACGTGGAACGTATTGTTGAGGTCAAGGTCAGAGAGACGTTTGCCTTGGAGCGACGTGTTGGTCACGATGAGGCGTTCGGATACGAGGCTGTTCTTCTCCTCGCCTTCGAGCATGGCGTTGTCAGCATCTGAGTGGTCAGTGCCGAGCAGTACCTTGTATGTCTCAATGTCGGCTGGCTTGGCTACAATGTAGAGACGGTCGCCCATTTCGAGGCGTGTGTCTTCGGTTGCCAGTTCTACGTCGTTTGACTGACGGTGCATGAGACGTGTTGTTACCACCTTCTTGCCTGCAAGTTCGTGCAGTTCCTTGATGGTACGTCCAGCCACAGCTTCGTTGGTCACGGTGAGTGTGACGCCTCTTACCTGTGAGTCCTCGCTGAAGTTGTTCTTATTATAGAGTTCCTGTTCCTTCTCAAAGTTAATCTTGAAGATGTAACGTGTGAGGATGATGCTGAGGATGATTCCGACGACACCGAGAGGGTAAGCCACGGCGTAACCCTGTGCAAAGATGGAGTTTGTCTCACCATTGTTCATGTCGCTGAATGTCTGCTGAGCTGCACCGAGTCCCGGGGTGTTTGTCACGGCACCATAGAGTACGCCAATCATTGCCTCAAGGCTCTCGCCTGTGATGACGTGGATGACGAATGCCGTGATGCTGCCGAGCAGTACGAGCGATGTGGCGAGGATGTTGAGCGACACTCCTCCCTGCTTGAATGATGAGAAGAATCCAGGTCCCACCTGCATACCGATGCTGTAGATGAAGAGTATGAGGCCGAACTCCTTGACGAAGTGTGACGTCTCAGGGTCGAGTACAAGGCCGAAGTGGCTTGCAAGTATTCCTACGAACAGAACCCATGTGACACCTAATGATATTCCTGCTATCTTGACTCTGCTGAGAGCAAGTCCGAATGCTATTGTGAGTGCTATGAGAAGTACGGAGTGAGCCACTCCCGTTCCCATAAAGAGATTATAGAACCACATTTTTATGAGTTGTGAATTATGAGTTGTGAGATTTTTATCAGTTTGTAAGTTTTTAAGTTTTTAAGTTTTTGAGTTTTTATGTTCTCGTCTAAAAGACCTCCGTATTATATATGTAAAGTCTCTAAACTATAAACTCTAAGCTATCAACTTTTCAATTCAACTTTTAACTTTTAATTTTTAACTTTTAACTCTTGCATCAGGAAGAATGACAGATGCAAGTCAGAACAGTTCCATGAGCGCCATACTGTACGATTTGTTCTCGCACAGCAGGCGCAGGAACTCTTTGGTCGCTAATTTCATGTATGCTCCCTTCCTTACGTTGAAGGCACCTTCCATGGATGTGCCCTGAGTGTCGAGCGTAAGTGCCTTGAGTCCTGGTACGCGTGCTACTGTAGCGTGACTGATGACCGTTGCCATGTTGCTCTCGCGCACGATGTCGAGAAGGAGGTTTACCTCGTTCACTTCCAGCTTCACGTTGAAGCGGTAATCCTGTCCGCATACGAGGCGGTCGAAGCAGTTGCGTGCCTGTAGTCCCTTGGCAGGCATGGCGAGTGGCAGTCCTTCAAGTTCTGGCAGTCGTATGCTTGACTTCTTGGCAATGGGGTTTGTCTCACTCACTGCCACCACGAGGCGGTTGTCAAACAGTATGTGTGAGTCGATGCCAGGGTAGCTCTCGTTAGGCTTGTATGACAGTGCCACGTCTATCTTCTCCTCGTTAACCATCTTCATGAGCGTCTCCATCGAGTGGCAGTAGAGGTTTATCTTTATCTTTGGGTGTGTCTTGTAGAAGTCGAGCACCGTTTCCTTCAGCAATGGCAGG
>CAMOVB010000041.1:0-17806 GCA_946626925.1 uncultured Prevotellaceae bacterium
CTTACCTTTGCATCATAATCTGACGACTGTCCCAATGTACCGATTTCAGAGGGGGTGAGCTAAGATTTCAGAGAGACGGAAGACGATACTCATCAGCAACGAAAAGCAGATACAGACACGAAGCCATTACGAAGGACTCACGAAGGGCTGCCGAAGGATTCGACGGGGGAAATATACCCCAGAGAGGATTAAAAAGTAAAAATGGCAAAAAAGTCTTTGCCCATCTACCGAATTTTAGTATTTTTGTACCGACTACTCAAACTGATACAGTTTCGTATATGCGTGTACACACATAATGTACAGCCGAAACATTAATTTAATCTATTTGAATAATTATGAAAAAAATCCTAACTGCCATCATGGCATCTGTTATGATGCTCATTAGTGGCAACATGCAAGCACAGAGTGAAAACGGTTTCAAGAAATTTGACGTAAGGGAAGACTTCACGGAGAATGGTTTCCAATGGTTCCATGACGCGGAGATTATTGCCGCTGGCAATAAGGAAAAGCATAATGCCATGACAATCGGATGGGGCGGCATAGGTACCTTGTGGGGACACACCGCCCTGACTGTGTATGTAGCGGAAAAGCGTTATACCAAGAAGTTCATGGATGAAGCAGAGTATTTTACTGTCATGGCTTTCGACGTCGAGCATAGCAAGGTACTCACATATATGGGCACAAAGAGCGGACGCGACGGAGACAAGGCTGCCGCACTCGGACTTCATACTGCATACACGGATAATGGAACGCCTTATTACACGGAGGCTAAGATGGTTATTGAGTGCAAGACAATGTACGCTTCGCCTTTTGACCCAAAGAACTTCAAGAGTGACGTACCAAAGCGTATGTATAGCAACTTCCCTGCAGGAATACACACCATGTACATCGGTGAGGTCGTAAATGCGTGGAAGAAATAAGGACAAAGGAGGATGTGTCTGTGTGTTGACACATCCTCCTTTGTTATTAGTCTCTACTCAGTCTCATAATAGTCAGTACTTAGTCAATAAAAGCATGCCCGAATTTAGCCCATAAATGCCCCAATTTCGAGTTTTGATTGTCAAATCGACACCCCCAAACAGAGGGACAAAATATGAAAAACATGCCAAATTTGGCTCATAAAGGGCGTTTTTAAGCGTTTTTAGCATTTTTTAATATAGCATGAAGAATATTTTGCCTATCTTTGCCCAAAATAAATTACAAACTAAAAAAATAAATGGCAGAAGATTTAGACAGAATTATTAAAGTTGACATCAACGAGACGATGAAGAAGTCATATATTGACTACTCTATGTCAGTAATCGTGGCTCGTGCTCTCCCAGATGTCCGCGATGGATTCAAACCGGTTCATCGACGCATACTTTTCAGTATGGACGAAAACGGCATCACATCAGACAAGCCAACACGTAAGTGTGCTCGTATCGTCGGTGATGTACTCGGACACCTCCACCCACACGGTGACTCTTCAGTTTATGGTGCCCTTGTACGTCTCGCACAGCCTTGGGCTATGCGTTACACTCTCATCGACGGTCAGGGTAACTTCGGTTCGGTGGATGGTGATGGTGCAGCGGCAATGCGTTATACAGAGGCTCGCTTGAGCAAGATCGGTGAGGCTATGCTGATGGATATCGACAAGGAAACAGTCGATATGATGAACAACTTCGACGACTCACAGCTTGAGCCAACTGTTCTTCCTACACGTATCCCTAACTTCCTCGTAAACGGTGCAACGGGTATTGCCGTAGGTATGGCTACCAACGTGCCTACTCACAACCTTGGTGAGGTTATCGACGGATGTGTTGCGTTTATCGACAATCCTGAGCTTACAAGTCTTGAACTGATGCGTTACGTCAAGGCTCCTGACTTCCCAACAGGTGGTATCATCTGTGGTATTGATGGTGTAAAGGATGCTTACGAGACTGGTCGTGGTCGTGTTGTTGTACGTTCAAAGACAGAAATCGAGAGCGACGGTACTCATGAGAAAATCGTCGTAAACGAGATTCCATATAACGTAAACAAGTCTGAGCTTATCAAGAAGATTGCTGACCTCGTGAACGAAAAGCGTATTGAAGGTATCAGCAACGTAAACGATGAGTCTGACCGTGAGGGTATGCGTATCGTCATCGACGTTAAGCGTGACGCTAACGCAAACGTAATCCTCAACAAGCTCTACAAGATGACTGAACTCCAGTCAAGCTTCCCTGTAAACTGTATCGCTATCGTTGACCAGCGTCCTAAGCAGCTTACTCTTGCAGAGTGTATCCGTCACTTCGTCAACCACCGCCACGACGTGGTTATCCGTCGTACTAAGTATGACAAGCGCAAGGCAGAAGAGCGTGCTCATCTCCTTGAGGCTCTCATCATAGCAAGTGACAACATCGACGAGGTAGTACATATCATACGTTCTTCAAAGGAACCATCTGAGGCTATCGCACGTTTGATGGAGCGTTTCAGCTTCGACGAGCCACAGGCTAAGTTTGTAGTAGAGATGCGTCTCCGTCAGTTGACAGGTCTCCAGCAGGATGCCCTCCACAAGGAGTATGACGAGCTTCAGGCTCTCATCAAGTACTTGCAGAGCATCCTTGATGACCCAGAGCTTTGCAAGAAGGTGATGAAGGACGAACTCATTGAGGTTAAGGAGAAGTTTGGCGACGAGCGTCGTTCAGCTATCGACTATACTGCATCAGAGAACTTCAACCCAGAGGACTTCTATCCAAATGAGCCAGTAGTCGTAACGGTTTCACATCTCGGCTACATCAAGCGTACATCACTCAGCGAGTTCCGTACTCAGGCACGTGGTGGCGTGGGAAGCAAGGGAGGAAGTGCACGTCAGTCAGACTTCATAGAGCACATCTATCCAGCGATGACTCACAATACGATGATGTTCTTCACACAGAAGGGACGTTGCTTCTGGATGAAGGTTTACGATATTCCAGAAGGCGACAAGACATTCAAGGGTCGTGCTATCCAGAACCTTCTCAACATCGAGTCAGACGAGAAGTGTACAGCATTCATCTGTATCGAGGACATCAACGACGAGGAGTTCGTAAACAGCCACAACCTTGTATTCTGTACTAAGCAGGCTGTAATCAAGAAGACTGCATTCGAGAACTACTCTCACCCACGTTCAAATGGTCTTATCGCAATCAACCTCAACGAGGGTGACGAGGTAATCGACGTACTCCTCACAAGTGGAGAGGACGAAATCCTCATCGCCAACCGCAACGGTCGTGCCATCCGCTTCAACGAGACAACAGTACGTACAATGGGACGTACAGCAACTGGTGTTAAGGCTATGCGTCTTGACGAGGACGGCGAAGACGAGGTTGTCGGCATGATTAGCCTCACTAAGGCAGAAGGTGCAAATGCAGCAGCAGAGGCAACTGATGACGAGGTCGAGAACAACGAGACTGAGACAGAAGAGGTTGTTGACAATGGTGCAGAAGACAAGACAGTACCAACAATCCTTGTACTCTCAGAGAAGGGTGTCGGTAAGCGTAGTGCCGTTGACACATACCGTATCACAAACCGTAATGGTAAGGGTGTCAAGACAATCAACATTACAGACAAGACCGGTAAGCTCGTTGCATTCAAGAAGGTTACACTCGAGAATGATATCATGATTATCAACAAGAGCGGTGTTACAATCCGTCTTGCTGTTGATGACATCAAGAAGAGTGGTCGTCTCACACAGGGTGTCAAGCTTATTGATATTGCTAAGCGTAATGACGTAATATCAAGCGTCTGCGTTGTTGAACATGTTGACCCGACTGAGGAAGCAGAGGTCGAACTCGATGAGAATGGAAATCCTATAGTAACGCCTCCAACAGAGGAGACACAGGAATAATTATACCAATTACTAAAATGCAGGTTCCGGGGATTGAAAGATTCATCGGACCTGCCAAAAACTAATCTAATTATGAAGAAAGTATTTTTCTTGTGTGCAGGACTCATAGCCCTCAGCACATCAATGAACGCACAGGACAAGGAAGCCCTAAAGTTAGAAAAGCAGGCTATCAAGGAGGCTGAGAAGACTGTAAAGAAAGCTCGCCAAGAGTATGAGATGTCTATTCCTAATCCTCAATATGGACGTAAGGAAACAAACTTCGAAAAGCTTGACGGAGCAAAGGCTCTCATTGAGCAGGCTGTCACAAATAAATATGTGCAGAACAACAAGGACACATGGAAGGTTGCTGCCGATATCATGTACAAGTACTATGCAAAGTACAAGACTGAAGCAGAGAGCGACGAGACAAAGAAAGCTCTTGAGGCAGAATATGGCTACAAAGTAGCGACATACACAATTAAGTATGACTCTCTCTTTAATCTTATGCCTAAGAAGAATGAGATGGAAACAAAGATGATTGAGGTGTCTTATCTTCCAATGGCTGTTCAAGGAGTCGTATCATGCCTTCAGGCTGCACAGAATCTCTCTACCAGCGAGAAGCAAGAAGAACTTGTTCTTGGAAAAAAATATGCAAGACTTGTAGCTGATGCTTGTACAAGTGCTCACATCCTCCAGAATTATGAAAAGGACAAGAGCACTAAACAAGATTGGGCTGTCTATGGCAAGGCTTTCTATGCACAGAGCTTAGGAGGTATCAAAGGCTCAAACGATGACGAGGTAGAGGCTGCATACAAGGAACTCTACGGCACTCAGTACGAGTCAGTGGCATATAGTGCACTTATCAACCGTTATCGTGAGACAAACAAGGAGAGATACATTAAGATTCTTTCTTATGCTGCAGAGCACGCTAAAGGTGAGAACGCTCCACAGTTTGCATTCATGTACATCCAGACTCTCTATACTGAAGGAAAGAAGAATGAGTGCATTCAGCAGATTGACAAGTTCGTTGAGAAGTATGCAGATAACGACAACGCTGTTAATGCTTACCTCATGAAGGGACAGATCTTCTTCGAGGACAAGAAGTTCGACGATGCAGAGAAGGTGTTTGCTGATGCTGTTGCCAAGTATCCAGATGAGGAGCGCGCCATCACTATGCCAGCTAAGTGTGCATGGATGAAGGCTCAGGCAAGTGCAACAAAGGCTGACCGTGAGAAGGCTATCAAGCTCTTCAAGGAACTTGAGACAAAGTACCCAAACAATCCTGACTACTGGGGTGAGCCACTCTACATCCTTTACAACAACAATGGACAGCTTCAGTTGCGTGACAAGTACAAGAAGTACTATAATGTAAACTAACGTAATAAATAGAAGTAAATAGTAGTTAAAAGGAGTAAAAGGACGAATGTCTGTCCGATAATAAGACACAAGAGTTCATCAATGAACTGTCATCCGTCTTTTTACTACTTTTTACTACAGTTTACTCCCCTTTAACTCCACAGAAGTGAAGCGTTAGCCGAACTTCAATACAGTCATAGAATAATGACATCATGAATAAGTATATTTTACTATTTCTATTAGGTTTATCACAGATTGTTTACGGACAGGAGGCGTCGAAAGACAAGTCCGCAGAACAGCCTTACAAGAAGTCTGCCATCGTCAAGTCACTCAAGGCTCAGATGAAGGTGGGCAACTATTCCGCTGTTGTGGATGAAACAAACAAGGCGTTAAAGCAATATACTGAAGCTGATGGAGATGCCGAACTCCACAACTATCAGGTCAAGGCACTCGAACAGATGGTGCTTGCAGAAAACAAGAACATGTATCTTGCCACAAGACCAGATACTACTAAATACTTCGGCTACATGTACCAGATGTATGAGCAGGCTCTTTTCTGCGACTCTCTGGAACAAATCCCTACTCTTGACGGCAAGACAGTATTCCGCTATCGCTATGCCAATGCGGAAACACTATTAAAATACAGGAAGAATCTCAAGATGTCATGCCGTTACTTCTATCGCAAGAAGGACTATAAGGATGCTTTCAAGTATTCAGACCTGTATTACAAGTCAAAATCAGCTCCAATCTTCACAGGAAAGAAGGGCGAAAGCCTCATGCCTGATGAGAAGGATAACATCGAAATATCAGTCATGGCAGTTGTCTCTGCCTACGGCTCACACAATAACAATGGTGTAGTCAGCTATCTTCATGAAGCCATGAAGGACAAGAACATGTGCTACACCGTCCTCGAACTCGGTTGCAAGGCTTATCTTGCACTCGGAGACACAACAAACTATCTCGCACATTGTACCAAGGGATTTAATGAGAAGCCAGAACAGGAGTTCTTCTTCATGTCACTCCTCAAATACAACATAGACAACGCACAACACAACAAGTGTCTCGAGCTTGCCAACACAATGGTACAGAAGTTCCCTAAGAACAGGAACTACTGGTTCATCAAGGCTAAGGAAGAAGAGATACTCGGTAAGGGCGATGATGCCATTGCATCTTACTACAAGGCAATAGAACTGAAGGAAGACGATGCAGAGGCTTACTCTTACATCGGCTCGATATACACTAACAAGGCACAGGATATGTACAATCGCAACACGCTCTCTGTCACTAATCCTGGATACAAAGAGTTCAAGTCAAAGCTCAAGGCTGTATATACAAAAGCAAAAGAAGCCTACGAGACTGCCCGTAAGTTCGCACCCAAGAACAATGCTCTTTGGTACGAAGGTCTGAAGAACTCATACTTCAAACTTAACATGGGCAGGGAACTTAAACAACTCGAAGCACTAAAGAAATAAACAATAATCCCAATGAGGGTTTTCAGTCTGTCTTAATGACGGATTCGGTATAAATGGGAAACGCCATCTATTGGGTTATATGTGACACAACATTATGATAAAAGACTTCAACAAAGTAGCAATCATCGCTGGACAGAAAAGGATAATGTACAGCGAGATGCTCCAGCGCATCACTCTCTTTGCAGAACAAAGTCCAAAGGAAGCAGGTGCAAAGACAATCATTCTCAGTGAAAACCGTGAAGGATGGATTTATGCCTTCTTCGGAATATGGGCAAACAAGGGAATTGCCATTCCTGTGGATGCCACATCTACGGTAAGTGATATTTCTTACATCATCAAGGATTGTAAGCCAGATTGTATATGGACATCAGTTCAGAAACTCGACACAGTCAAGGAAGCATTAAAGGATGCCCAGATAGACACGAAGATTCTGATTATTGATGACTACGAGTCTGTTGAAGTAAACAAGGAAAAGGCAGTCATAGAATACTCAGACGATGATGTGGCTGTCATCATCTATACATCAGGAACAACGGGTAGTCCTAAGGGCGTAATGCTCACATTCGGCAACCTCATGGCTAATATCCACTCCGTTGCCGACGAAGTTCCTATCTTCAACGAGGAACGTCGTGCACTCATTCTTCTTCCACTCCATCATGTACTTCCACTTCAGGGTTCTGTCATTGCACCTATCACACGTGGAGGTGGTGTAGCAATATCACCATCCATGACGGCTCCTGACCTCATGAATACACTCAAGGATGGTAAGGTGAGCATCATCATCGGTGTACCTCGTCTCTACCAGACACTCTTCGGAGCAATGAAGAAGAAGATTGACTCCAACTTCGTCACACGCTTCCTCTTCTGGATGTGTAGCAAGGTAGGCAGTCGTTCACTCTCTCGTACTATCTTCAAGTCAGTACGCACTAAGATGGGCGGTCATATCGACTACCTCGTTTGTGGTGGTGCTGCTCTTGACCGTGAGATTGGTGTTGGACTCAAAACACTCGGTCTTGACGTACTCGAAGGCTACGGAATGACAGAGACTGCGCCTATCATTGCCTTCACACGTCCTGACGATATCGTTCCAGGTTCTTGTGGAAAGCCTATGCCATCAGTACAGACCAAGATACTTGAGACAGGCGAGCTATGTGCCAAGGGCCCTAACGTGATGAAGGGATACTACAATCGCCCTGAGGAAACAGCAGCCATTCTTGACAATGAGGGCTGGATACATACAGGAGACCTTGCACGTTTCGATGACCAAGGTCGTCTCTACATCACAGGACGTACAAAGGAGATTATCGTTCTCTCCAATGGTAAGAACGTCAATCCAAGTGAGATAGAATACAAGATAGAAAAGTATGACTCAATAGTCAAGGAAGCAGCCATAGTACAGGACGGTGATATGCTCCGTGCCATCATCGTTGCACAGAACGAATGGCTCGGTCAGAAGACTGACGAAGAGGCAGAGGAAGCACTCAAGCGTGAGGTACTTGCACCATACAACGAGACGGTAGCACAGTACAAGAAGGTGATGAGTGTATTCCTCTATCGTGGTGACCTTCCACGTACCAAACTCGACAAGATACAGCGATTCAAGCTCAAGGGCATCATCGAGTCAGGTGTACGCAAAGAGATTAAAAAGGATGTTGTTGAACCAACATTCGAGGAATACAAGATTATCAAGCAGTACATCGAGTCAGAGAAGAAGATAACAGTCCGCCCTACTGACCATATCGAGACCGACCTTGCCTTCGACTCACTCGACCGAGTTGGACTCCAGAGCTTCATCGGACAGACATTCGGTACAGAGCTCAAGGCTGATGTCATGGCATCATTCAAGAATGTGACAGAGATAGCCGAGCAGGTAGCCAAGGTCAAGACTCGTCAGGAAGTGGAACAGGTAGAATGGCACAAGCTATTCACTGAGCACAAGTCTAATCTCAAGTTGCCAGACTTCTGGTTCACAGGCCACATCTTCACATGGTGCTGCAAGGTATTTGCACACACATACCTCAGCATGGAGGTCAAGGGACTTGAGAATCTGCCAAAGGATCGTTCATTCATCATTGCTCCAAACCACGTGAGCTATATGGACGGACTCCTTGTAGTGACAGACATACCAAGTGCAATACTCAACAACACATACTTCTACGTCAAGGAAGACCATGTACGTGGCAAGCTACTCAGATTCCTTGCAAGCCACCACAACATCATCCTTATGGAGCGCATGAACCTCATGAACTCCATCCTCAAGATGGGTGAAGTGCTCAGGTCTGGCAAGAATCTCGTAATCTTCCCTGAGGGAACACGTACACGTAACGGAGAGACAGGACAGTTCAAGAAGACATTTGCCATCCTCAGCAAGGAACTTAACGTACCTATCGTACCAGTTGCCATCACAGGAGCATACGAGGCAATGCCAAAGGGTCGCAAGTTCCCACTTGCCAAGAAGGTGACAGTAGAGTATCTTCCACCTGTCACAGCAGACTCTGCAATGTCTTACGTGGATTACTCTGAAAATGTAAAACAGATGATTGTTGACAAGGTAAAGAAGTAAGTTCCTCCAAAAAAACAATATTACGATGTGAGTTTAATGCTTGGATGCGTTGAACTCACATCGTTTTTTTGTCAGGAAGCACTTTCGTTTCAGATATGCAATATAAGATGTTCAATGTAAATATGAACATATATAAAGCAAAGATGGCACGCATAGATTACAACTCATTATGCATATTAGATTTTACTATTTTTAAGTTTTTTGGCATAAAAGTATATAAAACTATCATTATTTTTAAGTTTTTTAATCATTTTTCATCAAAAATTTGAAAATTTAGTATCAAGTCAATCATAATTTATGTACATTTGTACCCACAATTTCTTGGGGGCATGTTTATATGTTAAATTTCAAAGCGAATTTCAATATATGAACAAGTCCATACTCAAAACAAAAAGAGTACAGAAGGAAATATTAACGACAAAATATATTTTCAGAAGTGCACCTTTCGTAAAATACCGTTTGTTAAAACGTCCGTAAACTATTACGACAGACCCCAGTTAGGAATTAAAGACAGGCAAGTTGATTTACTTTACTTCATCTAATTCCTTCCCAACATTTCGGAGTAAAGCAAAAGTGACTTACTGAATATCAAAAATTAATATATTATTTACAAAATAAAATAACGAGATAGAATTAATATAATCATAATTAACTATTTTATTTAAAAGATGAAAGAAAGACTTTTATTGTTTACTGTGTCTATGCTTATGACTGTTATTTCGGCATTCGCACAGAACAAGATCACAGGTACCGTCATCTATACTGGTGATAATGAGCCTGTGGTTGGTGCCCACGTAATGATTCAGGGCACTAAGGAAGGAACTGCTACAGACATCGACGGTAAGTTCACCATCACCGTGCCTGCTGGCAAGAAGCTTCACGTCAGTTTCGTAGGCTTGAAGCCTGTAGTTGTAACTCCAAAGAACGGTATGATCGTTCGCATGGAAGATGAGAAGATGTTGGACGCAGTCGTAGTCACAGGTATGACTAAGATGGATAAGCGTCTCTTCACAGGTGCTGCAACAAAGGTTAGTGCCGACGACGTAATCCTCAATGGTGTAAGTGACGTGTCACGTTCACTCGAAGGACGCGTTGCCGGTGTAAGCGTACAGAACGTAAGTGGTACATTCGGTACTGCTCCTAAGATTCGTGTACGTGGTGCAACATCTATCTACGGTAGTTCAAAGCCACTCTGGGTTGTAGATGGTGTTATTCAGGAAGATATCACTGAAGTTAGCGCAGACGCTCTATCTTCTGGTGATGCTGAGACACTTATCTCTTCTGCCATTGCAGGACTCAACGCAGACGATATCGAATCATTCCAGATTCTTAAGGATGGTAGTGCAACATCTATCTATGGTGCACGCGCCATGGCTGGTGTGATTGTCATCACTACTAAGAAGGGTAAGGCTGGTTCAAACAAGATTACTTACACAGGCGAATACACAATGCGTCTCCGTCCAAGCTACAGTCAGTTCAACATCATGAACTCACAGGAGCAGATGGACTTCTACAAGGAACTTGAGGCGGCAGGTCACATCTCACTTGCCAAGACATATCGTGCATCAACAAGTGGTGTATATGGTAAGATGTATCAGATGATCAACACATACGACGAAAAGTCTGGTCAGTTCCAACTTGCAAACACACCAGAAGCTATGAACGCATACCTTCGTGCTGCAGAGATGCGCAACACAAACTGGTTTGACGAACTCTTCTCAAACAGTATCATGCACAACCACTCTATCAGCCTTTCCTCAGGAACTGACAAAGCACAGTACTATACATCTATGAGCGTTATGGATGATCCAGGATGGTCAGAGAAAAGTCATGTAAGACGTTATACTGCCAACATCAATGCGCTTTTCAACATAAACAAAAAACTCTCACTGAATATCATCTCCAATGCATCATATCGTAATCAGGAAGCACCAGGTACGACATCACAATTGGTAGATGCAGTTTCAGGTGAGGTAACACGTGCATTCGATATAAACCCATACTCTTACGCTATTAACACATCACGTGCAGCAGATCCTAACGAGTACTATACTCGCAACTATGCTCCATTTAACATTCACCATGAGTTGGCAAACAACTATATGGACTTCGAGGTTGCAGACGTTAAGTTTCAGGCAGAATTGAAGTACAAGCCAATCACTAAAGTTGAGCTTTCTGTACTCGGTTCATACCGATACTCTAACACAAATCAGATTTCATACGTAAAGGAGAGCTCTAACAGAGCTATGTCATACCGTGCGATGGATGATGCCACAATGCGTGATTCAAATCCATGGCTCTATTCTGATCCTGATCAGCCAAATTCTTATCCTTTCTCTATATTACCAGAAGGAGGATTCCATAACAAAGATACATATCAAATCAGCAACTACAGCCTTCGTGCTACTGCTGCATATAACGATGTGTTCAACGATGACCATATCGTAAATGTTTTTGCTGGAACAGAAGTTGCTGATGTCAAACGTCACAGAGACTCTTTTGAAGGAGTTGGAACTCAGTACGAAATGGGAAATGTTGACAACTACTCATACTACTATTTCAAACAAGCAAAAGAAGCCAACAACTCTTATTATGGAATTCTGAACAGCTATGAGCGTTCTGCTTCTTTCTTCGGAACAGCAACATATTCTTATAAGGCACGTTATACAATCAACGGTACTGTAAGATACGAAGGCTACAACCGCCTCGGAAAAACGCGTAAGGCACGTTGGTTACCTACATGGAACATCTCTGGTGCATGGAATGCCCATGAAGAGCCATGGTTTGAGGAGACATTCAAGAACGTTCTAACTCATGCAACAATCAAGACTTCATACTCTCTTACTGGTGACCGCCCAGCAGCAACAAACTCATCAGCAATCTTTATGGCAAGCAATCCTTACCGTCCAAGTACAAAGGATTCTGAGACAGTTATTGCTATGACACAGCCAGCGAACCCAGATCTTACATACGAGAAGAAGCATGAGTTCAACGTAGGTCTTGACCTTGGCTTCCTCAACAACCGCATCAATGTACAGGCAGACTTCTTTACTCGTAGAAACTATGATCTTATCGGCGACCAGAACACTGATGGTGAGTCTGGACGGATTACACTTAGAAAGAACATTGCAAGCATGAAATCAAGTGGTCAAGAGTTCTCTCTTTCCACAAGAAACATTGCTACAACAGACTTCAAGTGGAACACAGACTTCATCTTCACACATACAAAGACAGAAGTTACAAGACTTGATACAGAAAACAAAATCATTGATTTCGTATCTGGAACTGGATTCACGATGGAAGGTTATCCAAGCCGTGCACTCTTCTCAATCGATTTCAGAGGCTTGAACGAGAGCGGTATGCCTACATTCATCAACGAAAAGGGAGATTTAGTAGTGTCAAATATCAACCTTCAAAGTACAGAGAAAAAATACCTCATCTACGAAGGTCCAACAGATCCAACAATAACTGGTTCTCTCGGAAATACATTTACATACAAGAGATTCCGTCTTAATGTCTTTGCTACATATTCGTTCGGAAACGTAGTACGTCTTGACCCTTCATTCCATAGTTCATACGACGATATGGTTGCAAGTCCTAAGGATTTCAAGAACCGATGGACAGTTTCTGGCGATGAGAAGTACACAAACGTACCAGCAATTGCAGACCTTCGTCAAAGTCAGGCAGAAGGACAGTTGAATCTTGCATATAATGCTTACAACTTCTGTTGCGAACGTACAGCAAAGGGAGACTTCATCCGTATGAAGGAGATTTCACTCAGTTATGATTTCCCTCAGACAATGGTCGCTCCACTTGGTGTATCTACACTTAGCCTCAAACTTCAGGCAACAAACCTCTTCCTTATCTATGCAGATAAGAAACTCAACGGTCAGGATCCTGAGTTCTTCAATACTGGTGGTGTAGCAATCCCAATGCCACGTCAGTTCACTATGACATTGAAACTCGGTATCTAATGACTAACATATAACTTATTAAAGGAAAAATAATATGAATAATATATTTTCAAGAATTAAGGCTTTATCATTCATGATGCTTGCTTTAGCATTTGCATCATGTAATGATTTCCTTGACGAAAATCCTGATGACAGAACAGAGATAGACACTCCTGAAAAAGTAGCGAAGCTACTCGGCTCTGCCTATCCAGACAAGACAATAAACTACCTCACAGAGTTCAGTTCTGACAATGTGATGGATAATGGAAAAACATTCCAATACGCTAAAGACCAAGAAGAGGCATATCGTTTCGAGCAGGTTACGCAAACAGGAAATGACTCTCCAAAGAGTGTATGGAGTGAGCACTACAATATTGTTGTAACAACTAATGAAGCACTCGCTGCAATTGAAAAAATCGGTTTAACAGAAGAGACAAAACCGCTCAAAGCAGAAGCACTTCTTTGCCGTGCATACGCAATCTTCTCTTTGACGAACTGCTTCTGTATGGCTTATAATGATACTACAGCAAACAAGTATCTCGGTATCCCATATCCTAAAAAAGTAGGTGAAATTGTTGGTAAGCGTGGTACACTTGCAGAAACATACGCAAATATCAATGCAGATATTGAAGAAGCGTTACCTTTGCTTGACGATTCTTACCTCAAGGTACCTGCATATCATTTCAATGAAAGAGCTGCATACGCTTTTGCTGCACGTTTCAATCTTTATTACCAGAAATGGGAAAAAGCAAAGGAATATGCAGAAATTGCTCTCGGAAGTAATCCGCTCAACATCATGCACACAAGTCTCGCTACATATCCAGCTATGGATTTAAAGACTGCAAAGAACGCATACATTGACAGTAGCGACCCATATAACTTCCTTCTTGTAAGTAAGTATTCTGCAATGGGACGAGCAAGAAACTACACTACATACAACAGATTTGGACATAATGTAGAATTGTGTGAAAAAGAGACATTATGGTCAGATTTGCTTTGGAATGGTACAAACGGAAACAGCACATTATATGAGGCAAGTTTGACTTATGGCTCTGATCAGTCAATATACACTCCTGCAGTTGTAGAATTTTTTGAGACTACAGACAAAATCAACCAGACAGGATTTGCACATATCATTGATGTTCCATTTACTTCTGACGAGACATGCCTTGTTCATGCAGAAGCATGTATCGCACTTAACGAACTTGGTTTAGCATTAAACGATATGAACAACTTCGCTAAGATTCATTGTTCTGCATCAAGTGGAAATGCTGTCAGACCTGTATATACACTTAAGAATCTCGTTGCATTTTGGAAGTCAATATCACCATACAAACTCAATGCTGAAGGTGATGTAATCTACAGAAGCAACAAAAAGATATTCCATGCTCCATTCAAGATTGTCGATGAAAATCAAGAAGCAATGGTTTATACTGTTCTCCAGATGCGACGTATAGAAACATTATGGAAGGGTATGCGTTTTCAGGACATCAAGCGTTATGGTATAGAATTTTCACATAATCTTGATGGAGAAAAACCTTTGGTATTCAAGACTGGTGATCTCCGCGGTGCTATTCAGTTGCCACAAGAAGTAATCGTCGCAAAAACAGGTGGACTTGAGCCAAATCCAAGATAATGTATAAAATACATTTCAAGATTAATGTATGTTAAAATTTAATTAACAAGAAGATGAAAAATTTCAAGATATACATATTACTTGTTGGAGTGCTGTTTACAGCCTTCTCATGTGATAAGGACGATTTAGACTCACAGAGTATATTTGATACAGATTCTCCTACAAGAACAGAATTTGACCAGTGGATATACGACAGCCTTACCGTTCCTTACAACGTAACAGTTGATTATCTCTACAATGACAAAGAGACTGACCTGCCATACAATGTTATTCCTGCCACAATTGAGAAATCAGTTGCACTTGCAAAACTTATGAAATATGTATGGATGGAACCATATATTAACGTTGCAGGAAAAGACTTTTTGAAACAAAACTGCTTCAGACAGTTCGTATTTATTGGTTCTCCAGAATATGATGGTCAGAACAAAATAAAATTAGGACAGGCAGAAGGCGGAGTTAAAGTTACACTCTTCCGTGTCAATGAACTTAACTTTAACAATCTTTATATCAATAATGAAGATTATTACAAAAGTCATTCCAGCCTACCACTTGACTTGAACTATTGGTACTTCCACACTATGCACCATGAGTTCTGTCACATTCTCACTCAGAAGAAAGAATACACAACAGACTTCCGTCTTGTTTCTGCTGGAACTTACACAGGTCCTGGTTGGATTTATGAAGACGATATAACTGCTGCAGCAAAAGGATTCGTTACTGGATATGCAAGTTCAGAGTACAATGAAGATTTCGCAGAGACATTTGCCGTATATGTTACATCTTCAGACAAGACATGGGGACAAATTCTTGAGAAAGCTACAAAGCATCTCGTTGACACAAACGGAACTCCTATATATAAGATGGACAAATACGGCAAGCCTGTTGTTGAAACTGACGAATATGGAGACCCTGTATATTTGACAGACGAAAACGGTAATCGTATTCCAGAAACCGACAGAGACGGAAATGCTGTTTACAAATACGATTACGAAAGGGATGCATATGGATTTGTAAAAGTTGTAACAGATGCAGAAGGCAATACCGTGTATGCAACTGACGAAGAAGGAAATCCTGTTTATCTTACGGACAAAAAAGGTAACAAGATTCCTGTGTATAATGAGCAGTTGACATACGGAACTTTCTATAATGTTGACGCCAATGACAAAGTATCAGCACAGTTCTTCTTTGGAAATAGCTTTTACGATGTTACAGCAAAGGCCAAAACTTTCACTTATGCAGTTGAGACAACAGCAGAGGGCGACACAATACGCGATGCATCAGGCAATCCTGTAATAAAGTACTATAAGCTTCCTGTAATCAAGGATAAGACATATCTTCCAGTTTACAAGTACAAGTACGTTCAGATGACTGATGAGACTGCCAAGAACAAGATTCTCACAAAGCTTGGAATCATTAGAGAATATTTAATGAATAAGTGGGAAGTTGACATTGACAAGCTTCGCAATGAGATACAAAAACGTTCCACAAAAGAGTCATTAAATTCACTTAATCTCAAATCATTAAAGGAATAATAATATGAACAAAATATTCAATGCACTTCTTCTCGTTCTTACATTAGGATTCACATCCTGTGTGGGAGAAGTAGATGACATATTTGACAAGTCATCAGCAAACAGAGCTGCCGAAACTCTCATTGCTGACAGGGAGATTCTCATGTCTGCACCAAACGGTTGGAGACTTGAGATGAAAGCAGATCCTCAGAACGCATACAATTTTGGAGCATACAATCTGTTCCTTAAATTCAATGCCGACAGTACTGTATCTGTCAGCAGCGAACTTAAAGCATCTGACGCAGTCGAGACTTCTCATTTCAAGCTATACCAGAGCAATGGTATTAATCTATCATTTGATGAATACAATTCTTTCGTTCACTTTTTCTCTAATCCTGTTAATGCCGCTGGAGGCAAGGCAGGAATAGGACTTAGAGGTGACCTTGAATTCCTTATTATCAAGGCAACAAAGGAAGAAGTCATACTTAAAGGCAAGAAGTCTGGTGTCACAATGAAGATGTTCCCTGTTGAAGAAGGAATAACTTGGAAAGAAGAACTTGAGGCTATCAAAAAAGTAGAAGAAAAGATGTGTGAATTCACCTCATACGAACTGGCTTTAGAGGACACTGTTATTCAGTTCTCACTTACTAATCACACATACTCATATCTTGATGAAGAAGGCAACAATGTCGTCTTACCATTTGCGATAACAAAGAAAGGTATATCATTCCTGGAAACAATTGAAATCGCAGGACATAAGATTACAGGTTTTGAATTTGATGAAAATTCAAGTACTTATACTGCATTCGGAGACAAAAACATTACCATTTCCCCATTGGTACTTCCACCTACACAAGTATTTGTAAATGGAACATATTGGTTCTTTGCAAAGAGCTTAATGTCAGAAAGTGCGGCAGAACTGTTTAACGATGGTGTCATGAATATTGCAGGAAATTTCAGTGTTGATGTTAAATATTCATGTTTTTACTACGATGCCAAGAACAAGTGTTTGACGAATTACTTGGAATGTCCTCCATACGCAGGAAACATCATGTTCGAATACGAAATCATAGATGACGAGAACGTAAAGATTTCATATTCGAATGCCGATGGAAATGGATCATACTTCTACAGCTACGGATTTACAACTCTTGTAAACAAACTGAATGGAACATTCAAGTTAATACCTGATGACAAGGTTAAAACAACGAAGATGACACTCGTTAGTACAACAGATGAGAATTTCTATTTTACGCTTACAGTTAATGAAGTAGAATATCCTAATACAAAGTGATAATTCTATTCCATGTATAACAACATGGAATCAGCCCTAATAAAAAAGAACCGAAGGAACAATTCCTTCGGTTCTTTTTTTACTTATATGGTTGAATGCTTTCTATAAAACCCGAAGAACTGGTGACATTTAGCCAAAGATGTCTTATTTTAAATAAGGTTGACTCCTAAAGTTCAAATTTATGTTGGAATCAAC
>CAMOVB010000042.1:0-17748 GCA_946626925.1 uncultured Prevotellaceae bacterium
ACTTGTTTCACACTTTTTTACAGAGCGGCTTCCAACCGTACAGGTCGAAATTTTTCTACGCGTACAAAAAAATCGCCCATTCCTGAGCGATTTTAAAGGACAAATGGATGCGTATTCACGAATGGCGGCCTTATCGTATTTATATGACCGCAGAATACTTGCATCCAGAATGCGAAATAGACCAAAAAAGGAGCAGAAATTGACATAGAACAAGCATCACTATAAAACATAATACTTCAAAGGTTAACTTGTTAACGTGTTAACTACACAAAAAGCGTAACCTGTAACCCGTAAACTCAACATTTTTCATCATTATAGGACATATTCAATTGCCATTTATCATTATCCTTCGTCAATAAAAGAAAAAAAAACGCCCATAACTCTTGGAACATAATTTGATTATTCGTACTTTTGCATTGCCTTTTTACACAATATACCCTACGTATTGAGAACAAGAGGCAAAAACAAAACACCAAAAATTATCAAATTATGAAAAATTTAAGACTTTTATTATTTTTCTTAACTATGTCAGCATCCCTATGCGGATGGTGTTACGACTTTGAGAAAGGCGGAATCTACTACAACATCTTGAGTGA
The DNA here is from genome assembly GCA_946626925.1 of uncultured Prevotellaceae bacterium. Classification (GTDB taxonomy): domain Bacteria; phylum Bacteroidota; class Bacteroidia; order Bacteroidales; family Bacteroidaceae; genus Minthosoma. Next base: position 597 of record CAMOVB010000042.1, read on the forward strand.
AGAGAACAAGACTGTAGAAGTGGCAAGCTGTAAGAATGAATACACAGAGTTTTCTATTCCTACAGAAGTCAATGGTTATGCAGTAATATCCATCGGAAAAAGAGCTTTCAGATATAGTCAGAGTTTGGAATATGTCACCATTTCGGACGGCGTAACAAGTATTGGAGAATATGCTTTCTATAACTGCAAGGAATTAAAATCCATCAACATTCCAGGTAGCGTAACAATTATTGGAAGAGAAGCATTTGATGGCTGCCAAAGTTTGGAATCTGTCACCATTTCGGACGGCGTAACAAGTATTGGAGAAAATGCATTCGAAGGCTGCGAGAAATTAAAATCCATCAACATTCCAGGTAGCGTAACAACTATTGCTAAAGCAGTATTTTATGGCTGTAATAGTTTGGAATCTGTCACCATTTCGGACGGCGTAACAAGTATTGGAGAAAATGCATTCGAAGGCTGCGAGAAATTAAAATCCATCAACATTCCAGGTAGCGTAACAACTATTGCTAAAGCAGTATTTTATGGCTGTAATAGTTTGGAATCTGTCACCATTTCGGACGGCGTAACAAGTATTGGAGAAAATGCATTCTATAACTGCAAGGAATTAAAATCCATCAACATTCCAGGTAGCGTAACAACTATTGGAAGAGAAGCATTCTGGGAGTGTGGCTTAAAATCCATCAACATTCCAGGTAGCGTAACAACTATTGCTAAAGCAGTATTTTATGGCTGTAATAGTTTGGAATCTGTCACCATTTCGGACGGCGTAACAAGTATTGGAGAAAATGCATTCGAAGGCTGCGAGAAATTAAAATCCATCAACATTCCAGGTAGCGTAACAACTATTGCTAAAGCAGTATTTCTGAAATGTAATAGTTTGGAATCTGTCACCATTTCGGACGGCGTAACAAGTATTGGAGAATATGCATTCGAAGGCTGCGAAAATTTAACATCAGTAGTCATTCCTAATGGAGTAACAACTATTGAAAATTTAACTTTCCTGAAAAGTGGATTACAATCTATATATATATCCAGTAGCGTTACAAATATCAAAAAAGACGCTTTTAAAGGTTGTGATGAATTAGCCACTATTGTAGTGGACAAGAACAACAAGATATATGACAGCCGCAACAATTGTAATGCAATCATTTATACAGCCAACGATTCTCTCGCCATAGGATTTAACACCACAATCATTCCAGAGGGTGTAAAAACAATTGGAAACAATGCATTCTCAGGACGTTACGGCTTAACATCAGTTATCATTCCTAACAGTGTGACGACAATCACAGACAAAGCCTTCGCTGACTGTAGCTTACAGTCAATATATATTTCAAGTAGCGTTACAAATATCAAAAGGAACGCCTTTGATGATTGCCACCAATTAACATCATTTGTAGTGGATAAGGATAACAAAGTATATGACAGTCGCAATAACTGTAATGCACTTATTGACAGAGAAAAAGACTCTCTCATCATAGCCCTAAAACCTACTGTCATTCCAAATGACGTAAAAATAATTGGAGACATGGCATTCTATAACCTTCAGGATTTAACATCAGTTATCATTCCTAATAGTGTGACAAAAATAGGTAAGTACGCATTCGCTGGTTCCAGCTTAACATCAATTGACTTCTCCAATAGCACAGTAAGCATTGATGATTACGCTTTTGAGAGTTGCAACAAGTTGAAAAACTTAGAAATCAAAGGAGTAACACATATCGGACGCTCAGCTTTCCACAACTGCGAGAATTTAGAATCAGTCATATTCTCTGAGGATGTTACCGACACCGGCGATTACACTTTTGAAAGTTGCGACAACCTGAAAAATATAGAAATCAAAGGAGCAACAAATATCGGACATGCAGCTTTCTACACCTGCGGGAATTTGACATCAGTCATAATCTCTGATGGTATTACAAACATTGGCGAATACGCTTTTTCAAGATGCAAGAAACTCACGTCAATTACATTACCAAACAGCTTACGCAAAATTGGGCACAATGCATTTAGTTACACAGGAATAAGCAAAATAACTATTCCTAAAGATGTAGAAAGAATAGAAGGATATACTTTCGGTTGGTGTACGCAATTAAAATCTATAATAATTCAAGGCAATGTAACGACTTTTAACGCATTCGCTTTCTATGACTGCAAAAATCTCAAGCATATATATAATTACTCCGAGACGCCACAGCAAATATTTAGTAATACTTTTAGCACTAATAATGCCACCCTTCATGTACTCAACGGACAGAAGGAAGCATATATGAATACGGATTATTGGAAAAACTTCAACACACTTCTTGATGACATAAGAACATATAATGCAATAGAGGTCACAACAAATGAAGAAGGCAATAAAGACTCAAATGTTTACACACTTGACGGCCGTCTTGCAGATGACATCCGAAAGGCAGGCATCTACATCAAGAATGGAAAGAAAATCATTATAAGATAAAGGCAAAAAGAAAACCGTTCGGGACGAACCAACCGAACGGTCTCTTTTTTTCATATTTCAATTCAAAGCACTCTCCACCCACTTTATTTCAGGTGTACCATCCTTGTCAAAGTTGATAGGAAGCCACAAGTGGAGTGAGTTACTAAGATGCTCAGGATTCCATATATCAGCCATGAATATGAAGCGTGACTTAGTACCCTTGATACCAAGTGACTTGGTGTCGAGGATATATGTACCCTGTGCGCCGAATGTCTTGTTGGCAGGGAAGTTCTTGTATGTAGCATTTGCTCCCGTGAATGGAGATGCGACTTGAGTCCAAGGTCCCCAGATGCTCTTACTATGGAACATACGAGCCTCATTAGGTGCCCAACCTGTACAACCAGAGCATATCATCCAGTATGTGCCATTGTTCTTGAAGATTGTTGGTGCCTCGTTCTGACCGCCTGGAGCCACCATGACATACTTGCCAGTGAAGTCACTATAGTCATCATTAAGTTCACTGATGAGAAGTGTGAGGTTCTCCTGTGATGACGTGATGTGATAAGCCTTGCCGTCATCATCAATATATACAGTCATATCACGGCTCATCTGTCCACTTTCAAAATCACGCCAGAGATACATACCTCTTTCAGTCTCCTTTCTCCACTCAGGTGTCCACCAGTCTTTCCAGTCATTTGCCTTGGTAGTCTTGGCGTATGCAATCTCCTGCTCAGTCATGTTGAAAGGCCATCTGCCAGCATGAATACGTGTAGAACGAAGATAACGGAATGGGCCTGTTGGTGAGTCACTCTCTGCAAATGCAACTCGTGCAGCCTCGTAGCCCTTGCCCTTCAGTTCAAGATGGAAGAGCATGATGAACTTATTGGTTTTACGGTTGTAGATAACCTTTGGACGTTCCATGATACAACCACGCTCTATGTCGTGGCCAGCCGTCTCGCTTACAGCAAGGGCTATGCCCTCATCCTTCCAAGCCTTCAAATCCTTGCTTGAATATACGCCCACACCAGCCTCGGTAGTGAAGCCACGGTAAGGACGGTTCTCTCCGTACCAGTAGAATGTACCCTTATACTTGATGATGTTACCTCCGTGTGCGTTGATGTGTTTGCCGTTTGTGTCTTGCCAAAGTTCTCCATTCACTTGTGCGTTCAAGCCAAGTGAAGTGGCACATAGTACCATAAGGACTAATAGATTGCGAAATGTCTGTTTCATATTTGTGAGTTTATGAGTTTATAAGTTCTTGAGTTTTTTAGTTATCGCTGATTGATTATCATGTGCAAAATTCGGAATAATTATTTTAAAATACAAATACGAAGCTTTATATAATAATGTTTGTTTTATAGATTTCCAACTATTTTGTGCGAAATTTAGTAAAATGCACTGAATGTTAATATTGGCAAGACATTTTTAGGCTCATACACCACTTAATGGATGTATGGGGTATATACACATTAAGGGTAAGTCATATTGCATGACCTACCCCCAATCTATTATTTTATATTTTTGGCGACTACAGCATTATTTATTCACAGACAGCACGGATGCTATTTCCATTACAACGATCAGCACTACCCAAACTAAACTTTTTAGGTTCTATCCTAATGCTTGTTACAAGACAATCATCACAATCTTCAGGAGCAAATAGCGAAGAAGACAAATAACTACAGATTTCCCCTGTTCCAAGTGCACATATACCGAACGAACGGAAGCCTGCAGCTGGAAGAAATATGTGAGGGACAGAATGCTTATATGAATTACTTGGTGTTCTTCCAGATTTGATTACCATACCTTTATCGGAAATTTTCAAAGCCTTATATATTATATATCCTTTAACATCTGTACCATTATAGCCATCTGTCCATACACAATAACAATTATCTAAAAGTTCCTTTTGTTCTTCTTTAGTTGGCATACGCCAAGAACCGCCCCAATTTTGGATAACAGCATCATCTTTTGCAACAAGAGATGTCCTTCTATCTACACTTCCATGTGTTTTGTCTAAGCAATACTTTGTCCATGAAGGATTTGTGTCGATACCACTAACGTTATTATTCCATTTGTATGTCCAATGATAACATATTCTTTTGACATAAGGCGAAGATGTATAACCTTCCTTTATGTTAAAGTCGTAATTTGTGTCATTTGAAAGGTCTTCCTCTCCTGTTGCAACAGTCTCACCCCATGCATAGTATTTTCCATAATCTGTTTCGCTCATTGCACCAAGGTTCATTTTTGCCCACTTTAAGCCTGATGGCAGACCAAGATCCACATATTCATATCCATTTTCCGTTCCATCTTTTGGCTTTGTCTGTTTTTTCATATTTTGAGCCTTAATTTTATAGCCGTATCCAGCTTTACATGTGTTTTTCTTGTTTAACGAGAGTTCGTCAGAACGATAGACACATCCATTTTTAGTTGTAGCCTCAATAATAAATTTTCCGAACTTATCTGTCGGAAAACAAGCAATATAGAACTGTTGTTTTCCTGACGTAATTTCCATGTCACTTATATCTAATGACGTTGTCTTCACTCTCCATTCATTATGGACTATTGGTTCTTCAAATCCGTCTTCTGAAATAGGATAGCGGACATACTCTGTAAAAGGCTTACTTCCATCTGTGCTAACCAATTCTATTTTACGATATTTATCATTTTCCAAATTAGGCAAAGTAACCTCAACGTCAAATATGGAATTTACGGGGTGCAACTCTATTTCATAACCCTTACAATATTCATCGAAACAAAATGGTTCAGAAACAAAATAATTACAATTGTTTGCCAAATAATCAGAACTGTTCTCATTCTGTTTCTGAATATTAAAAGGGAAAAGAACCTTAAAATCATCTGGACTATGTAGAGGGTTGTAAGGATAATACGCAATGCACTCTTTGTTTCGAAGCATTGAATGTAATGGGGCTGCATCAAGCGTAATAACCTGATCACCTTCATCGTCATCCTCAACCACACTTGTACATGGGTAAGGAGCATTAAAAGAACCATCTAATGCACATATACCAAATTGATCGTCAGACTCAAAGTAAAAGTCACATATTTTATTTTGACGAAAGTCAAAATAAGAACGTGTTTCTACATCATTATCCAAGACAAAAGGTTTAACCCTAAAACTTAAGGTACACTTTTCTCGTTGTACATTTGAGACATCATTGTCCTTTAACTCGTCATTAGAGCATGATGCTACCATAAAAGCTGCAAACATGCAAACGACCATCTTTCTAAATTTCATAGTTTTTTGTTTTTTGAATTGATATTTGTTTTATAAAATGAATGTAAGGAATTATTATCTGTTAACGAAAAAATACAAATAGTTTTCATAAAAAGAATAAATGTCATTCTATTTGTTCATATAAACAGTGTATATTTTTATAATACAGACACTCAAACATTTAATTGCCGACTTATTCATTTACATACAGCACGTACTGGATAACCGACAATACGACTTCGAGGCATTACTTCATTGCCTTCATCCTCATCCTCTATATAATCAGTCAAGAACAGAGCATAGGCATCTCCACAATATGTATAAAGAGAGGAGGACCAAACACCACCATATCTGAATTTATTTCTATGTGACAAATAATACCCAATATGCTCTTCACAAACAGGAATGAATATATGAGGATTAGACAGAGAGTAAAAATTCAATGGAGTATCAACACGATATTTAACTTGTCCCATATCCGTTGGATAAAGTGCTTTATACACAATATAGCCCTTACAATTTGAGCCATTATAACCATCAGTCCACACCCAATAACAATTATCAAACAGCTCCTGCAATTCGTCTGAGGTTGGCATTCTCCATTTACCTCCCCAGTTCTGAACAGCTGCGTCATCATCAGGTTCAAGAACAGTTTTCCCATCAACTACAATTCCAAAATTAGAATCCAAGTAATACTTTGTCAATGTAACATTACGTTTTCCATTACACCATTTGTAAGCTTCCCAATCATATAATTTCCTAACATAAGATGTCTGATTGGTATAATTGTAATTTGTCAAGTTTGTTACATCCTCTTCACCATACCCCTTTGTCTCGCCCCAAGCATAATACTTTCCATTATCGTATGGAGTGTTTGCACCCACATTCATTACAGCCCACTTTAAACCAGAAGGGAGTCCAAGGTCAACATATCCATAGCCGTTCTCATAGCCATCACAAGGATAGACAGACGTTGATAAAGATGCAGATAACCTATAAGCTTTGCCTGCAACAAGTGTCTTGCTTTGACATGTGGCAACATACAATTTATGTTCTGTGGTTTCTGCCTCAATGGTCAAATCACCCGTGGTGGTTGGAAGTATAGCCACATACAATGTAATTGTTTCATCCGCAGATGACGTCCTGACATTGTTCAAGACAAGATTCAAGGATGAGAATTGAGTCAATGGTTCTATCTCACCCGTAGCAGCATTCATCGTTGCACTTGATACGAAGAAGTCTGACGTTGAGCCATACAAAGACACCCTTTCCCACTTGGCAGCTACAGGCATAGTGAGTTTCAACTGAAGAATGGAAATGGCATGTTGAAAGTCGAACACAATCTGGCGAGTACCATCAGCCGTTGTCTCTATCTTATCTGATGATGGAGCATACATATAGTCGTATTTCTTACCAATGGTTTCAAGAGTTCCATCCTGTCCTGTTAGGTCTAAAGGCACTTCCTTGTAAGTCGTTTCCGAAGCAAGCGTACCATCGTATGGACTATAGGCAGCATAGGAATTGCCGTTCTTCAAATCCCAGCCAGCACCATCAAATGAAGCAAAGTGAGCGTCTGTGTTAGGGGCAACACGCAAAATCTGCTTTGCCTGACTGTTGGTTGTTGGTTTAATAGGAAAGACACCAATAGCATCGCCATCAGCCCACGTAAACATAATTTTTGAATCCGTAGCTGAGAGTGAGGTACGAGTATCGTTATCCCATTCAAAAGGATGACTCTGAAGTATTACCTTGTCGAGGTTGCTTTCGGAATGATTGTTCTCCATATCCACCAACTCCGAAGAACACGAAGCAAGTAGGAATAAAGGGATAAATCTAAAGTACTTTTTCATCGTTAGTTAGTTTTTAAGTGTCGTTTTTGAAGTTTTATTTTCCACACACAAAATTATTACATAATTTCCGTTTGTGCACATAAAAGCGTATAAAAGTAAAGAAAATATGGTTATTTATTGATTATAGTCAAAATGTCTAAAATTTTAGATTGTAGATTTGAAATGTAATGGGGATTGTAGATAATTTTGTGGCGTTTGTAGATAAGAGAGGAAGGCGGTATTGTGTGAATAAGATATAATTCATACTTTTGCGTCGTGAAATAAAAAATGCTATCAGGTACTAACAACAAGACAAGTGTAAAAGATGACTGTAAAGAACTTAATCATGGCATCGTTGTTACTTACCTCATCACATGCGTATGCGGATGGTGGCAAGGCGATGGTGCTCAAATCAACTAACGAGGCAACACAGAGTTATGCCGTTTCCAATATCTCGTCTGTGAAGTATGAGAATGGAAAAATGCTTCTTACTCTAAAGAATGGAAGCGTACAGACGTTTAGCGTGTCAGACATCAAGTCGATGACCTTTGCTTCTGTTGCAACAGCCATAGAGTCAATGACTAATGGTGAGGCTAAGCCTTTCACCATATATGACGAGAGTGGCTCTCTGATAGTAAGTGGCGTTACGGATGATGAAGGAAAATTTGACATGCCAATAAACCTTCGAGGGGTTTACCTAATCAAAGTAGGTAACGAGGCTAAGAAGGTAGTGGTGAAATGAACCTCTGTGAGGAATTAAGGGTTACAAGCTATAGTAAAAGAACAGGAAACAATGAAAAGGATAATGGCTACGATGTTGATGGCGGTTTCGCTGTCTTCATTTGCACAGGATAATCAATATGACGCTCTCTACATTGTGATGAACAATGGCGTCACCAACACCATACCTCTTGGTAATGTGAATGAGATAACCTTCAACGAGGCTGGCGACAAGCTTATTGTCAACGGAACATGGGAGGTGAGTCTTGACGAAATAACGGAACTCACTTACGGAGCTACAGGAAGTGAGTTGACGATAAACTACAACGGAACGGAGGCAAGAGCCGTAAACCCATTCTTCATGGATGGTGTGAGCGTAAGCGTGAACGGTGCCGACGTTGTGGTGAATAATGAGAATACAACGGCTGAGATAAAGACCGTGTTGAGTGGTGAGACAAGCAACGGATTGTTCCAGTACAACGGAACATACAAGACTTCCATAGTCCTCAACGGGCTCTCGCTCACCAATACACGAGGAGCAGCCATAGATATACAATGTGGCAAGCGCATTGCACTTGACATCAAGAAAGAGACGGTCAACACTCTCGTGGACGGTAAGAACGGCGAGCAGAAGGCTGCCCTCTATTGCAAGGGACACCTTGAGATAGACAAGGCTGGTACGCTCAACGTGACAGGCAACACAGCACACGCTATATCAGCCAAGGAGTACATCAAACTCAAGAAGTCTGACGGAACAATCAATATCCTTGGTGCCGTTAAGGACGGAATACACTGCAAACAGTATTTCCTTGCTAACGGCTTCAACGTGAATATCGACAAGGCTGGCGGTGACGGCATAGATGTGGAACTGGACGGAGAGGCAAACGAGGATGGATATGAGGATGGAAGCCTTAACATCAACTCAGGCTCGTTCACCATCACTTCATCTGCCGATACCATCAAGGGACTCAAGGCTGACAGCGACATCAATATTGCCGCAGGAACACTAAACATAGCTATGAGCGGTAAGGGAAGCATGGGCATGAAGGCTGATAACAACATCAATATTGGTTTGTCTGATGACAGCACTGGTCCAGCACTTACAGTATCAACATCAGGTAGTTCATACTCTGACACATCGAGCAGCACAAGCACTTTCCCTTGGGGAGGCGGTGGAAATCGTCCTGGAGGAGGCGGTCCTGGTGGTGGCGGAATGTTCGGAGAGAGCACAGGAACATCTTCCAAAGCAATAAAGGCAATGAACACAGTCAACATATACGGTGGCGACCTCACAGTGACTACACAGACTGATGGTGCAGAAGGTGTGGAAGGCAAGCAAGGCGTCAACATCAACGGTGGCAAGCTTTACCTCAAGTGTTATGACGACTGCATCAACTCTGGTGGCAAGATATTCTTCAATGGCGGTACAACTGTGTGTTGGTCAAACGGCAATGATGCCATTGACTCCAACGCAGGAACAAGAGGCGCAATAACCATTGCAGGTGGCAATGTCTTCTCTTACTCTACTAAGGGTTCGCCAGAGGAAGGATTTGACTGTGACAATAACTCATACATCGTAGTAACTGGCGGTATAGCCGTAAGCGCAGGCGGTTCACAAGGTGGTGGAATGGGAAGCTCATCAAGCAGTATCGGCTCTTCTTCACAGGGTTACTACCTCGGCTCTTCACCATCAAGTTACACTTCAAGTAGATATTATACGCTTTGCTCAACAGACGGAACGGCAATATGTACGTATAAGTTTGAAGCAAACTGTTCTAACTCATTGTCATTGCTTACAGCACCTAACCTTGGCAAGGGAAGCGTAACAGTAAAGTATGGTACAAGCAAACCGACGGCATGTAGTGACAGTGTGGGCGAAGTCTTCTGGATAAATCCGACTGTAACAACATCGGGTACTACAGCAACTATAACAGCTAAATGACGCAATACAAAAAAACAGAAAACTTAATCATCGCTGGAGTGTGGGTGGTGATATTTGTCCTGCCTGCACTCTATCTTTACTACGTCTCTGTGACTGACGAGTCTGAGTTCGACAGTTTCGAGTTGTGGCAGACATGGAAACTGCTCCTGCCATACGCAGTGATATTCTATACGCATCACTATCTGTTGCTACGTCTCTACCACAAGCATCACTATATCATCTATGGATTGACCTTGCTTATGGTTATGGGATGCTACACCATGTACCTTATCACATTCCGCCCTGACCTGCCACGCAAGGAGATAATATTTCGTAAAGGATTTGATCATCCACCTTTCGATGCACCACACGGCCACTTCAATACACCACCATTCCATGGCAAAGGTATGCCACCACGCCATAGGCATGATGACTTCGGCACGAGGTACAGACACAATGAGCAACTTCATCCGCTGGCACACCGTCATGAAAAGATAGGTCCTAAGTACATACTATTGCGTGCTCCACTCATGGGACGAATAGTCATTGCACTCCTGATGATGGGTGTTGATCTCGGCATAGTTTCACTCATCAATGCAAGTATGACACGAAGCCGACTGCTGACACTGGAAAAGGAGAAACTGAAGATGGAACTGGAGTATCTGAAGTATCAGATTAACCCGCACTTCTTCATGAACACACTCAACAATATCCACGCACTCGTAGATATTGACCAGGAAACTGCCAAGCGCACCATCATAGACCTCTCAAAACTGATGCGTTACGTGCTCTATGACAGTGGCGAGAAGTTTGTACCGCTCGACAAGGAAATACAATTCATACAGCTGTACATCTCACTTATGAGGATTCGCTATTCGACAAATGTTGACATACAGGTCAGCACTCCAGATAACATGGGTAGCGTGATGGTTCCACCGCTCCTGTTCATCTGCTTTGTGGAGAACGCTTTCAAGCACGGAGTGAGCAACCGTCAGCACAGTTTCATCAACATATACGTCAGCTACGATGACTCTCATGAGCATCTATCGTTCCTCTGCGTCAACAGCATTATGGAACAGACAAAGAAGGACAACCACCATGGCATAGGCATAGAGAATGCACGTAAGAGGCTTGAACTCATCTATGGTGAGGACTATGTGTTAAGAATAAAGGAAAACGAAGAGAAGACATTTGAAGTATGGCTACAGATACCGATATCACAACAGGCATAAGATGCCTTGCAATAGACGACGAGCCTTTGGCTCTCATCCAGTTAAAGTCGATGATAGAGCGCACACCATACCTCACCCTCGTAGAGGCATGCAGCGATGCTATTCAGGCTCAACAGGTATTGGCACAGCAGAGTGTGGATGCAATCTTTGTGGATATCAACATGCCTGAACTTAATGGTCTTGACTTCGTAGCATCACTCACCAATCCTCCACTCGTAGTATTCACCACAGCATACAGCGAGTACGCACTCGACAGTTACAAGGTCAATGCTGTTGACTACCTACTCAAGCCATTCGGACTTCTTGAGTTCCAACATTCGGCAGAGAAGGTAAAGCGTCAGTATCAGCTGTTGCAGGCAGAGCAGAACATACAGCCAACGGACGATAATGTGCTCTACCTCAAGGCAGACCACAAGGTGGCACGTATCAATATCCCTGAGATAAAGTATATAGAGTCAATGCGCGAGTATCTGCGCATCTATCTTGAAGGAGGTGAGAAACTGATGACGCTCATGCCGATAAGCAAGATAATAACGATGATAGACAATCACGGCTTTGTCCGCATCCATAGGTCGTTCATCGTCAACATGAGCAAGGTGGCAGAAGTGGCAAAGAACAACGTTAAGTTGATTGATGGTACAACTTTGCCGATAGGCGACTCATTCAAGGACAATGTAAAGGAATATATACAACCTAAAATCGTTTAGGTATGTTTTCATAGTAGATCATTTGAATAGTTTATATGATTATTGTTTTTACAAAAGTATGGCTCCTTTCTTGTGAAAGACGGGAGCCATTTTTGTTTGTACCAGAGGCACAAACTAAAGATTTAAGATTCAAATTAACTATCCCATAACCACATCCAATACCATCATCAGTACAAAACCGATAGCAAAGCCAATGGTACTGAGATTAGAATGTTGACCACTTGAAGCTTCTGGGATTATCTCCTCCACTACTACATACAACATAGCACCAGCAGCGAAACTCAACATATATGGAAGGATTGGCAACGTGACTCCTAAGAGTAACATAACAACCAATGCGCCTACAGGTTCAACCACACCACTTAATGTACCTATGACAAACGAACGCCAACGGCTTTTGCCAGCCGTGCGCATAGGTATGGACACGATTGCACCTTCAGGAATGTTCTGAATGGCAATACCAATAGCAACTGCCATCGCACTTGCAAACGAAATATTGGTCATACCACTGTTCACTCCAGCAAGTACCACACCCACAGCCATGCCCTCTGGCAGGTGATGGATGGTGACAGCAAAGGTAAGCATCGACGTGCGTGACAGATGCATCTTCATACCTTCAGGCTTGTCCGTACCGATATGCAGATGAGGAACGATGCTATCTATGGAAAGCAGAAACAGTATTCCTACGAGGAAACCAACAGCAGCAGGCATGACTGCCCACTTACCACTATTGCTACATGAGTCAATGGCAGGAATAAGCAGTGACCACACAGATGCAGACACCATCACACCTGACGCAAATCCAAGCATGGTCTTCTGTGCCAGTTCTGGTATCTTGTCATGAACGAAGAAAACAAAGGCTGAACCCAGCATCGTGCCAAGCAGCGGAATGAGCAGTCCAATGATTATTGTTGCCAAATTAATCTATATTATTCTGAATAAAATTAGCACTTGCCATATTTGTTCTTTCTCTCGCAGTATCTTTCACACTGCACGCAGATGTCGTATCCAAGCATTGCTCCAAGAATAAAGTCCTCTTCGGGTGTCAACTCATGAAGAGGACGTGTGACAAACAGACGGATGGCATCAAGGCATTCACGACGACCAAAATAAATGTTAACATTATCACGACCTGCTGGTTGAGCAACGTAGTCTATTGACTGACTTTTTAGGCGAATGCAAGCTTGTTGTTCAAAGCGTCGTGGACAAGTGAAAAGAATCATCCTACGTACTCCTTTCTTGTATTCATAAATGCATGACACGTATTCATGAATTGGAGCATCAGTTTTCCCATGCGTCCTTTTGGATGCGCACAGTTGGTAAACAATTTGCTTAATAATCCCATAACCTATTCCTCCTTAATTGCTTTAACACTCTGGTATGCAAGGATGAATCCCACTACAACCAGCAATGGAAGTATCACGTACTGACCAGCATTGTCAGAAGGTATCTCCATGCAAAGATGAGCCACATTGAAGAGAGCAATGATGCAAGCCAGCGCAACATTTACATAATTTGTCCAAGTCTTCCTGAACATCATACACAACAGACCACAGCAAGGGACAAGGAACGAGAGTGTCATCATGAATACAATCATTCCCTGGTCCACATTGCCATTGGCGTCCATTACTGCCATGTCCTTACCCCAGAACATAGGGAGAACATCACAAATGGAGTGGCAAGCAAAGCCACATACGGTCGTTAGCCATAAAATAATAATCTTAATGTTTCTTGTCATAGTGCTTTGTATTATGAATTTGCTCTGCAAAGGTATGGCGAAAAAACGGATGGCGCAATACCTAAAAATGAGTGTTTTAGTCAGTTATGTAGGTAGCAGCATTAAAATATCCACTTCGTATTACTCGTAAATGAGTATTCATTCAAATCACATCCCGACTCATAACCCTTTATCTGTTTACGCTCAATGTATCAATATACCAATTAACAATTACTCATTGATAAGTAATTTTGTCTTTTGAATAAGTATTGTTACTACCAATTAGTTAAGTAGGTGTGCATAATTATTTTTACAATCCTTGCACCGCCTACTGCGCATCTTCAACGCCTAAAAACAATCGAGTAGGAGTCACTACACTCATTTATTTTATGCGCAGAACATACATCATTAATCAATACAATCATTATAAAAATAATTTTGCACACCTACTTATAGAAAGCGTTTAATAACACATATTTACAACAAAAGCAAACAGAATGAACAGAAATTTACTAGTCAATATGATAGAAAGAGTAATACACAGTTAACCCTTTACATCTTTGTAGATTTATAAAGATGTAAAGGGTTAACTGTATAAAAAATATGATAAGTAGGTGTGCATAATTATTTTTACAATTCTTGCACCGCCTACTGTGCATCTTCAACGCCTAAAAACAATCGAGTAGGAGTCACTACACTCATTTATTTTAGGCGCTGAACCTACATCATTAATCAATACAATCATTATAAAAATAATTTAGACCTGTACGGTTGAAACTGTATGTTGTTTTTTGCCGCAGTGCGGCCAGTTAAAAAAACATGGTAAAAACCAAATAAAATCAAAAAAAACATGTTTTTTCTTGTTTTTGTTCTGTTTCTTGACTGTTTTTTTAATATGCACCTTTGTGCAAAACTACAACCATACAGTTCGAATAATTTTGCACACCTACTTATGAGGACAAACTATCCTTGTTCTTGATCCTGATTGATAAGCCTGCTCTTTGTTCTTGACTTGATAGAACGAATAGCAGAACCACTAATGCCAAATATGTTCTTAATCTCATCTTCTGTCTTACCAAGGTGGCAAAGAACGAGGTAAACCATCGAACGTGTTGAGAGATTATCGTAATCCTTCTCCATATGTGCCATAAACGGCATATCAATGAGTGTGTAGTAGTCGAAGAAGTTACTGTAATCCTGCTTTGCCCACGAAACGATATTGCCACCATTGAGAATATGGTCATAGAGTTTCTTACCCTCAGAAAGGCGTTCACCCTGTTTCTGCTGAAGTTGCGTAACTTTCTCCTTGAGGTTTTGAACCTGAAGTGAACTTGCCGTCTCCGACGTTTCAAGATCCTTTATCTTACCATTATATACCTCAAGCAAGAGCTGGTCTTTCAACTGGTTCTCCTTCATCTTCATCATCTTGACATGATTGTAGAACAGAATGATTATAATCACTACTACAATAATCACAACCACAAGCGTAATGTTCTGTATCGTAGATTGGAACTCTCTTTCTTTCGCAAGAACATTATACTGAGCCTGAATCCTTACAGAATTTTTATCACGCTCACTAATATTCATACGTTCCTTAATACTGTCTATCTGCTCGTATATATAGCAAGCTTCCTTGTATTCACCCATGGCTTTCTTTACAGAAAGCAACGCATTCGCGGAATTCAAAGAATCAATAGTATTCGCAGAATACTTGTATGCTTCTAAAGCATATTTTTGTGCATCTTCAAAATCATCTTTTAAGCGATAAAAGTCAGCTAAACCTGTATATGCGTTTACATTGGGTTTTATGGCTACAGATTGTTTTAAATAATCCTCAGCCAAATCCTGGTTTTGTTTGACAAGTCCCAAACCTAAAACTGCCAAAGCTATACTTTTCTCCTCATCCTTCTTGATTACATTGATATATGGCTTCATACTATTATAGTAGTAATACATACTGTCTGTCTTACCTACTCTTGAATAGAAAAATGCCATGTGACAAGCTGCAAAAAGATACCAGTTATAGTTTTTTGCTTTTTTTGACAACTCTAAATTCTTACATACGTATTCCTTTGTAAGATTATTAGCATTTGTACAAAGAAACAAAGACGAAAGCATCTCATAAATCTTATGTGTAAGATTTATATCATCCAAATTAGAAGCAATAATCTCTGCCTCTTTTAGATTTGCAATCGCAGCATCAAGATTACCTTTCTCATCCAGCAGAACACCTTTGTAGTAATATGATTCTGCAAGAAGGTGCTTATCTTCCTTTTTCTTATAATAATCGATGGAGAAATTTAAAATAGAATCACCTTCTATCTCCTTATCCTGAAGATAGAATAAACGTGCTTTTGCAAGATTATATATTGCCTGACACTCATCATTCATCTTGGTATCAGCATAAAGAGTGATAATCATCTCGGCATCATCAATCGAATCGTTGTCCATCATGTAGAATGCAGACTTCAATTGCTGAACGTCCGAGTTGTTACCACAACCCCACGAAATAAAAAAAGATATTATGATTACAATATATCCTGATAACTTTTTCATTCCCCCGATAATTTACATTAGGTGCAACAAATTTACACTTTCTCTTTCGTTCCGTCAATACAATCCCTTAATTATTCCCGATAATATGTTTGTTTCACGAAAAACACCCCCAATTATGAAACATTTTATGAAAAAAGGAAAGGGCTGTTAGTCATTCCCTAACAGCCCCTTATCGTCTTTTGAAAGATAGCAACTATATAAAATTAGTTGAACTTTCCATTTATATTCTTACTTAAAGTTCTGTCGAGAATACCACCTCATCGTCTGAGAATACTGTGAGTTCAACTGCACCATCTTCATCGGTTGTTACCACCACAGTCTCATGCACAGTTACGTAGTCAGCCTCAACACATCCAATGAGACAACCTTCATTGTCATAAATCTCAATTGTAACATCATCGTATGAATCTCCGAATACCACAGCATAATCATTTGAATTCAACTGAAGTACATGTGTTTCTAACTTAACCTCATTTCTTTTAATTCTTACATAAGGAGATGAAATGCTTGTATCAGCGAAAGCATCACCAAATGAAAAAGTGAGGCAAAAAGCCAAAAGGAACAATTTTATCTTATTCATAATGCTACTGTTTTTTTGTGTAAAAGAAAAATGTAAAATAGTTCTCCCAATACAAAGTTTGATTAGTTTAATTATATATTATGTTATTACTTTCTTTAAATTCTTCTTGATGAAAACATTGTCAAGAAGCTTCTAAAACCTGTAAGAATACCGTTAATTTTCAAAAAAAACATATTCCCTACGTTGCAAAGATATGCATTACAATA
>CAMOVB010000043.1:0-17746 GCA_946626925.1 uncultured Prevotellaceae bacterium
GGTTCATAACAACACCACGGTTGTGTGGGCGACGACCCAACCAGCGTGAGCGTCCTGCCTTACCAGAAGACTCGAGTGCGTGGTCAGAGTTGCTTACGCTACCGATAGTTGCGCGGCAAACTGAAAGGATCTTACGAATTTCACCAGAAGGAAGCTTGATAACGCAGAAACGTCCTTCACGTGAAGTTAACTGAGCGAAGTTACCTGCTGAACGTACCATCTTGGCACCCTGTCCAGGACGAAGCTCGATATTGTGGATAACAGTACCGACTGGGATGTTCTGGAGTGGAAGAGTGTTACCAAGGTCTGGAGTTGCATTCTCACCAGACATGATAGTAGCGCCAACCTGCAATCCGTTAGGAGCAACAATGTAACGCTTTTCACCGTCAGCGTAGCAGACAAGAGCGATACGAGCACTTCTGTTTGGATCGTACTCAATTGTCTTTACAACTGCAGGAATACCGTCCTTTTCTCTCTTGAAGTCGATAATACGAATCAAGCGCTTGTGACCACCACCTCTGTAGCGAACTGTGATGCGGCCCTGATTGTTACGACCGCCGGTGCTGCGCTTACCGAAAACAAGAGTTTTCTCTGGTACTGATGTAGTAACATCATCGAATGTACCAATAGCTTTGTGTCTTTGACCAGGAGTAACTGGTCTAAATTTACGAATACCCATTTTTTTAATTAAATGTTACTATACAAATCGATAGTTTCACCTTCCTTGAGAGTAACGATAGCCTTCTTGAAAGCCTTTGTGCTACCCTTGATAACACCAGCCTTAGTGTAACGGCTCTTACGCTTACCAGCGTAATTCATAGTGTTAACTGAAACTACATTTACGTTATACTTTGCCTCGATTTCTTTCTTAATCTCAATCTTGTTGGCACTTGGAAGCACAATGAAGCCGAACTTGTTGCCCTGCTTCTCTGAAATAGCGTTCATCTTCTCAGTTACCAATGGTTTGATAATGTATGCCATATTCTTGTGTCTCCTTTTTACTTGTTAAAAGTTTCGTCAACCAACTTAACTGCGCTCTCTGTCATAACGAGTACATTCGCATTCATTACCTTGTAAGTATTGAGTGCGCTTGCTGTCATAACTTCAACACGCTGTATGTTGCGGACTGACAAATTTACGTTTTTCTTTACTTCTGACAAAACGAGAAGTGTCTTCTTACCCTCAATTTTAAGATTATTTAACAGATTAACAGCTTCTTTTGTCTTTGGAGCTGCAAAATCGAAGTCCTCGAGGACAACGATTGCATTCTGCTGAGCCTTGTATGAGAGTGCGCTCTTACGAGCAAGATTCTTAACCTTCTTGTTAAGCTTGAACCAATAGTCACGAGGAGTTGGTCCGAATACGCGGCCTCCACCACGAAGAACTGGAGACTTGATATCACCACGGCGAGCGCCGCCACCACCCTTCTGACGGATGAGCTTACGAGTAGATCCAGCGATTTCGCTTCTCTCCTTTGACTTGTGAGTACCCTGACGCTGAGCTGCGAGGTACTGGTTTACTGCGAGGTAGATTACGTGGTCGTTAGGTTCAATTCCGAAGATAGCGTCGTTCAAAACAACCTTCTTACCAGTATCCTCACCCTTGATGTTTAATACTGAAACTTCCATAATTACTTGTTAACTATTACGATTGAACCTTTATAACCTGGCACAGAACCCTTGATAAGAAGGAGGTTGTGCTCTGGGATAACCTTAATCACCTGGAGGTTGTGTGTAGTAACCTGCTCGTCACCCATGTGACCACCCATGCGGAGGTTCTTGAATACACGAGATGGAGTTGCACAAGCACCGATAGAACCTGGCTTGCGGAGACGGTCGTCCTGACCGTGTGTTGACTGACCTACACCACCGAAACCATGACGCTTAACAACGCCCTGGAATCCCTTACCCTTAGAAGTTCCAGTTACATCTACGTAACTTGCATCATTGAAGAGCTCTACTGTGATAACATCACCGAGGTTGTGCTCCTCGTCAAACTTGAACTCGGCCAAGTGTCTCTTTGGTGTTGTACCAGCCTTCTTGAAGTGACCCATCATTGGCTTTGTAGTGTTCTTTTCCTTAGCCTCTTCAAAACCAACCTGAACAGCTGCATAACCATCTTTCTCGACAGTCTTGATCTGAGTTACAACACAAGGACCCAATTCGATAACAGTGCATGGAATATTCTTACCATCGGCACTGAATACGGAAGTCATTCCGATTTTCTTTCCTAATAATCCTGGCATTTCTTTAAATACTTAAAATGTTCTCTAATACTAAACCTTAATCTCAACTTCAACACCGCTTGGAAGTTCAAGCTTCATAAGTGCATCAACAGTCTTAGCTGAAGAGCTGTAGATGTCGATGAGTCTCTTGTATGTGCAGAGTTCAAACTGCTCACGAGACTTCTTGTTAACGAATGTAGAACGGTTAACTGTGAAGATACGCTTGTGAGTTGGGAGTGGAATTGGACCACTTACAACAGCGTCAGTTGCCTTTACAGTCTTAACGATCTTCTCAGCTGACTTGTCAACGAGGTTGTGATCGTAAGATTTAAGCTTAATACGAATTTTCTGACTCATAATGTTTTTATTTATTTAATAATTAAAAGGAATGGGGTATGCTGACAAAGAGTCGTTTGCTTGCCCGCACCCCGAATCCTGTTTTTGTATTTTTTACACACTTTAGAGGTTCTGGAAATTCCAGAGCCTCTAAAGGTATTAAAAAGCTACTTATTATACGAGGTCAACACGTCCGTTGCACTCAGTAAGAACTTCCTTAGCAACGTTAGCTGAAACTGGTGCGTGGTGATCGTATGTCATAGATGAAGTTGCACGACCTGAAGTGATTGTACGGAGTGCTGTTACGTATCCGAACATCTCACCCAGTGGTACCATAGCCTTAACGAGACGAGCACCTGAACGTGTAGTATCCATACCCTCAACCTGTCCACGACGCTTGTTGAGGTCACCGATTACATCACCCATGCTCTCTTCTGGAGTTGTTACCTCAAGCTTCATGATAGGCTCCATGAGTACTGGCTTAGCCTGTGCACATGCGTTCTTGTAAGCCTGACGTGCAGCGATTTCGAATGACAACTGGTCAGAGTCAACTGGGTGGAAGCTACCATCAACGAGAGTAACCTTGAGGCTATCCATTGGGAAGCCACCGAGAACACCGTTCTTCATTGCCTCAGTGAAGCCCTTCTGTACAGATGGGATGAATTCCTTTGGAACGTTACCACCCTTAACCTCGTCGATGAACTGGAGACCTGGACCCTGGAAGTCGTCGTCAACTGGACCAACGTTTACGATGATGTCAGCGAACTTACCACGACCACCTGACTGCTTCTTGTAAACCTCACGGAGGTTAACAGTCTTAGTGATTGCCTCCTTGTAGTTAACCTGTGGCTTACCCTGGTTACACTCAACCTTGAACTCACGCTTAAGACGGTCGATGATGATATCGAGGTGAAGCTCACCCATACCAGAGATAACTGTCTGACCTGACTGCTCATCTGTCTTAACTGTGAATGTTGGGTCCTCCTCAGCGAGCTTCTGGAGACCGAGAGAAAGCTTATCGAGGTCCTTCTGAGTCTTAGGCTCTACTGCGATACCGATAACAGGATCTGGGAAGTCCATTGACTCGAGTACGATTGGAGCATCCTCGTCACAGAGTGTATCACCTGTGTGGATATCCTTGAGACCTACAACGGCACCGATATCACCTGCGCCGATAACATCAACTGGGTTCTGGTGGTTAGAGTGCATCTGGAAAAGACGAGATACGCGCTCCTTCTTACCTGAACGTGTGTTGTATATATAAGAACCTGCCTCAATCTTACCTGAGTAAACACGTACGAATGTGAGACGGCCTACGTATGGGTCAGTTGCAATCTTGAATGCGAGAGCTGATGTCTTCTCGTCCTCAGATGGCTTACGATCCTCTTCTGCCTTTGTATCTGGGTTTGTTCCAACAACTGCCTCTGTATCGAGTGGTGATGGAAGGAAAGCACAGATGTAGTTGAGGAGAGTCTGTACACCCTTGTTCTTGAATGAAGAACCACAAAGCATTGGTGTTGCAGCAAGAGAGATAGTTGCCTTACGGATTGCTGAGATAATCTCATCACGTGTGATTGTTGAAGGATCATCGAAGAACTTCTCCATGAGAGCATCATCGAACTCAGCAACACTTTCGAGCATCTTGTTACGCCACTCCTCTGCCTCGTCAACGAGGTCAGCTGGGATGTCAACAACGTCATACTCTGCACCGTTGTTCTCATCGTGCCAGATGTAACCCTTCATTTCGATAAGGTCAACGATACCCTTGAAGTTTTCCTCAGCACCGATTGGAATAACAACTGGAACTGGGTTAGCACCGAGAACCTCCTTCATCTGTGCAACTACATCGAAGAAGTTAGCACCTGAACGGTCCATCTTGTTGACATAACCGATACGTGGAACATTGTACTTGTCAGCCTGACGCCATACAGTCTCTGACTGTGGTTCAACTCCACCTACTGCACAGTATGTTGCAACTGCACCGTCGAGTACACGGAGAGAACGCTCTACCTCAGCAGTAAAGTCAACGTGTCCCGGAGTATCAATCAAGTTGAACTTATACTTATGTCCCTCGTATGTCCAGTAAGCTGTAGTAGCAGCAGATGTGATAGTGATACCACGCTCCTGCTCCTGAGCCATCCAGTCCATTGTTGCACCACCATCATGTACCTCACCGATCTTGTGAGTCTTACCAGTATAGAAGAGAATACGCTCTGATGTAGTAGTCTTACCAGCATCGATGTGAGCCATGATTCCGAAGTTACGGGTAAGGTGCAAATCTTGCTTTGCCATATTTTGTTTTGTTTATTTCGATTAATTAATGAAAAATTAGAAACGGAAGTGTGCGAATGCACGGTTAGCCTCAGCCATACGGTGCATATCCTCCTTACGCTTGAAGGCACCACCCTGCTCGTTGAATGCATCCATGATCTCTGCAGAGAGCTTGTCAGCCATGCTCTTACCAGAACGCTTACGAGCGAAGAGGATCATATTCTTCATAGAGATTGCCTCCTTACGGTCAGCACGGATCTCAGTTGGAACCTGGAATGTAGCACCACCGATACGGCGAGACTTAACCTCAACCTGTGGAGTTACGTTATCAAGAGCCTTCTTCCAGATCTCAAGTGGAGACTTCTCTTCATTCTTCATCTTGTTTTCAACAGCCTTGAGTGCGTTGTAGAAGATAGAGTAAGCAATGCTCTTCTTTCCATCGTACATGAGGTTGTTAACGAACTTAGTAACCTTTACATCGCCATAAACTGGATCTGGAAGGATCACACGCTTCTTTGGTTTAGCTTTTCTCATTTTTTTGTTTTGATTTTCTGTTGATCTGAGGTTGCATCTTGCATCTTTGTTCTTCAACGCCCGCAACCGGGCATTTACTCAACCTGTCTTAGCATTGACAACAAATCAAATCTTTGTTAATAAGAACTTATTTTAGTTTCAAAAAGTAGAATTACTTCTTAGCAGCTCCTGCCTTAGGACGCTTAGCACCATACTTAGAACGACGCTGTGTACGGTTTGCTACACCTGCAGTATCAAGAGCACCACGGATGATGTGGTAACGTACACCTGGAAGGTCCTTTACACGACCACCACGAACGAGTACGATTGAGTGCTCCTGAAGGTTGTGTCCCTCACCTGGGATGTAAGAGTTAACCTCTTTCTTGTTTGTGAGACGAACACGAGCAACCTTACGCATTGCTGAGTTTGGCTTCTTAGGAGTTGTTGTGTAAACACGTACACATACACCACGACGCTGTGGACAAGAATCCAATGCTGGAGACTTACTCTTGTCAACGAGCACCTTTCTACCTTTTCTTACTAATTGCTGAATAGTAGGCATTTTTAATTTACTTTTTTAATTTATATTATTATTAATTTTTAAGCAATACTTATATTTGAGTGCCCACCACACCGGCTTCATTTCCCTTCTTACATTGAGAATATTACAAAATCCTTAGTGGTTGCTACTCGAGCTTTCTTCGTGCAAAATCGGATGGTGCAAATAGGGTCTTTTGACCGTATCCAGCCCTTATCCATGCCCTCATTCAAGGGCGCACTACTCCAAAAAGTGTTGCAAAGGTACGCATATTTCTTCAAACGGCAAATATTCAACACAATAAAAATTACCCACAAAACACAAAAAAGTAAAGATTTAAGATTTTTTAACACTCATTTTCTCCATTTCGGTATAGTTGAGAGCAAAATAAAGCCTCCATAGTATAAAACTACAGAGGCTATTTCCGAGAGTTATAAGTTAAAAATTAAAAGTTAAAGCATCCATTGAGTCACGCAATCGGTTCATAACGATGAAAACGGAATGAAAGAGTTCAAAACTTAAGAGTCTGAAAGTCCAAGAACTTAAAAACTTAAGAACCCACAAACTTAAAAACTCAAAAACTAAAGAACTTAAAAACTTAAGAACTTAAAAACTCAAGAACTCAACTCTTAACTCATAACTTTTAACTTATAACTTCGCACGAGGCGAAGCCCGTGCGATTAAGCGTCTCCCTTCTTGATATTGAATGGAGAGATTGTACCAGGGTTCTGCTGCTCCTGACGAGGACCAATAGGACCAAAGTTCTCCTCATACTTCTTCACATTGTCCTGAAGAGCGAAGAGAAGACGCTTAGCATGCTCAGGAACGAGGATGATACGAGAAACGACCTCAGCCTTAGGCATACCTGGGAGCATAGACACGAAGTCGAGAACGAACTCGTTAGGAGAGTGAGTTACAACTGCGAGGTTTGAGTAAGTGCCCTGAGCAACTTCTGGCTTCACTTCAATCTGAAGCTGACCATTCTTTTCATTTTCATTAGCCATAATCTTATAGGTTTTAAGTATTAATAATTTGTTTTATCTTTCAGTCTTGTTTTGTGATGAAAAACACGATATGATTATCAAAATACAGTTAAGAAGCATGACTCACGAAAGTCTCATGTAAGTCAGTACTTAGTCACTACTTCAACTTAATCATATCTGCTCTACTATTTCACCATAACGAAAAACGAGTAAGGAAGTGTAAAAAACGAGAGTCCCCCCTAATCCCGAACCGTTAACCATTATTTCACAAATCCCATGCCAAGAAGGAAAAACTGACACCTCTCGAAAATCATATATAATATAAGGTGTAAATATGACACCTATATGTCACATGACACATAGTACAGGAGAGACACCGCATGACAGAATGACATTTCAAACTGCGTTTTCACATGGCAACGGGGTATTTCCACCGCAAATATAGAGAAAATAAAAACTACACACAATACTTAGAGCCGAATATTTTTGAAAAACTTATTATCGTACCAACGGCGCAGGCGAAGATAAATAGATAAGAACAAACAAAAACAGATAAACAACCGAACATTTTCCCTTACCATCCTCTTATCTTTCCCTTACCATTCTCTACAAAATCGTAGAGAACGCGTACAGAATCGTAGGGAAATGGCAAGGGGAAATCACAAGTCAAACGTGAGGGAGAAATAAAAGCAAAACACTATTTCGAGAACCACTATTTGCGTATTTGAAAATAAAGTGCTACTTTTGCAAGCAAAGTCATAAAGTCGAAGTATAAATCCGTATTGCAGAATTTCATTATGGAACAGCAATTAAATACTGACAACATCACAACTCCTGCCTTGGCACGTAAAATTGCAAAGGCACGTAAGGAATATGCAGAAGGAAACTATACAGAATGCAAGACAAAGGAAGAGCTAATAGCATTCCTTGACTCGCTATAACAAAACATTAACAAAACATTTCAATTTCAATATTTCAATTAAATAAGGACATATATAGACAAATAAAATAATAACATACAGCATTGACTATTATTTCGCGTTCAGAAAAAGAAAAAGCCTGAGAAACTGATTTCTTTTCTTTGAAGAGATTTCGGAATAATTTAGTTCACGAGGATTGTCAGAGTTGAGCAACCCCCTACTATAACACATTAAAGTTAATGTTTGCGCCAAAAGGTGTGGACATTATTCCTGTGTTATAGGCGGGTTTCATCTCAGGCTTCCCGTGAACGCGAAAGGAAAGGTCTGCACCTTTCTTTTATGAATTAACCATGAATACTCTTCATAGTTGGAATTGTTGTTCAATGCTTCAATCCAAATGCAACTATGGAGGAAAACAACATCCAAGAAACAATTAAAAACCTAATTGCAGAAATACAAAGACGAGTAGATGACAAAATCCTCGAACAGACAAATGCTGATTTGCTCATAAAACTTATCAGTAATGCCAAAAACAATACGGAAGCAATCGCTATTGCTCAATTGGGAACAACATACAAGAGGACAGGACTTCACTACGACAAGCGATTAGAGAAGTTTGGCAACACAATCAAGTATTTCAAGAAGAACAAAGATTTAAGTTTTAGTGACGGAACAGATAGCGTTCCGCACAAGCTGATTATTGGCGATAACTATGATGCTCTTCTCAACTTGCTTATCCAATACAAAGGCAAAATTGATGTCATCTACATCGACCCCCCATACGGAAAAGACAGCATGGGAGACTTCGCTAAAACAAACTACGAGAATGCAATTACAAGGGACAATCTTCTCTCAATGTTGCATCCAAGACTCTTTTTAGCAAAACAGTTACTTTCTGATGAAGGGGTAATCTTCTGTAGTATTGATGATAAAAACCAAGCATACGTCAAATGTTTATTTGACGAAGTGTTTGGTGAGAGTTCTTTTCTTTTCAATGTTCCAAGACAGACCATAAAAGGAGGGAAAGCAACATCTACAATTTACAAGAACCACGATTACGTCTTAGCATACAGTCCTAATCTTGAGATAAAATTTTCGCTATTAGATACAGACACATCAAGTTATGATGAAGAAGATGAATTTGTGGAGACACGTGGTAAATACAAATTAACTCAAACATTAGACTATGACTCCCTATCATATTCCACAGGAATGGATTATATTCTAAAATTTGAAGGAAAAGAATTTGTAGCTGGTGGAGACCCTGAAGAAAGAAATCACAGAATAAATGGGAATCATGCTAAAAATGATTGGACTTGGAGATGGAGTGAAGCCGTTATTGAATGGGCTATTAAAAATAAGTTGTTAGTTCTTAAAGGCGATAGAATATATACTAAAACATACGAGAAATGTAGAAAGAAAAACGGATGTGCGGAACTAATATATTTAGACAAGAAGCAACAAGCATATTCTTCTTTGATGTATGTTGACAATGAGTTTTCAAACAACATTGGAAAGAAAGATTTAGATGCTATTATTCCAAACTCAAACAGTCTCTTCAAAAATCCGAAACCAAGTTCATTAATAAAAGCGTTAATAGATTTAGTATGTACAAAAGATGATGCAATAGTTCTCGATTTCTTTGCAGGTAGTGGAACTACTGGTCAAAGCGTTTTGGAAATGTCGTCAAAACTTAAAAACGCTAAATTCATTTTGTGTCAAGTTAATGAAAAAACAACAGAAAATCCAAATGGTATTGCATACGACGTAACTGCACGACGTCTAAAGAGAATCATGACTGGTTCTTGCTACGATGGAACAACTGACTTTGATTGGATTAAGAAGAACAAGCCATTAGGCGGAAGTCTTGACGTGTATGAGATTGAATCCGTGGCAAACTTTGAACATTCAGAAGGCAAGACGCCATTTGACGTAATAGACGAAACGCTTTACGGAAAAGACAAATTTGAAAGATTTGAAGACAAAGTTAAATGGGTGTGCGAGAACTTTGAAATCACTCAAAAGCAGTTAGAGAGTGATGCAAATTGGAGTAAAAAACAGGGGGTATAGCGTATGATGCAAGATGTTATAAGATTGCAAGATAATGCCGTCACAAGTCTTGTGGAAGCACTAAACAAGAAGAACGAAATAACTTTCAAAGCTCCTACTGGTAGTGGTAAGACTCACATGATGGCGGATTTCATGAACAGAGTTCTCGAAGAGAATAAGAATGTCGTTTTTCTTGTATCTTCCCTTTCAAAGAGTAATCTTGCAGAACAAAACTACAAGAGTTTCTGCGACAGCAAAGATAGAGGAGATTTTCCGAACATAAATCCTTACCTGATTTCAAGTGAGATATCAGGTGAGGAAACCTTGTTTATCCCTGAGACTTATAACGTGTATGTACTTCCACGTGACCTTTACAAGGCAGGTGGAAGACTGATGCAGGGTGCAATGGATAACTTTCTGCAAACCATTACAAATAACTTGTTTGGTAGCGGATTGAACAAGGTAGTCTATCTCATAAAGGACGAGTGTCATATTGCGACAAATAATCTTGACAACCTGTCAACCACATATTTTACAAAGACAATAAACTTTTCTGCCACTCCAAAACTAAAAAGAAATCAATATCCAGATGTTGAGATTAGCGAGGAAGAAGCCATAAATGCGAAACTCATCAAGTCAGTAGAATGGATAGAAGACGAGAGTGAAGTGGCTGATGCAATCAACAAGTTCGAGGAAATTAAGGACGACTACCGCAACAAACTCGGAGTGAACCCTTGCCTCATCATCCAGATTTCAAACAAGGACAAAGCCACGGAAGAACTGGAACACATCTATTCCGTTCTCAACCAAAACGCACACCAAGACTTGAAATGGATGTATATTGTGAGTGACAGTAAGGGTAAGACAGAGGGTGGAAGCAACACAAACGATGTCTTCAAGGCAAAGAACCTGCCTGTTTCAAAATGGAAGGACTATGCACGTGAGAAGGAATCCACAATAGACATTATCATATTTAAGATGGTAATAACAGAGGGTTGGGACATTCCACGTGCATGTATGCTCTACCAGGTGCGCGACTCACAAAGTAAACAACTGGACGAACAGGTAGTAGGTCGTGTGAGGAGAAATCCACGACTGCTTGACTTCGAGCGTCTTTCGCTTGATGCGCAGGAGCTTGCCATGAAAGCGTGGGTATGGGGAATAAAGGAAAAGGACAAACAAAAAATCCATACAGCCAAACTCTATGACGAGCCAACAGACATAACAAACAACATCCGCATCAAGACAACCAAACTGAAGACCCTCAAAAGGAAACCCGGTTTTGACATACACGAGTTTTTGGACAAATGCAAAGAGGATAATCATTATTCAGACATCTTTACCCTCTACCGTAAGCTAAAGAAGACAGAGCCAGAGGTTCGGGAAATGGCTTACGACTATGCTGACAACCCATCCAAATGGTTAAAGTTTACGGAGAACATAGACAAGGTTGTAAAGGAAAGTTCAAAGTATACTTGCGACTACGAACAAAGCATGGAACTTGTCAAGGATGATTCCGGAAAGGCAAAAGAGGTGTCTTTCCCTGTGGAATCAACATACACGGACAATAAGATTTACGAAAACATCGGAGATTGGGTATGGAAACGTAAAGCAGCAAGCGACAAGTTCTCCTTTGATAGCGAAGCTGAAAGAGAATGGGCAAGCAAGCTAAAAGACCTCGCCAAGGATGACAACAAGGAGAATCCAGCACGTAGAGTTGCAGAAAGGGTAACAGTCGGACAGAAAAATCCAAAGGCAGGGCAAATGAAAATCTCTGGTGGAATAGAACCAGATAAACTTGAACCATCAAGCAAATACTTGTGGGGAAAGAACTTCATAGCCAACTCAGAAATAAAGTACGAGTATTGTCTTGATGGCATCCATTCGTCTTATCCTGACTTCGTGATGAAAGATTGCTTCGGTCGTATCCACATCTTTGAGGTTAAGAGCGTGAACATTTCTAGTTCCACACCTTCGGGATTTGACTCGCAGGCTTACAAGGATAAAATTGAAGAGTTGAAGAAATGCTACAAACAAGCATCCAAACTCACCAATCATGTCTTTTACCTGCCAGTTTACAAGGATGACAACTGGCACATCATTCGACTCTTGAACGGAGATGAAGACACTCTGACATATAACCAATTTACGGACTTCATAAAGACTAAGCCAGCAAATGACGATAATTGATTGCAAATCGCGTTAGCTGACTATCCAAAAGAGCACCCACATTCATCTGTTGGGTGCTCTTTTGTTTATCTATTGATTTACATTTTCCCTTAATTTCGGGTCGAAACTTCGTTATAAGTACGTTATGACTCAACTGTTTCTCTGCTATCTCTCTGCTATTCCTCTGCTATTTCTCTGCTAAATAGCGGAGGCATAGCGGACTCATAGCGGACTCATAGCGGAGGCATAGCGGACGAACAACGATAAGAAAGCGAAAAAAGAGCATAAAAAGAACGTGAAAAGAATTTTTTTTGTCACAAAATGTTGTACAACATACTTTTTATTATTTGCATTTGTTGCATTTTGCGTAATTTGCGCCCGATTTCAGTTTGAGGGTGGAAAAGCCACCCTACATTTTACTAAACCTTAATGGCAGATTCTAATCATGTAGGAAGACATCAGTAATACCAATGAATGATCCGACCACCTCTTTAGAAAATGCCTAAAAAAACACAACCTATATGAAAGTATATCAGACTAACGAGATCAAGAACATTGCACTCCTTGGCAATGACGGGTCAGGTAAGACCACGCTCACAGAGTCACTCCTCTATGAGGCAGGTATAATAAACCGACGTGGTCGCATTACAGCAAAAAACACAGTGAGTGATTACTTCCCAGTAGAGCAGGAGTATGGATACAGCGTATTCTCTACTGTCTATCATGTGGAATGGAATGGAAAGAAACTTAACATCATCGACTGCCCAGGAGCTGACGACTTCGTGGGTTCAGCAATGACGGCTCTCAATGTGACAGACACAGCGGTACTGCTCCTCAATGGTCAGTACGGACCTGAGGTCGGTACACAGAACCACTTCAGATATACAGAGAAACTGGGCAAGCCTGTTATATTCCTCGTAAATCAGCTCGATTCTGAAAAGTGCGACTATAATAATGTTCTTGAGCGCTTGACAGAGATATACGGCCCTAAGGTTATACCTATCCAGTACCCTCTCAACGAAGGACCAAACTTCAACGCCCTCATCGACGTACTCCTCATGAAGAAGTATTCATGGAAGCCTGAGGGGGGAGCACCTATCATCGAAGACATTCCAGCCGACCAGATGGAGAAGGCTAAGGAGATGCACAAGGCTCTCGTGGAGGCTGCTGCCGAGAACGACGAGACCCTTATGGAGAAGTTCTTCGAGACCGAATCATTGACAGAAGACGAGATGCGCGAAGGAATACGCAAGGGTCTTGCTGCACGTAGCATGTTCCCAGTATTCTGTGTATGCGCCGTTAAAGATATGGGTGTACGCCGACTTATGGAGTTCCTCGGTAACGTGGTTCCATTCGTTGACGAGATGCCACAGGTTCACAACACTCGTGGCGAGGTTGTGAATCCAGACCCTAATGCTCCAACATCACTCTATTTCTTCAAGACTGCCAATGAACCACACATCGGTGGTGTACAGTACTTCAAGGTGATGTCAGGTAAGGTACACGAGGGTGATGACCTCACCAACAGCGACCGCGGTAGCAAGGAACGTATGGCTCAGTTGTTCGTATGCGCAGGTGCTAACCGTGAGAAGGTAGAGGAACTCGTAGCCGGAGATATCGGTTGTACAGTCAAACTGAAGGACGTGCGCACTGGCAACACGCTTGTTGGCAAAGGCTGTGACCACCGTTTCAACTTCGTGAAGTATCCTAATCCTAAGTATATACGTTCAATCAAGGCTGAGAACGAAGCTGATTCCGAGAAGATGATTGCAGCCATCCAGAAGATGGCACAGGAAGACCCAACATGGATTCTTGAACAGAGCAAGGAACTCAAGCAGACCATCATCAAGGGTCAGGGAGAGTTCCACCTCCGCACACTTAAATGGCGCCTTGAGAACAACGAGAAGATAAACGTAGTGTTTGAGGAGCCTAAGATTCCTTATCGCGAGACAATCACCAAGGCTGCACGTGCCGACTACCGTCACAAGAAACAGTCTGGTGGTGCCGGTCAGTTTGGTGAGGTACACCTCATCGTCGAGCCTTACTACGAGGGAATGCCAGAACCAACATCGTATAAGTTTGGCGGCCAGGAGTTCAAGATTACTCCAAAGGGCAAGGAAGAGGTTGACCTCGAATGGGGAGGCAAGCTAGTATTCATCGACTCTGTTGTCGGCGGTGCTATCGACAAGCGTTTCATGCCAGCCATCCTCAAGGGAATCCTCAGCCGTATGGAGCAAGGACCAATATCTGGTAGCTACGCCCGTGACGTACGTGTAATCGTATATGACGGTAAGATGCACCCAGTTGACTCAAACGAGCTCTCATTCATGCTTGCTGCACGCCACGCATTCTCAGACGCATTCAAGGAGGCAGGTCCTAAGCTGCTCGAACCAATATACGACGTAGAAATATTCGTTCCTGGTGACAAGATGGGTGACGTGATGAGCGATCTTCAGGGACGCCGTGGTATGATTATAGGTTCAGAAAGCGAGAACGGCTACGAGAAACTTATTGCCAAGGTTCCTCTCAAGTCACTCTCCAACTACTCTACCATACTATCTTCCATCACTGGCGGACGTGCAAGTTTCATCATGAAGTTCGCTTCATACGAACTTGTTCCAACTGACATCCAGCAGAAGCTCATGAAGGAATTCGAAGAGCAAGACAAAGATGAAGAATAACATCGCACAAGCAATATTAATTGATAATTTATCAACTAATTTGTATCTTTATATTAAAGCTCGCATGTTTATGCGGGCTTTTTTGTATTTTTATGTAAAAAAACACCCAAAATGTTAATTTCATTTGTTTAATTTGCACTCAACAACAAAACAGACAGATGAAAAAAACAACAATTGCCATATTATCAATCCTGATGGGCATCTCCTTTGCGAGTCTTCTTCTCTTACAGATGAGGTACATGAAGGAACTGCTCGACACACGACGTCTCCACTTTGAGGAATCAGTGAACCGAAGCCTCTATACCGTGGCTCATGAACTTGAGATTGCAGAGGCCAAGCGATACCTCGAAGAAGGTCTCGGCAACTCCAACAAGACAGGAAACAAAGGTCCCATAATAAACGTGGATTCGCTGAACAAACTGAACAGAAAGACTGTTCCCCACTCCATCGACTCTGGTAGGATTCTGACTTCAACGTCAAGCACCAACCTCTCGGACAAATACTTCACAAAAAAGAACGACGCAAATGCCGACAGGGTCCGTTCGCTTCAGGAGGTAATGGCAAGGAGATACACTTACGAACGCAATTTACTTGACGACATCGTGTTCAGCATTCTCTATACAGCAAGCGACCGTCCACTCACACAGCGAATAGACTTCAACGAGCTGGACGAGCTGTTAAGAACAGAACTGATGAACAACGGTATCGACCTCGACTTTCACTTCACGGTATCGACAAGCAACGGACGAGTGATTTACCGTTGCCCCGACTATGATCCGACAGGCGAACAATACTGTCACACGGAGACGCTCTTTAAAAACGACCCTGTGCAGAAAATGGGAGTACTAAAGGTACACTTCCCTGAAGAGAGTAAGCCACTGTCCAAGGTACTCGGTTTCATGTTTCCTCCTCTGCTCTTTACAATCATCCTTCTCGTCACATTCATCACGACACTCGTGCTGGTGTTCAGACAGAAGAAACTGACTGAGATAAAGAACGACTTCATCAACAACATGACGCATGAGTTCAAGACTCCAATAAGCTCCATCTCACTTGCGGCACAGATGCTTGCAGACGACTCTGTAAAGAAAACGCCTCAGATGATGACACGTCTCACATCTACAATAATGGACGAGACAAAGCGTCTGAGATTCCAAGTTGAGAAGGTACTCCAACTCTCCCTCTACGAGAATCAAAAGGCAAACCTCCGTCCACGAGAAGTCGATATCAACGAACTCATAGCAGGCGTGGTTCACACATTTGCGCTCAAGGTAGAGAAGCATGGCGGTAAGATTATCACCGACCTGAAAGCTGAAGATCCGATAATAAGCGTGGACGATATGCATTTCACAAATGTAATCTTCAACCTGATGGACAATGCCGTCAAATACAAGAGTGACGCACAACTCGAACTGAAGGTTAGTACATGGAACGAGGACAACAACCTATTTATATCCATACAGGACAACGGTATAGGTATAAAGAAGGAAGACCTCAAGAAGATATTCGAGAAGTTCTACAGGGTACACACTGGTAATGTTCACAACGTTAAAGGCTTCGGTCTCGGACTTGCCTACGTCAAAAAGATTATCAATGACCACAACGGCTCAATTTATGCAGAAAGCGAACTCGGAATAGGCACGAAGTTCATCATAAAGATGCCGCAGGAGAATTAAAAATTAAAAATTAAAAATTAAAAGTTAAAAATTCAGAATTCAAAATTATAAACTATGAATTGTGAATTATGAATTACGAATTAAGAATTAAACTAAACAAATACGACTATGATTTCAGAACTTGAAGAAAAGACAACCGTCAACATCCTCCTTTGCGAAGATGACGAGAACCTCGGTATGCTTCTCAGAGAATACCTCGAAGCAAAAGAATACAGAGTTGACCTTTGTGCTGATGGCGAAGAAGGTCTCAATACATTCTGTTGTGGTACATACGACCTTTGCATCCTCGACGTGATGATGCCAAAGATGGATGGCTTCACACTTGCAAAGAAGATTCGTGAAATCAACGGCGACACGCCATTCATGTTCCTTACTGCAAAAAACCTCAAGGACGACGTGAAGGAAGGATTTGAACTCGGTGCCGACGACTACATCACCAAGCCATTCTCAATGGAAGAAGTCGTTTACCGTATTGAAGCCATACTTCGCCGTGTACGCGGCAAGAAGAACATTGACCAGAACATCCGCCACATCGGAAGATTCGTGTTCGACCTCCAGAAGCAAACTCTCACCATCGGTGAAGATTCGACAAAACTCACTACCAAGGAAGCCGAGTTGCTCACACTCCTCAGCAACAAGACAAATGGACTTCTCCAGCGCGACATTGCCCTCAAAACCATTTGGGCAGATGACAACTATTTCAACGCACGTTCAATGGATGTATATATCACCAAGCTCCGCAAACTCCTCAAGAAAGACCCAACCGTTGAAATTCTCAACGTTCACGGCAAAGGTTACAAACTCGTAATCGGAGGCAATGGAGCAAATGAAGAATAAAAACAAAAAAAACGGCAATGCTCTGAGCGAGCAATGCCGTTTATTTTTCTTCTTTCAATTCTTACTCTTAGTCAACATATTTCTTGTTGAGGTAGATGTGACAAATAAAACCTACGATGATAAGAGCGAGAGCACCAAGAGTGTAAGCGTTGATATCACAAAGGTCAGAAAGTGCGCTGACTCCGAGTGGATCGCCAAGCATACCAACAATCATCAAGATTGCGCCCAGCATAATTGCGATAAGTCCTAAATTCTTCATTATTCTATATATTTATTACGTTATATTCATTTTGCAAGGCAAATTAAGCGATTTTTGCGCAAACAAAGAAATAATTTTTCAAGAAAATTGCAGAGTACCCTATTTTTTTTAATTTCGACATAACTTTTCGCTTAGTTATTTCGGTATTTTGAAAAAAATGCCTACCTTTGCACCGCTTTTTGTAAAAAGCAGAATTAAACAAATTATTAACAAACATTATTAATTCATTTACACAATGAATCAATACGAAACCGTTTTCATTTTAACTCCCGTTTTGTCTGATGTTCAGA
>CAMOVB010000044.1:0-17675 GCA_946626925.1 uncultured Prevotellaceae bacterium
GATTTGAGTATGTAGTATCTACTCTCCGTGAGTCATTCTCTGCTACTCCCAATGGCTGGAAGGCTCTTATCTATGATGGTAAGGAGTTCTACCAGTCAAAGCGTTATGACGTAAATCCAATCATCGACCGTATCGGTGGTGGTGACTCATTCTCAGGTGGTCTCATCCACGGTCTCCTCACTAAGGCTACACAGGGCGAGGCTCTCGAGTTCGCCGTTGCTGCCTCAGCTCTCAAGCACACTATCAA
The DNA here is from genome assembly GCA_946626925.1 of uncultured Prevotellaceae bacterium. Taxonomy (GTDB): domain Bacteria; phylum Bacteroidota; class Bacteroidia; order Bacteroidales; family Bacteroidaceae; genus Minthosoma. The sequence continues at coordinate 248 of CAMOVB010000044.1, forward strand.
TGGTGACTTCAACCTCGTATCTGTTGATGAGGTAGAGGCTCTCGCAGGTGGTGCTGCAAACGGAAGAGTGCAGAGATAAAAAGCATTTGACAATTTGACAATTTGACAATTGACAATTTTACTATTGCCATTCGGGGGAAAATATGACAGAAGAGGAACTGAAATTTAGACATAAACAGTTTGCATTAAGAATAATGAAAATGTCTGATGCAATACCTCAATCTGTATCTGGTCTGGCAATAGCAAGACAGGTTGTAAGATCTGGCACTTCACCTTCTGCTAATTATCGTGCGGCTTGCATTGGGAAATCCAAGAAAGATTTCTTGAACAAGTTAAAGATGGTAGAAGAAGAACTTGACGAAACATTACATTGGCTTGAACTAATAATGGAAGGTGGATTGTTGCCACAAAGCAGAATTCAACCATTGTATGATGAATGTACGGAGTTGCTGAAGATTACAGTATCGTCAATCGTATCAACAAGAAAGTATCTTGAGATACATGGGGATAAATAAATTCTTTGTCAAAAAATAGTCATACCATTGCTTAAACCAATTGTAAAATAGTAAATTGTAAAATAGTAAAATGAGCCGTTTTGACAAATTTCAGGTGATGGCAAAGATTGCTGCCGCACCTATGGTTCCAGTATTTTATAACAAGGACGTAGAGGTCTGCAAGAACGTGATAAAGGCTTGCTACGAAGGTGGTGTACGCGCCTTTGAGTTCACTAACCGTGGCGACTTCGCACATGAGGTGTTCGGTGAACTCTCAAAGTGGGTGGCTAAGGAATGTCCGGAACTTGCACTCGGTATCGGTTCTGTAGTTGACGCTCCTACTGCTGCACTCTACCTTCAGTTGGGTGCCAACTTCGTTGTAGGTCCACTCTTCAACCCAGACGTAGCAGTAGTATGTAACCGCCGTTGCGTTACTTACTGCCCAGGATGTCTCACACCATCAGAGATTGGTAAGGCACAGGAGGTAGGATGCGACTTCACTAAGGTATTCCCTGGTGACGTAGTAGGTCCAAACCTCGTCAAGGGACTCATGGCACCAATGCCATGGTCAAAGATCATGGTTACAGGTGGTGTGGCACCAGAGGAGGCAAACCTCACATCATGGTTCAAGGCTGGTGTCTTCTGTGTGGGTATGGGCTCAAAGCTCTTCCCATCAGACGTAGTAAAGGCACAGGACTGGGCTTATGTCACTAACAAGTGCAAGGAGTGCTTCGACGTTATCGCAGAAATAAGAAAATAAAGTAAAAGACTTTGAAACACAGAGAGTACAGAGAGCTCAGAGGTTTATTTTAATAAACGAAAATTTAGAAAATTAAAGAAAATTTTTTCTTCATTTTCTAAGACTGAGAACTCATGTGGGGAACTGAGATAAATAGAAATTTTCTTTAATTTCCTAAATTTTCGTTCTAAAAAAACTGTGTTGATAGACGAACATACTATCGTCTTTTTACTCCCTTTTACTCCACAAAGGTTGCGAAATTTAGATAAATATTATAATAGTAGAACTTCATGTACAATGTACATGGTAAATTGTAAATGAATATGATTTCAAATCTTCAGGCAGCTCGTGCTGCATACCAGCCAAAGCTTCCAAAGGCACTCCAGGGACCTGTAAAGGCTGTTGAGGGTGCTCCAACTCAGTCAGTAGGTAATCAGGAAGAAATCAAGGCTCTCTTCCCTAACACTTATGGAATGCCAGTCATCACTTTCGAGGCTGGTGAGAAGGTAGAGCTTCCTGCATTCAACGTAGGTATCATCCTCTCAGGTGGTCAGGCTCCTGGTGGTCACAACGTAATCTCAGGTCTCTTTGACGGTGTTAAGTCACTCAACCCAGCAAATAAGCTCTACGGATTCATCCTCGGTCCTGGTGGTCTCGTTGACCACAAGTACATGGAGATTACTCCAGAGCTCATGGATCAGTACCGCAACACAGGTGGTTTCGATATCATCGGTTCTGGTCGTACTAAGCTTGAGAAGGAAGAGCAGTTTGAGAAGGGTATCGAGATTCTCCGTGAACTTGGTATCAAGGCACTCGTAATCATCGGTGGTGACGACTCTAACACTAACGCTTGTGTACTCGCTGAGTACTATGCTGCTAAGAAGTACGGCGTACAGGTTATCGGTTGTCCTAAGACTATCGACGGTGACCTCAAGAATGACGAGATTGAGACATCATTCGGTTTCGATACTGCATGTAAGACATACTCTGAGCTTATCGGTAACATCCAGCGCGACTGTAACTCAGCTCGCAAGTACTGGCACTTCATCAAGCTCATGGGACGTTCAGCATCTCACATCGCACTCGAGTGCGCTCTCCAGTGCCAGCCTAACATCTGTCTCATCTCTGAGGAGGTAGAGGCTAAGTCTATGTCACTCGACGACGTAGTTACTTACATCGCTAAGGCTGTTGCAGACCGTGCTGCTGACGGTAACAACTTCGGTACTGTCCTCATCCCAGAGGGACTCATCGAGTTCATCCCAGCTATCAAGAAGCTTATCGCAGAGCTTAACGAGGTACTCGTTGACCCAGCTACAGGCGAGATGCGTGAGTTCCCATCTAAGGAGGAGCAGGTTAAGTTCGTAAAGAGCCATATCGCTGCTGAGAACCTTGCAGTTCTCGAGTCACTCCCAGCAGACGTAGAGCGTCAGCTCTGTCTCGACCGTGACCCACACGGAAACGTACAGGTATCTCTCATCGAGACTGAGAAGCTCCTTTCTGCTATGGTTGCTAAGAAGCTCGACGCTTGGAAGGCTGAAGGCAAGTACGTAGGCAAGTTCTCTGCACAGCACCACTTCTTCGGATACGAGGGACGTTGCGCAGCTCCATCTAACTACGATGCTGACTACTGCTACTCACTCGGTTACAACGCTTCACGTCTTATCGCTAACGGCAAGACTGGTTACATGTCAATCATCAAGAACACTACTGCTCCAGCAGCTGAGTGGATCGCAGGTGGTGTGCCAATCACTAAGATGATGAACATCGAGCGTCGTAACGGTGCTAACAAGCCAGTTATCCGTAAGGCTCTCGTTGAGCTCGACGGTGCTCCATTCAAGTTCTTCGCTTCTAAGCGTGCAGAGTGGGCTAAGCAGACAGCATACGTTTACCCAGGTCCAATCCAGTACTGGGGACCATCAGAGGTATGCGACCAGCCAACTAAGACTCTCCAGCTTGAGCATGGTAAGTAATCCGAGTTTTTAATTGATAATTGACAATTGATAATGGATAATTATTTTTTGTCATTTAGAAATTAGAACGAAAAAATGATATTAAGTGAAAAACCTTCCTACGTCACTGGTCATGTGCCAGTGACAGTACAGGTTTTTCACTTTTAACTTTTACATGAGCGGATGGGTACGGAAAAAGGATAAGAGATTTTCGCTACCCGATATTTATTCACAACCGTAACACAAACGAATGGTAACAAAGAAGACAGTAAATACAACAACAAGAAAGACTACAAGGACAGCCTCATCGTCGTCACGCCGTAAGCGCAAGAAGACATCGAGCAATCCGTTCCGTCGTATGCCTGCCTACATCCTGTGGGGACTACTCATAGCCGTTGTTGTAATATACATTATCTTCTTCTACCGCACATTTGTCAATCCATACAGCTTCCGCTGGAAGGCTCTGTACGGAACAGTCAAATATCCTGACGGAAAGGTGAGGGGCATAGACATCTCACACTATCAGGACGAGATAAACTGGGACAAGCTTCGCAATGCACAGTTGCAGGGCACGCCAGTACACTTTATTTTCGTGAAGGCAACAGAAGGAACAAATGTCCTTGACGAGAACTTTAACCAGAATTTCCATCATGCACGCCGTAACGAGATAATACGCGGAGCATACCATTTCTTCAGCACCAAGAGTCCTGCCAGGCAGCAGGCTAAGTATTTCTGCAAGATGGTGCAGCTGGAGGATGAAGACCTCCCGCCAGTACTTGACGTGGAGAACATAGGTGACTACTCAAAGGAGAAACTACAGTCGGAAGTAAAGACATGGATGCAGATTGTCGAAAAGCATTATGGCGTAACTCCGATACTATATACATCATACAAGTTCAAGACATCATACCTCACAAGTCCTGACCTTGACCGCTATCCTTGCTGGATTGCTCATTACTACATTGACTCCCTCGCCTATAAGGGTGAATGGAAGTTCTGGCAGCACACGGATGCAGGAAAGGTGGATGGCATAAAGGGATACGTGGATGTCAACCTCTTCAATGGTACATACGAAGACCTCGTAAACCTCACCATTGGTGCACAGAGAGGGGAAGAGGAAGGAATGAATTAAAAATTAAAAATTAAAAATTAAAAATTCAAAATTGCTAATTCAGAGTTAAGATTTAAGAACTAATAATTTTAATTTTTAATTTTTAATTTTTAATTTCCTAAGGATTATCGGGATAATGAACAATATATAGTAACTAAAGCCTCGTTCCGGATGGCCGCCCCCTTTGGGGGTAGGGGGGCCTTAACACAACCCTCGTTCCGGATGGCCGCCCCCCTCGGGGGTCGGGGGGCCTTAATTTTATTTTTAGGATGAAGTATTTATACGCAGAGATTACTATTAAACCATTCTCAGAGGATACGGCAGATGTCCTTTGTGCTATGTTGGGTGAAGTGGACTACGACACGTTTGAGACAACGGAGACAGGTGTGCGTGCCTATATTCCAGAGGACAAGTTTGACGAGGACTCACTCAAGTCTGTACTTGACACATTCCCTATTGAGGGAACAGAATTCACTTATACTATCAATGAACTTGAGAATAAGGACTGGAATGAAGAGTGGGAGAAAAGCTCATTCACTCCCGTGCTTGAGGAAAAGTTCGGCATAAAGCTGAACCCACGCATGGCATTCGGTTCAGGACAGCATGAGACAACATCTATGCTCACCGAGTATCTTATGAGTCACAGTTGGGACAATATGCGTGTACTCGATATGGGATGTGGTACAGGCGTACTCGGTATAGCCATGGCAAAGAGTGGTGCAAAGGAAGTTGTCGCCATAGACATAGACGATATGAGTGTGGAGAATGCAAAGGAAAACTTTGCTCTCAACGGTATTGAAAACGTACAAGTACTTCATGGTGATGCTTCAGCCATCTCAGGACAGTTTGACGTTATCGTTGCCAATATCCACAAGAACATACTTCTTAATGATATGCCTACATACGTCAAGCATCTTGCACGTGGAGGCTACCTTATCATGAGTGGCTTCTTTGTTGCAGATGTCAAGAGCATATCTGATGCAGCCAAGTCACATGGCATGAGTATATGTGACCAACTCACCAAAAACGACTGGACTGTTTTGGTCGTTAAGAATATTTGACGTGAATAATAAATGAAAATATATGATAATGGTTGAATGGATTAGTAATAATTTGTTCAACCATTTTTGTTTTGTATATACAATTATGCAGCTTTTGTATCTTGCATATAATCAAGATGTAGTAATGACTTTGTGAAATTTCTGTGAACTTTTTTTGACGTGTAACATAAAATGTGAAATATTTGTGAACAGTTTTATGATGTGATTTATGTATTTTTTCCATACTTTTGCAAGTGAAAATGAAACTAACAAATTGTTGATACAATGAAAAAGATTTATATTCTCTCTTTATTCTTGTTTTGTTACGTCGCTTCCTTTGCTCAGAAGTTTGATGAGCAGGTGAAGTCGTTGACGGAATCTATTTATGACAAGGTGACGGTTGACCCTCGTAAGGCAGATAGTTGTCTGGCTGTGATTGAAGGTCGCATAGCAGAGTATGCCACAAAGCCAATGACGGACAAGAATGCCGTGGAGCTGGCTGTGTATCATGCCGTGGCTGGTTGGATGTATGATAATAGTCAGTCACGCAACACACGTCGTAATGCGGATAATACGTACAAGGCAAAGAGCACGGAACATTGGAATCATGTGCTCGACGATAAGCGTGCCCTTGCCCTTGCCAAGGCTAAGAACTATAAGAGTCTCGTGAAGATTGGAGCAGATGGCAAACTGTTTAATCACGATATGTTGTGGGTGATGACCCAACTTGTGGAAAAAGAAGTAAGTCATAATAAGAGGGATTCACTTTATGCTGATGTAAAGGAAGTGTATCGTACACTTGGTAACACAGATGCTGTAACCACTATAGAGGATATGCTTGTGTATTTCAAATCCGACGACTATAATCCTAAGGATACAGATGACCATATCAGATATTGGCGTGAGATGCAGAAGAAATATCCTAAGTCTCATTATCTGAACTATTATGTCAATCAGGAACGTGAATTGCTTGAACCACGTCTTTCGGTTAGAAGGTCGGATAATATACATAATTGTGTTGCGAACAAACCGTTTGGCTATGTTTTGAATTATTGGAACACCACGAATGCTACTCTCATCATTCGTGAGTATGATGGTGTGGTTAAGGGTCAGTATCGTTGGCAGAAAGTACTGAAGAAGACGGGTAAGGTAGTAAAGACTATGAATTTCACTTTTGGTGGCGATACTGCAAATCAGAGACGTGTTAAGGATAATCTTCCTGTCAAGGGTACAGACAGCATAAATGTCACTCTTCCTGCTGGTAGGTACGTTTTCACTTTTGAGGCTAATGGAAGTGAAGATACGTACCAGGTGTGCGTGACAAGTATCTGTGCTTTTGCCTATCGTGATGCTGGTAAACTTTATTGCGTGGTGCTTGATGTCATGAGCGGTAAACCTGTCGAGAATGTGGAAGTCAGAATGTATGCTGACGAGAATGATAGGGATGAGAATAAGAAAGTGCTTGAAACGCGTAAGACTAATAGTGAAGGAAAAGCCGTGATGTATAACATCACGAAGAATGGCTATTACAGTCTTAGGGCTTTTGCTTCTAAAAATAACTTTGTCGATATTGGTTTCCATCGAAGTGGTATTTATACTGAAAAGTCAGATACTACGATAAAGTGTGAACTCTTCACAGATAGGGCTATTTATCGTCCAGGTCAGAAGGTACGTGTGTCTGGCGTCCTCTATCGTTATACAGGAAAGGATACATACGAGGTGGTACGAGATTATGATACAAAGATAAAGCTTTATCTTGACTATAATAATCCTATGGAGGAGAGTGTTAAGTCAAACTCTTTCGGTAGTGTTGATGCTGAGTTTACTCTTCCAAAGGATGCAAAGTTAGGACGTTATAGATTAGAATGTGTATCTGGTAATGCAAATATAACAGTAGAGGAATACAAGCGTCCTACATGGGAACTTAAACTCGAAGGTCAACGTGCAGATTCAACTCGCGCCGTTGCTCTTGGTGACACACTTGTTGTAGAGGGAACAGCCATGTCGTATGCAGGTGTCCCTGTACAGTTGATGAATGTGGAATATGATGTGTATAGTTCTACCTCTTTCCACTCATGGTACATTAATCCTTATTATTCTGATTGGAACTTTCAAAATGAAGGTATCGTAGATGCAGGATCAGATGGTAAGTTTCGAATAATAGTACCATTATGCTTGGATGAAGGAACTATGAAGCAGTTTGATGGCTTTGTACGTTTCAAGATTCATGTTAAGGCTACAGATATCGCCGGCGAGACGCATGAACAGGATTACTTCATAGGAGTGTTCAAGGATGACTACGTTCTTGTGATAGATGGTAGGAATAAACTTGACCTTAATGAAGAAACTACATACAAAGTGCAGGCTCTTGATGCGCTTAACAAACATGTGGATGTTAAAGTGGAGTGTACACTTTCATTGAAGGATAAGGTCATAGGCACTAAGACCATTAAGGCAGGTGATGTCCTCCGTATTTCTGAATTATGGAATGGCGACAAGGATGATATGCCTATGGGCGACTATGTCCTAAATGTAGTAGGAAAAGACCGTAATGGAAAGGATATAAAGGTACAAAAGACGATACTCGTATATGATACTAACGAGAAGACACTTGTCAATCGTAAGATAGAATCAAGTCAGGATTTTATCCATTGTCCAGATAGGGAGATAAGCAAGGATAAGACAGCTAAGATATACTTTGCACCATCAGAGGATAGCTTGTATGTATATCGCTATACGGCTATTCAGAACAAGGTTTTTGAAGAAAAAGTGGAACTTATCCGCAATAAGATTTACATCTTTGAGGTGAAGTATGATGAGGCAATGGGTAATGGCGTTGATTTTGAAATATATTATGCCAAGAATGGCGTGATGAAAAGCCATAGACAGAGCCTGACTCTTGTCCGCCCAAAGAAAGAAATGAACCTCTCATGGCATACGTTCCGTGACAAGCTTCAGCCAGGACACAAGGAAACATGGAAACTGAAGATACAGTCGCCTGATGGTAAACCTCATAGTTCTGCAGAACTTCTTGCCACTATGTATGATGCTACGCTTGATGAGTTTGTGTCACATAGGTTCTCTTCTTCAATTTATCCAAGCAGATTTTACAGAAACTTTGAGATATGTACCAATTCTGTTTATGGTGATCCATGGATTGATTTGGTAGGTTATTATAAAGATCAAAAAGTCAGGGCTTGGGTATTTGACAAATTCACTTTGTTTGATAATCTTTGGGCAAACTTCAATAGTAATATGTTGAAGTACACAACTATTAAAGAAGTTAGAGTGGGTGCTCAAAGGGCAAGAACTATGAATGTAGCAGAATTTGAAGGATTGCAAGCAGATGAAGCTCTTCAAGGACGAATTTCAGGACTTGACATCAAGGCAAGCAGAAAGGAAAATGTAGCAACATTGCGTGAAGTAGTTCTTAAGTCAGATGATGACATTGAGAAAGTGGCTAATGTGGAGGAATCTACAAACGAGACTCCTATCTCTGCACCTTTGCGTTCAAACTTTGCAGAGACAGCATTCTTCTATCCTCATATTGTGACGGACAAGGATGGCGTGGCGGAGATTAGCTTTACTCTTCCTGAGTCTTTGACCAAGTGGAAGTTTCTCGGCTTTGCCCACGACAAAGAAATGAACAATGGAGTGATAACTGCTGAGGCAGTTGCACAGAAATCATTCATGGTTCAGCCACAGATGCCAAGGTTCATCCGTGTGGGCGATGAGGCTATGATACCTGTACGTATCATCAATCAAGGCGATAAGTCCATTAAGGGTAGGGTGCAGATGCGTATTCTTAATGCACGTACCGAGGAGGCTATCAAATCACTTACTCAGACACAGACATTCAGTTGTGGAGCAGATACTACAATAGTGGTTACGTTCCCGATTACTGCCACATCTTCGGCAGACGACTATATATGTGAGGTCGTTGCAGAAGGAAATGTCAAGGGTGAAGAGATAAAGGGCGCAAAAGGACTAAACTCAAAAGTGAAAGGTTCTAAGGATTCTTCATTATTCACTCTTCATTCTTCATTCTCTGATGGCGAGCGTAACCTTCTTCCAGTGCTCCCATCACGCGTTAAGTTGACCGAACGCGTACCTTTCTATATAGATAATGCAGGCGAGAAGATCATTGACCTATCAAAGGTGTATAATGGCAATAGCTCTACGGCAGAAGATAAGACCATGAGTATTGAATATACTGCCAACCCAGTATGGACGGTTGTTGAGGCTCTCCGACAGATTGATACTCCTGAGTCACCAAGTGCACCGTCACTTGCAGCTTCTGTATATGCCAACAGTATGCTCCTTGCTCTCGACACTAAGTTTTCTGCCTATACTCAGAAGCCTGTGGTCAATCGTGATACGGTAGGCGTAAAGCTTACTAAGGCTATGAAGGAACTGAAGGACTTGCAATGTAATGATGGCGGTTTCCGCTGGTTCAGTGGCTTTGAAAGGAGTAGCTACTATATCACCCTGCTCGTAGCAGAGCAGTTGGTTAAGGCCCCCCTTCCACCAAAGGGGGCGGCTGTCCAGAATAGTGGCGACGTACAAGAACTTAAAGGCTCAAAGGGAAGTGTTATTGGTAAAGATACTAATGCCCTGACCCGTAAGGACGCCCCCTTCGGGGGTTGGGGGGCTCTTCTTTCCTACCTTGACAGCATACAGGTAGAGCGTTATGAGTTCAACCGAGCAAATAAGATAAAGACTGTGCCAAGCGAGAGTGACTTTCACTATCTCTATGTATGCTCTATGACTCCTGAACGTAAGGTAAGCAGTAAGGCAAAGGCTCTCCGCAACGAGATGCTTTCTTACATTGAGACTCACTCTCAGGAACTATCCATATATGGCCTCTCTGCTTCAAGCAACATACTACGTGCTTTCGGAAGGAAGAGTAGTGCGGACAAGTTCCTCAATGTCGTACGCCATTATCTTGTAAAGGACGAAGGTCTCGGCAAACATTTTGAGTCAAACCGTGCACAATATTCATGGTACGACTATCGCATACCTACACAGGTGGCTGCAATGGAGGCTTTCTATGCTGTTAATCCGAAGGATGATAATCTCAACGACATGACAATATGGTTGCTTCGCCAGAAACAGGTACAGTCATGGGATAATCCGGCCAATACGGTGAACGTGTGTGACCTCCTGTTGAAGATGAATGATTCTGCTATCAGCTCAGCACTCCTTACTCATGACTCCTCTCTCCCACGTATGACGCTCAACGGTAAGCAACTTACAGACAAGTCATTCGTCAAGGATAATGTAAAGAAGGATTCTCTCTACTTTGCAGAGGAGATAGGTTATATGAACAAGCAGGTGTCTCCTTCGCTCGCAGAAAATGCTAAGACTCTCAGGATTCAAAGGAATAACGGTTCAAATGTTCAGAGAACAAGCAATTCCTCAATATCTTGGGGTGCCGTTACTGTAACCTTTACGGAGGAGAGTAACAAGCTTAATTCCTACACTACTGGTGAGGTAAGAATATCACGCAGGATAATGGTGGAAGACAACTCATCGTCACTTCCTAAGTGGCGTGACCTCAGTGAGGGAGAAACATTGAAGGTGGGTCAAAAGGTACGAGTGCGCCACACTCTCCATACTGACCGAGACATGGATTATGTACGTGTCAAGACACTTCATCCAGCATGTTTCGAACCAGTTGACAAGCTGAGTGGTTACCAGTGGAAGGGTGGTGAAGGCTGTTACCAATCTATCCATGACTCCTACATCGAGATGTTCTTCCAGACATATCATGAAGGAACAAGTACTCTCGACATTGACTATTACGTTACTCGTCCTGGTACATACAACATGGGCATCACCTCAGCAGAGTGTACCTACGCCCCAATGTACGGCGGTCACTCTGATGGCATGACCGTAAAGGTAGTAGGAAATTAAGAGTATGTGTCAAATTACCTAAGTTTGCGGAAGTTTTTAACTATCTCATTTTTACTTCTCTTTACTCCTCCTAACTACAAGAGACGAAAAAAAAGAGAGTGCACGATGATATGTGTACCCTCTTTTTTTGTTAATATGTCCTTGTTAAGTCTATTTCAATTGTTTGCCGTCAGAGAAAGCATGTCCTACAGTTTGTCCGAGTTGGATGTAAGTGTTGCTGACAGGGTTGTATGTGATAATACCCATCCTCTCAACATCTGGGTTGCCGTCGGCTGTCAGATATTTTTCATCGCAGAGTATGTTGACAATCTCTGCCACAAGGTTGTAGCCTGCAGCGCTCTTGTCAATCATCTGCTTTACCTTACATTCCAGAGTTAATGGGAACTCCTTGAAGAGTGGTGCGTTCACATTAGGAGCCTTCTCCGTTGTCCATCCTGTTTTTTCTATTTTGTTTGGTGTGTTCCTGCCGCTTACAATGCCTACGTAGTCGGAGGATACCATTGTCTGTGTTGTGGCAAAAGCAACGGTAAAGTATGCATTTGTTTCGAGGTTGTCTGTTGTTGCATGTGAGCCAAGTGATATGGTAAGTTCATGCATGTCCCATTGTCCACCCCAAGCTGCATTCATTGCATTTGGCTTGCCATTTTTATCATAAGTGCCGATAATCAACACTGGTTGTGGAAGTATCCACGGTTTTGAACCAAAGCTTTTCATGTTTTATTTGTTTTTATTTTCTGTTATATTTATTTGATATATTTTATCTTTGACGTATCACGTGGTCTTGCATCTGGCTGCTCGTCTGGATAGCCGATACCTATGATATATAATAGGTGATAGCCTTCTGGTATGTCAAGACGCTCTATGAAAAATTTTGCCTCGTTTGTTACGTTAAGAAAACGTATTGGTCCTCCAAGGCAACATGTGCCGAGACCAAGTGACTGAGCTGCAAGCATCATGTTTTCACCGAGTAGTCCTGCGTCAAGTTCGCCGGTACCATCTGATGGCGTGCATACGCAGATGAGGTTTGGAGCGTTGCGGAACATATTCTTGAAGTTTGCGTCACGCTTTACCTGTTCCTTGTTTTTTTGCTTATATACCTCTGTTACGTCGGAAATGAGTTTCTGATCTTCCACTACTCTTACAATCCATGGCTGGCGGTTTATTCCACTTGGTGCATTGATTCCACTGTGTACTACGAGTTCAAGCTTCTCATGTTCTACAGGCTTGTCAAGATATTTACGAATTGAACGACGTGCCATTATGTTACTGAGTACAGGATTCAATTCCATCTGGACATCAAGTTCTATGTTTCTCATGTTTTCTGTTGGCTCGTAACGTTTGATGATACGACCATCACGTGATACGAGGAACTTGGTGAAGTTCCATTTTATGTCAGCATTCTTGTCGTAGTTGCTGTTTTGCTTACGAAGCATGTTGTCCATGAACTTACCTGTCTCGTTATTGAGGTCAAAGCCTTTGAATCCTTTCTGTGATTTGAGATAGGTGAAGAGTGGGGACTCGTTAGTTCCATTCACGTCAATCTTGTCGAACTGTGGAAACTGTATGTCGAAGTTGGCAGTGCAGAACTCATGTATTTCCTTAATTGAACCAGGAGCCTGAGCTCCAAATTGATTACAAGGAAAATCAAGAATCTCAAGACCTTCTGCATGGTACTTTTGGTAGAGAGCTTCCAATTCTTTGTACTGTGGTGTGAAACCGCATCGTGTAGCAGTGTTGACTATAAGGAGCACCTTACCCTTGTAGTCTGCCATCGCTACTTCTTTGCCGGCATCATTCTTTACCTTGATGTCATAGATTCCCTGTGCTGAGATACTGAGTATGCTCACGGCTGCCATTAGGCAAATAGTCCATAGTTTTTTCATGCTTTTATTTTTTGTCGTTATGTTGTATAGTCTGTTAATGTAGTTTTTGAAATGTATATTCGATTCAATCAAATATTACAAGTAAGCTATTGTTTGACTTGATTATAGTTGACGGTGATAAAATAAGTTTTACTTCTCACCCTTTTTCCTATACTTCTCTATCATAGCTCTGAGTGTGGCTCCGTGATGTCCTTCTTGCTTTGCAAATATTTCCATCTCATCGGCTGCTTCACTCATTCCTGCAGCACGGAAGGCTTGTGCAAACTGACTTACTTGTTCTTCACCTTTTTCTTCTCCAGTAGCGAAAGCTTCAGCTATCTTCCAGATATCTGCATTATATTTGCCTATGAGTGTGGCATAAAATCCAGCATGTATAGCTTCCTGATTAGCCTTTTCAATAAACGTCTTTGATACTTCCTCAGGATATCCCTGTTCACATGCCATACGTGCAAGCGCATAATATGTCATTACTCCTGCAGCTTCTGCCTTGGCTGCTCCATCGCATAACTTTTCAAAGTCTGTTCCCTTTACTGTTCCGTAAATCATATACTTTTAATTCAAAATTTGCTGCATGTTGTCTTAAAGCATATATTTTTATTATGTCTTTTAGACTCTTTTTATGATGTTGTTTTGACAGATATGAAAAATATTTCTATCGTTCGCGATGCAAATGTATGACATTTCTTTTATATCGCAAGCGATTTATGTATTTTTTTTGTGTTTGTATAAAAAATATCGTGTGCGATAATAAATATGAACATGGAATAGGGAATATGAACAGTATAATAATTTGCCAATTATAATAACATGAATTAAAGTGGTATGACAGAATTAACGTATTCAACAAGTCTGTTGTTGCTGTTCTTATTTCCACACTCTTACATAGTCTATTTCATATCGCATGGGGAATGCCGTATCGTCAATCCAACCACCATTGTCACCTCCGAGTGCAAGATTGAGGAGAATGTAATGGGGTTGTGTGAAAGGACTCTTGTGTTTGCCTATACTACCATTGATGGTGGTTGATTGTGATACTTCGTTGAGTAATTCATCATCAAGGTATATACGTATGGTGTTTTCATCCCAATCCATTCGCCATATATGGAAACGTGTTGCCCAAAATGGGTCGGTGCTGAGAAAATGTTCGTATGGAATCTTAGCCGACTTCCATACAGCATCATAGTGTCGTTCATTGCCCCATGCGAAGTTGGCAAGTATGTATGGCTTGCCATCTGTACGGTAGAACTCAAGAAGGTCAATCTCTCCGCATGACGGCCATTCCATCTTGTTACCAAGCGTCCATATTGCTGGCCACGCTCCGTAGGAAACAGGAATGCGTGCCCTAACTTCAAGGCGACCGTAGCGGAAACTGAATTTGTTCTTAGTGATGAGACATGCTGAAGTGTAGCGTATGGAGTCGCGTTGTCGGTTCCATTGCTTTATGTCTGGATTGTACCAAGGATTCTTTTGTGGAGTAGTCTCTTTACGGCACTCTATGATGAGGAGTCCGTCCTTCTGGTAGGCATTATCCTTCTTGTACCATTGGTCTTCATGGTTGCGTACAAAGCCTTCTTCAAATTCCCATTTGTCAGTGTCTGGTGCTCCGTCTGTGTTAAACTCATCTGACCACACGAGGGTGGTGTGTTGTTGGGCGTTCATACATGTGAACACCATGGCTAAAGTTATGAATGTTGTTAGTCTCATGTATTCAATAAGTTTTGATATGCTTTGCGCAAAAAAAGAAGCAAATCCGAAATGTTAGAATCTGCTTCTTTAATATGGTTTAATCTCGTGTTTGAGATTCCTATTTCGTCATTTCTGCAACAGATGTATGTTTGTTATTTTCCATTGGTCAGTGTGTGACCGCTTTGCTTAGTTGTTAATTGTTCTTTTCTTTCTTTGGCTTACGTGGCTGGAACTGATTCATCTTGATGACAGGACGAATGACGCGACCATCATAGCGAGTTTCGTTCTCTGTTATTCCGTGACCTGTCTTGTTGAAATGAAGTATATATGCACCATTGCTCTTTGCACCTGTGTATGCGTTTGCCGTCCAATAGAATCCGTCTTCATTGGCGTAGCATACCTTCATGCGGAAGCAAGCTCCACCAGCAGGGAGAATTATGTAATTGCCGTTAGGACCTGTTATTTTATATACCCATTTGCCGTTAATCTCGGTCCATGTCCATACACACTGTGTACATAGTTCGTTCATTTCTCCAAGTGTAGGAATACACCATTTTCCTCCCCATACTACTCGTGCCGCATCATCGGAGAAGTCGAGCAGACGTCTGTTGTCGTAGTAGCCATCGTAGCCTTGCTTCTCTGCTTGTATTTCGCTTACGTACTTAGTGTAGCCACGTGTGAATTTGCCATTGATGTATGTTCCTTCAATCTTTTCGTTCTGTGTCTGGCAGAAGAACTCGTAGTTGTCCATTGCATAGTCCTTCTTTGGCTTTGTCTCTCCCCAGGCATAGAACTTACCGCAGTCTGTAGGTGAATTGGCACCCATGTTCTTCGTTGCCCACATGACGCTTAGGCCAAGGTCAACGTACTCGTATCCATTTGTGATTTTTTCAACAGTCTTTGCGTTAACAAAAGTCTGCTGAGCTGATGCTTGACTGCAAACGGCAAGCATCAACATGATGATGTGCAATGCCCGTTTCATAGACTAAATATTTTAATGGTTAATAAGTTTGTATCGCAAATATAAATATTTATTTGAAAATGCCAAATAAAAACGGGCTTTTTTTTCTATTTTTCAAAAAAGAAATGTGAAATATAGTAATGTTGTAATGTTTTGTAATCTAAGTTTTGCATATACTGCTAACTGTACTATATTCAGTCGTGTGTGCCCCAGAATGTTTCGTTTGTTGTGTGTACTGCTGGGTAAACTGTTCCGTAAAGCAGAAGCGTTTCCCTTACCTTTCCCTTAGGTGTGCCTTAGGTGTCCCTACGGTTTGTAAGGGAAATGAAGGGAAGCATAAGGTAAACCTTGGATGCACCTAACATGAAATTCTTCCAAATTAGGAACCCCAATTTTGCATGTATAACCCCCTTTTTTTTGCAGAAAACTGAAAAAATAATGAATATTGAAGATGTGTTGGCTTCATGGCGTTATATATTATTTTTTTTTTGAAAAAAACATTGGATTTTTCTTTTGTGAATAAAATAATATGGATATATTTGCGCCATGATTATTCGATAACAGTTGACTCTAAAAAACACAGATTAGACTCGACATTGAGAGTATATCAAAAACACATTATAAATCTTAAAAACATTATTGGTTATGGCTAAATGGATTTGTCCTGTATGCGGTTATGTTCACGAGGGTGACACCGCTCCTGAGAAGTGTCCACAGTGTAAGGTTCCAGGTTCTAAGTTTAAGAAGATGGAAGAGGGCGGTGCTCTCCAGTTTGTAACAGAGCATGAACTCGGTATCGCAAGTGCTATCCCTGCTGGTGCAGATGGTGACTTTGTACGTCAGGGTCTCAAGGATCACTTCATGGGTGAGTGTACTGAGGTAGGTATGTATATCGCCATGAGTCGTCAGGCTGACCGTGAGGGTTATCCAGAGATTGCAGAGGCTTTCAAGCGTTATGCACTTGAGGAGGCAGACCATGCTGCACGCTTTGCTGAAATGCTCGGCGAAGTTGTATGGGACACTAAGACTAACGTAGAGAAGCGTATGCTTGCTGAGGAAGGTGCTTGCAAAGGTAAGATGGAGATTGCCAAGATTGCTAAGCAGCTCAACCTTGATGCCATTCACGACTCAGTACATGAGATGGCAAAGGATGAGGCACGTCACGGTGCTGGCTTCCAAGGTTTGTTCAATAGATACTTTAAATAATTCATAATTAAAAATTCATAATTCATAATGAATGGTAGAAACCATTTGATGAATTGATGACAAATAAAATAAAGAGGATGTGCCAATGACGGTACATCCTCTTTTGCGTATAATGGAATCGTTGCCCCGAAAGACACAATTTTGAATTATGAATTATGAATTATGAATTTCACAAAGTATTCGTGCACTCTTGTGTCGTCATTCAATTCTGGATGGAAAGCAGTAACAAGTTGATTACCCTGTCGTGCAGCTACGTCCTTGCCATCCACCGTGGCGAGTATCTCCACGCCTTCACCATGTGACTCTATATAAGGAGCACGGATGAAGGTCATAGGAAGTTGTGAGTCCTGAGTTGAGAGTTCTGAGTCAGCTGGTGCATCCGTTATTCCACGGAACTCGCCATCGTGGTAGCGGTAGTCGCCCTCCCATGCTACGACCGCGTA
>CAMOVB010000045.1:0-17277 GCA_946626925.1 uncultured Prevotellaceae bacterium
CGACCTCCGGATTATGAATCCGACGCTCTAACCAGCTGAGCTACCCCGCCATCACTAAGAAATTCGTACCGTAATACAGCCTCGTTTCGTTTAGCGAGTGCAAAGGTACGGCTTTTTTATTTACTACCAAATTTTTTTGACTAAAATTTATCAATTTGACGTAAAATTCTTGCAACACCATCATCATCCACACTATCCGTGACAACTTTTGCGTACTTTTTTACATCATCGGATGCATTTCCCATCGCAACACCCACTCCTGCATGACGTAACATCTCTACATCATTTCCACCATCTCCGAAAGCCATAACCTCAGAAATGTCGATGCCATAATGCTTTATCACATCATCTATGCCTGTTGCCTTGTTTATACCCTTGCATATACAATCAGCAAAATCGGGGTGCCATCTGTGGGCATCACAATTGGTAAGAACATTATTCAAGATATATTTTTCTTCTTCCTCATCAAAGAAGGCGATAACCTGCATCACGTTTTTACCTTCCAAGCCCTCCGTACCTAATTCGGCAGGACGACTGAGATTGAGGAGTTCAAAGACCGCATCAAACTTGTCGTTTGGATTTATCACATACGCCGCATCACTCGTAGCAAAGGCTACAGCCATATCTTGATCTTTGGCATAACGAAGCATACGCTCTGCGTCATCCTTATCCACAAATTTCTCAAAAACAACATTTCCGTCAGCCGTCGTAAAGCTTGCGCCATTTACAGCCATGATGCCGTCATACTCTAAAGTGCCAAGATTATTTATAAAAGGCACAGGACGTCCTGTGGCAATAAAAACCTTTATACCTTTCTTGCGAACCTCACTCACAGCATCAATAGTACTCTGTGGTATGGTGTGCGTCTTGAACGATACCAACGTACCGTCAATATCAAAAAATATCGCTTTAATCATTTCGTATATCAATATTCAAGATAAGGTCTCAATCTCTCCACATCTTCAGCCGAAAAGATATTTACCTTCATGAGTTGAGCCTCATCCTCTATCCTTCCGTACAATCTTCTGTACATAAGTAAGTCGCGCGTCTGCTCATAGCTTATGTACGGATGAGAATTAAGTTTCTGAAAACTATCTTTATTTATATTTATTTTCTTTATATCTTTCGGTCTTTCCACCTTGAACCATTCAAGCAATTCTGGCGAAACTTGTTTTATGTCCAAAGTCTGCTCCACAGAAGCAAAACCGCCAAGGCGACCACGATAGCGTATGATGGCAGAGGAAATGTATTGTCCTACACCAGGCACACTACAAAGTGTTGCAGAATCTGCCGTATTTATATCAACCTTGGTGAGTGTCTTGAACTTAGAACTCACATATTTTGTCTTTGCAGAATCCGACATACCATGTTCATAATCGCGTCTCTCATCTGTATAACGTAATTCTTGTTCATAATACCGTTCACGAGGATATTCCTGTCTCTGCATACGATATGCCTCACCTATCCTTATATAAGGACGGAGCATTTCATAATCATCCTTTTCCCAGCCATACGTGTCAAGTATCGACTCAGGAGTGGAGAAGCGTTTTCCCTTATTACGGTAATTGACAAGCACCTTCGCCTTCCAAGGGGCAATACCGAAACCTACGAGAGTAGCGGAATCCACCGTATTGGGGTCAAACTCATGAAGAGGAATATGAGCAACCCCATTATCCGCTTCACGTCCCCCATTTCCACCTCGTACTTTAACCTCCGTCTTGTTTGTCTTCTGAGCTTCTGCCAACTTTCCTGTTTGCACAATATCAACCACAAGCAGCACCACAACAAGCAATACTGCCACAACGACCAAGACAAGTACTGCCCTACGGTCACTCTTAGGATAATGTGTAAAATTAAGCATGGCCCCACCCCTGCCCTCCCGTAGGGAGGGAGAATAAAGTTACACTTTTAATTAAATATTAGCAATCAGACATTGTCCACACAATTTTCGCCCATCATCATCCTTCTCCTCCCCCACGGGGAGGTCGGAAGGGGGCCGCTGGCCTGTCTTATATTATTTTTTTCAGATACTCAAACACTCCGAGGTTGTCGAGGAACACAATTCCTACGGCAACAGGAGTGACGTACCTGAGACTTATAATGAGCAGCTTGAAATATGGTGCTTTCAACTCGCCATGATTTGATATCTCATCCCTATATAGTTGACGGTCAAGTGCCCAACCAGCAAATATAGCAATCAACATTCCACTTATTGGCAAGAGGAACGTGCCAGAGAACTCGTCAAAGAGAGTGAAGATGTTCTTGTCAAACAGGGTTACACCCGACAGAGGACCAAAGGACAAGGCACAGAGAGTACCCAAGACAAGTACCACTATCGTCACGATTGATGCACCAACACGCCTTGTCACGTTGAACTCCTCCGATACGTATGCCGTAGCAACCTCATGGAGAGAGATTGAACTCGTGAGGGCAGCAACGAAGAGGAGGAAATAGAACATAACAGAGAAGATGCACGCAACGAGCGAGCCGTCTCCGAATGCTTTCTGGAATACATTAGGAAGGGATATGAACGTGAGGCTTGCACCCATTCCTACCTCGTCAGGATTCATTCCTATATTGAAGATGGACGGGAAGATGATGAATCCCGCCATTATTGCAATCAAAGTATCTATGACTGACACGTTCAAGGCTGTCTTAGCAAGAGGCGTTGACTTCTCAAAATAACTGGCGTATGTACATAGGCAACCCATTCCGAGAGAGAGCGAAAAGAAAGCCTGACCCATCGCCTGAAGAACCACCCCGCTCGTAACCTTTGAGAAATCAGGAACAAGTATGAACTTTATTCCTTTTTCTGCTCCCGGAAGCATGACTGAACACACCACAAGGAGAATGACGATGATAAAGAGCGTTGGCATCATTATCTTTGAGAATTTCTCGATACCTGACTGTACACCACGTGTTATCACAACGTGAGAAATCCCCATGAAAAGGAATAACCAAAGAACAGGAAGATAAGGATTTGATACAAAACCCTCAAATATATTTCCATATTCCGAAGCCTCAACATCCTTGAATGCGTTTACGGCTGAAAGATAGGTATAATGAATTGTCCAGCCACCCACGACGGCATAATAACAGAGAATGAACCAACCCGTGAACACCCCAAGACGTCCAACCCATTTCCATGCGTTTCCGTTTGACAGGATACGATATGCTCCTGCCGTATTTGAATGTGTGTGACGTCCGATAAGAAATTCGCTAATCATGATTGGAAGTCCCAGTAATAGGATGCATGCTATATAGATGATTATAAATGCCGCACCACCGTTCTGACCTGTGATGATAGGGAATCTCCACACATTGCCAAGACCGACCGCCGAGCCAGCCGCTGCAAGGATTGCTCCCAGTTTACTTCCAAAATTTTCTCTTGTATGCATATCCGTCGTATTAAATTAAATTGTGTATCGTTCGTGTAAAATGAGGGCGGCCCCCTCCTAACCTCCCCTGAGGGAGGAATGCCATCCGGAACACAGGCATGTTAGCTATTAACTCCCATGTTTTTTGTTTTTATCCTATTCCTTTAAGGTTTTCCCAATGAACACCTTAGAGAAAAAAGAGTAAGCATATAGGATGAAAAGAGTTTTTTAACTCTTAACTTTTATTTTTTAACTCTTATGCGAGTCAGTACTTAGTCTATAGTGAGTCAGTACTTAGTCAATACTTTAACCCAACTTGAGTTTATCCTTATTTTTCCTATAATAAAGGAAATAATATAAGGCAAGACATATTCCGTTGCCAAGGCAGCAACCAAGAGCATTGGCAACAGCATCTAACGAATCTCCGTTACGGCAAGGAATAAGATAGAGCTGAACAAATTCCATCATAACACCAAGCATCACAGGATAAAAAATCGCCGATGCATTGAATAGTGGAGTAAGCACACGCTCCTTGCGTACAAAGAACAGATCTATCCACATGGCTGTAGCCACGCTTCCATACATCACGAAGTGTACCCACTTGTCAATCAATGGCACGCCATCAAGCTGCGGAACCTCTGGTATAGGAATCACGCTAAGCACAATAACCACCAAAGAGATTATTGTTGTAAAAATATTCTTACGCATAATAATTACGGCCCCCTCCCGACCTCCCCGTGAGGGAGGAGAAGGAGTTACTAATTTAAGCATTAACACATTTACGCCCCCCCTCGTTCGTCTAATTTAACGTTCAAGGTATCTTCCTCTCCTCCCTCAGGGGAGGTCGGGAGGGGGCCGCCCTTCTACCACGTCTTATACGGATGCAGCATAAGGTGACGGTTATAGTAACGCTTGTCACCCGTTACCTCTTCGCCAAGGAAATCAGGCTTCTCGTACGCCTCATCCTCTGAGCCAAGCTCTATCTCTGCTATGACAAGTCCCTCGTTTTCATCAAAGAACTCGTCAACCTCTATCGTATGATTACCGCTCTTGATGAGCCAACGATTCTTGTTGATGCGTCCAGGCATACATAGCTTCATGAGTTCATGGGCATCGTCCAAAGGAATCTCTGTCTCAAACTCATAACGCGACAATCCACCATTGGTCGAAGGTCCCTTGATGGTAAGATAAGCCTTATCATCACGAATGCGGAAGCGAACGGTCTTGCCTGCCTCCGTTGCCATATATCCCTGCTCAATATGTGAATGGGAATAAGCCAGATGCTTGTACTCTCCCACCACAAGAAATTTTCTTTCTATTTCTGTATGCATAATAGAGGCCCCCCTCTGTCTCCCCCGTAGGGGGGAGTAAAGATGTTACATCGTTCGTTAATTATTCCGTTAAAACAGCCCTTATCTTGTTATTCCACAGTTCAGTATAATGTCCCTATGGTATATCCCTTTCCTCCCTCAGGGGAGGTCGGGAGGGGGCTCTTATTTTCCCGAGAACTCCATCAAGTATGCCTTGATAAATTCGTCGAGCTTACCATCCATCACACCGCCAACATCACTTGTCTGATAGTTAGTACGATGATCCTTCACACGGCGGTCATCAAAAACGTACGAACGAATCTGACTACCCCATTCTATCTTCTTCTTTCCAGCCTCAACCTTCTGCTGTTCTGCCATACGCTTCTGAAGAGCGCGGTCGTAGAGTTGTGAACGAAGGAGACGGAGCGCATTCTCACGATTCTCTAACTGTTTACGTGACTCGGTATTCTCGATAAGGATTTCTTCTTCCTCACCTGTATCAGGGTCAACATACTGGTAACGGAGGCGGACACCTGTCTCCACCTTGTTGACGTTCTGTCCACCAGCTCCACCACTTCGGAAGAGGTCCCAACTAATCTTACTCTTGTCAATTACGACTTCAATGGAGTCGTCAACGAGCGGAGTGACAAAGACAGATGCAAAAGATGTCATTCTCTTGCCCTGTGCGTTATAAGGAGATACACGAACAAGACGATGTACGCCATTCTCGCCCTTGAGGAATCCGTAAGCCTGGTCGCCCTCAATCTCCATAGTAACCGTCTTGATACCAGCCTCATCGCCATCGAGGAAGTTGCTGATAGTCACCTTATACTTGTGTGCCTCTGCCCATCTCTGGTACATACGCATGAGCATGCTTGCCCAGTCCTGTGCCTCTGTACCGCCCGCTCCTGCGTTAATCTTGAGTACGGCATCCATACCGTCAGCCTCCTCACGGAGCATATTCTTGAGTTCGAGGTCTTCAATAAGCTGGATGGCAGTACGGTAGTATTCGTCCACCTCTTCCTCAGTTGACATTTCGTCCTTGTAAAAGTCGAAGGCAACTTCAAGATCATCAGTCGCCGACTTTATCTCTTTGTAGCCGTCAATCCACTTCTGAAGGTCCTTGACCTTCTTCATCTGTGCCTCGGCAGCTTTTGCATCATCCCAAAAACCTGGAGCCTGAGTACGGAGTTGTTCCTCTTCCACCTGAATAAGTTTCTCGTCGATGGCGAGATAACGATGGAGAGCCTCAGTACGCTCCACCACATCTTTAAGTTGTTCTGCTGTTATCATAAATTATCAAATTTGGGTACAAAGTTAGCAAAAAAAAAGGAGAAAGAGTGCATATAGCAAGCAAATATCACCTATTTAATAATTTCTTCTTACTTCATACTTCTTTCCTCAGCAAAAATGCGTACATTTGCACCTTGAAAAAGAGGGAACGCCTGCAAAAGCCCAAAAGAATTGAAACAGGACATACGTTACTCGGCATTTGCCACATCGGCCCCCCTCTTAAAATCGACTTTCATATACAGGCAATGCGATTCATAAAAAAGTTAGATATTTTCATACTCAAAAACTTTCTGACGCTGTTCTTCGGTACATTCAGCATCAGTCTTTTTGTCGTATTGTTGCAGTTCTCATGGCGTTACATCGAAGACCTTGTAGGTAAGGGACTTGAGTTCTTCGTACTCGTAAAGTTCTTCTGGTACGCCACCCTTATCCTCGTTCCTGTAGCCCTGCCTCTCGCTGTCCTCCTCGCCTCACTCATATCAATGGGTAACATAGGCGAACGACTTGAGCTACTTGCCATAAAGGCGGCAGGCATCACACTCTTCAGAGCACTCAGACCGATAATGATTGTTGCAATCATCGTGTCGGGAATATCATTCTACTTCCAGAACGTAGTCGTACCAGATGCAGACAGCAAGTTCATGGTACTCTACCACTCCATAGAGCTGAAGTCGCCTGAGCTGGAGATTCCTGAAGGCGTGTTCTACTCAGGCATCCGCGGCAACAACATATACGTGGGAAAGAAGAACAAGGAGACGGGTATGCTCTACAACGTGATGATTTACAATTTTGCTTCAGGTACGAGCAATCCTCACATCATCATAGCCGACTCTGCTCTGCTCCAGACAAGTTCGACAAAACAGCAGTTGCTCCTGCATCTGTACAACGGTACTCAGTTTGAAAATACCGACAACACAGGATTCCAGCAGGGACGTTCCAATGTACCTTACCGTAGGGAGACATTCGTGGAGAAGCACTTCATCATAGACTTTGACACAAGCCTTACGTTACTCAGCGAAGACACTTACGACGACTATGCCAAAGTGCAGACAATAGGTCAGATGCTCGTGAGTATCAAGGATAAGGAGGCACAATGCGACAGCCTTGGACGAGCAATATACGAGGAGTCAAAGCGCGATTACAGCATCTACGGCACATCGATGTTCTACAACTACAGCCGTGACGACATGGCGACAGAACCAGCCAGCAACGCAGAGGCAAGGCAGAAGCAAGGCAGAAGCAAGGCAAAGACACTTGCAAAGAACGAGCCGATAGACTTCGACACCATTTTCAATCGTTTAGGTTCGGTAAAGCAACAGCAGATTCTGCTCAACGCCATGCAGAAGGTACAATCAGCAGAATTCCGTACATCATACCAAGAGAACTCCATGTACGTGAGCGAATGGTTCATGCGCAGCTACTGGGCAGAGATTTACCAGAAGATATCCATGTCACTCGCCTGCCTCATGTTCTTCTTTATCGGAGCACCACTCGGAGCCATCATCCGCAAGGGAGGACTCGGAATGCCAGTTGTGGCATCGGTACTTATCTTCATCTTCTACTACATCGTCAATACGGCAGGTGTGAAACTCGGAAGAGAAGGCGCAATACCAGTGGAAATGGGCGTATGGCTCAGTACCATAATCCTTGCTCCGATAGGTCTGTTCCTCACAGTCAAGTCAAACAACGACTCTGCCGTGTTCAACATGGATGCCTACCGTGAGTTCTTCCGCAAGCTGCTCGGTATCCGACAGAAGCGCAACATCCGCATAAAGGAAGTCATCATCAATGACCCTGACTACGAATATGCGGAGAAACTAATAGACGAGCTTAACAGCTGTTGCCGACAGTATCTAAAGGACAAGAAGCTAAAGAGACTGAGCTACTACGTCAAGCTTTACCTTGGCAGGGCAGACTCAGAAGACATAAAGGCTATATGCGATAAAATTGACTATCTCGTTGACATGCTGTCCAACTCAAAGAAGCGACAGGTCATAGCAGACCTCAATCATATGCCGATAGTCGATTACCATTCATTCCGCTTCTGGCGAAGAGTGCGAAATGACATGAGACATATAATGAAAACTGGTGATAATCTAAAAATAGCAATAAATGGCAAATAATACATTCAGCAACATAGAGGCTGCCCTCGAGGATTTCCGTCAAGGCAAATTCGTCATAGTGGTAGATGATGAGGATCGTGAAAACGAAGGTGACTTCATCACAGCAGCAGAACTCATCACACCTGAAAAGGTAAACTTCATGCTACGTGAAGGTAGAGGCGTACTATGTGCCCCTATCACTATCTCCAGAGCAAAGGAACTTGAACTGCCACATCAGGTTGAGGACAACACATCCATGCTCGGCACACCTTTCACAGTCACAGTTGACAAACTGGAAGGATGCACAACAGGTGTGAGTGCCAAGGACCGCGCAGCCACAATACAATGGCTATGTAACCCTGACGCCAAGCCAACAGACTTCGGACGACCAGGTCACATCAATCCTCTCTATGCCCAGGACAACGGAGTGCTCCGTCGTTCAGGTCACACAGAGGCTGCCATTGACCTTGCACGTCTCTCAGGACTCAAGCCAGCAGCCGCGCTCATTGAGATTCTTAATCCTGACGGCACAATGGCACGTCTTCCAGAACTCATGAAGAAAGCAGAGGAGTTTGACATCAAACTCATCCAGATAAAAGACCTCATCGCCTACCGTCTCCAGCAGGAGAGCCTCGTGGAAAAGGGACAGGAAGCAGACATGCCAACGGCATACGGACACTTCCGCATCATTCCTTTCCGCCAGAAGAGCAACGGACTCGAGCACATCGCACTCATCAAGGGTACATGGAAGAAGGACGAGCCTGTACTCGTTCGCATGCACTCAAGCTGTGCCACGGGCGACATCTTCGGAAGCCAGCGTTGTGACTGTGGAGAGCAGCTCCACAAGTCCATGGAACTTATCGAGAAGGAAGGCAAGGGTGCTGTAGTTTATCTCATACAGGAAGGTCGTGGCATAGGCCTCATGAACAAGATTGCCGCATACGTACTTCAGGAAAGAGGCGACGACACAGTGGATGCAAATATCCACCTCGGCTTCGACCCAGACCTCCGCGACTACGGAGTAGGTGCCCAGATCCTTCGTGAACTTGGTATCGGCAAGATACGTCTTCTCACCAACAACCCAACCAAGCGTGTAGGACTTGAGGGCTACGGACTGGAGATAGTAGAGAATGTCCCTATCGAGATAACACCTAACAAGTATAACGAGCGCTACCTCCACACAAAGAAGGAGCGCATGGGACATACACTACATTTTACAAAATAAAACAAGAACAAACAAATAACAAAACAACAAGTATGGAAATCCTTTCAGATCGTCTCAACAGACTTTCCCCATCTGCTACACTCGCAATGTCGCAGAAGAGTTCAGAACTCAAGGCTCAAGGTGTAGATGTAATCAACCTCAGTGTCGGCGAACCTGACTTCAACACACCTGACCACATCAAGGCAGCTGCCATCAAGGCAGTAGAAGACAACTGGAGCCGCTACAGCCCAGTACCTGGTTATCCAGAACTCAAGAATGCCATCGTGGCAAAGCTTAAGAACGAGAACGGCCTTGACTACAAGCCATCACAGATTCTCTGCTCTAACGGTGCAAAGCAGTCTGTTTGTAATGCCATCATGGCTCTCGTGAACGCAGGCGACGAGGTTATCATACCTGCTCCATATTGGGTATCATACCCACAGATGGTTCTCCTCGCTGAGGGTACTCCTAAGTTCATCGATGCTCCAATCGAGCAGGACTTCAAGATTACACCTGAACAGCTTGAGGCAGCCATCACTCCTAAGACTCGTGCTCTCATCCTCTGTTCTCCATCTAACCCTACAGGTTCAGTATATTCAAAGGAGGAACTTGAGGCTCTCAAGAACGTGCTCCTCAAGCACGAGCGTGTAATGATTATTGCAGACGAGATATACGAGCACATCAACTACGTAGGCAAGCACGCTTCAATGGCTTCTTTCGACGACATCAAGGACCGTGTGGTACTCATCAATGGTGTGTCAAAGGCATACGCAATGACAGGATGGCGTATCGGATTCATCGCAGCTGCCGAATGGGTAGTAAAGGGATGTAACAAGCTTCAGGGACAATACACATCAGGTCCATGCTCTGTATCACAGAAGGCAGCCGAGGCAGCATTTGCTGGTGACCAGCAGTGTGTAGAGGACATGCGTCTTGCTTTTGAGCGCAGAAAGAACCTCATCGTCAAGCTTGCTAAGGAGATTCCTGGACTTGAGGTCAACATGCCACAGGGAGCGTTCTATCTCTTCCCTAAGTGTTCAAGCTTCTTCGGCAAGTCAGCAGATGGACGCAAGATTAACAACTCCACTGACCTTGCAATGTACCTCCTCGAGGTAGGTCACGTTGCTACAGTAGGTGGTGACGCCTTCGGCTCACCTGAGTGCTTCCGCATGAGCTACGCAACATCTGACGAGAACATCATCGAGGCAATGAAGCGTATCAAGGAATGCCTCGGTAA
Source organism: uncultured Prevotellaceae bacterium (assembly GCA_946626925.1). Lineage (GTDB taxonomy): Bacteria > Bacteroidota > Bacteroidia > Bacteroidales > Bacteroidaceae > Minthosoma. Next base: position 10,524 of record CAMOVB010000045.1, read on the forward strand.
GTTGAAGTAAACAGACAGACCCAACGGCCCCCTCCCAACCTCCCCGCAGGGGAGGAGAAGGAAACACCATAGGGGCGTACAGCTTTAGTTATAAGTTATAAACTAAAATTTTTAACTTTTAAATTCATATACTTCCCCGTTCGCTCATTTGGGCGTTCGGGGATTTTTTTGCATCATACCATGAAAAACAAAGAGGGAGAAAAGGGTCAGCAGATTTACCCTGTTGGTTAAGCATCAACAAATATGCCTTCACATCGAACACTCTCCGACGAATCGAATCCTTGATGTACGAATACCCTTCTTCAAACTCTCAACTACAGCATAACCCGTATAAGTGGAAGACTCATATCCACCATCACCACGACTTTCTATTGATACCTTTACCCTGTAATCATTATTCTGAAATACCATGTTATCCTGCTTCCCGTCACTCTTCACCATAGGAAGAACAAGGAAATTACCATCCAATACAACAGCAAGACTTGTACCCAAATCAAATACAAAAACATATTGTCCATCTTGCTTAGCCTTATCTGACAGATAAAAATATCCCAAGCCTCCATCAAAGCTATCAGGGAGACTTGATTCCTCAAATACTCCTACCCTTACGGAATCATTATTTTGAGCCTGTCCATACATGTTTAATGATGAACAAGCCACAAGAAGCATAATAATCAATCCTTTCATTTTCTAAAAAATCTGTTTTAATTTCAAAAGATTAGTTCAGTTTAATATCTCCACAAAGGTACAATTAAAAACAAAACTAGCAAAAGTATTTTGCACTAAAAAAAGTATAGATTTGATAGTAACACAAGAAATATGTACCTTTGCCTTCAACAAAAGTGTCTCTCTATGTAGAAATCGCCAATTTCAAACAAAGTATGTTAAAGACACAGACTGCGGCTCATTTAGCTTGGACTGCTTATCTGTATTACACACAATCGTTTGGCGATACTTCACATAGACATAGATGGCAGTCCACGCTTTGTATTATACCAGCAAAACACTCCAAAAGACTGCCTTGGGGAAAACAAAAACAAGGTATCTATGACAGATTCGTTAACACCAACCACTCAAATCACGGAGGAGGAAATCAGGAAGGAAAATCCGTGGCAAGGAGAATACGTCAATGCGAACCGCTCTCTACTCTACGATGAAAACGCTCAGTGGGTATTGAAATGTGACGCTCCAACCATCCAAAAATTCAACGATAAACACAAAGGAACAGAATATGAATTTAAACTGGGTGTTAGGCCTGAACCTTTTAATGGTAATCCACTCAAAGCTAAAGTAATTGTACTCAGTCTTAATCCTGGTTATATAGATAGGATAAACAATCTTTTGGCAAGGTTAATGCAAACATCCACTCAAAAAGATATAATAAACACCATAATACGATTCAAAGATGACCAACTCAGACTTGAAACAGAGTCTTTCTATTGCGAACGAAACAAGAAAAAAGGGGAGCTAAGCTACAGAGACGCATACTGTATGATTGAAGGTTGGTATTGGTATAATATCTTTGACAAGTTCCGTAAAGATGCAAAATTGGATGAAGAAGGAGATTCTTATGACATAATATACAACAACATTGCCTTAGTACAATATGTCGGTTACTCTTCCACGTCATGGAAAGGGCTGCCCCAAAGAGACATACTACCATCACAAAAATTCACAAGAAAACTCATTCATTATCTTGCCCTAAACACAGACGACCTTTTCGTCGTATCACGTTCAGAAAAACTATGGTACGAACTTATAGGTAAAGAAATATGGGATAAACTTGAGAAAGAAGAAAGATTTGTACATAGGGCAACACATCAGAACAAAAATGGCATAAATCAAGCCATAAGAACACAGGGATTTAGTGAAAATACATTTGAGCCAGGAGGATTCAAAAGAATTATAGATAAGCTTAAAGACAGCTAATAGTTTTTCGGACAGACAATACATAGTCGTTCCTTAATAAGACTACAAATGATTGTTATATAGTAAAATATATCACAAATCAGTTTGATAAATCTGCAAGTTTTTGTATCTTTGTGGTATAAAACTAAGGGACGATTTAGGGCTTGTCAAAAAAGTGTTCCATATACTATCTGGTAATAGCATATAGATGGAATACATTTTTCAAGGGACGACTACCTAATCGGATTCAATTCTTGATGATTAATTTGTAACAACAAAAAGATTTATGACCATTCGTGGCAAATTCACGACAATTCGTGTAAAAGCAAGAACAAATTTGTACCAAGATTTTTTCGTTCTTCATCCTCTATTTCCGAAGAAAAACGTATATTTGCCAATGGTATTGCATGTCAATATGTATTACTCATGTATAATATAAGGTGAAAGTGACAGAATAAAAACACAGCTATGTTTTAACATTATCAACAAGAATTAACACATAAGCATTAACGCTTTTAACACTTACATCACCCATACAAAAACACGAGCAACACAGACAAGAGACATGACGATACCAAAAATCATTCGATGATGATGCGTGGATTTCACGTCACTTCTCCGTTTTGAGTCCGAAGATTCTCCCATGTGAGTCCGTTCTGACTCCGTTGATTCTCCGTTGTGACTCCTAAGAATGTCCATCGCATCTCCATCGAATCTCCATCGAATGTCCATCGTTTCGATGGACATTCGATGGACAAGCAATGGACATCCGATGGTGGTGATACGGAGTTAGAACGGAGGATCGACGGAGGCACAGCGGAGATGCAACGAAGAAAGGACTAAACATCAACAGACCATCATCGGACAAACAACGGAGACGAAACAAATAAAATTATGATTATAAAATTATCAACTAATATACAAAAGAAACTTTATCATGGTAAAGATTAAATCTTCATTGGGAACAATGACGGGCAAATTAGACAATTTGCGCCTGTACGAAAGAGGAGGAATAACCATCGGCTCAATCTATCCTTCTGATGCAAAGAACCCGAGGACAGAAGCACAGATGAAACAGCGTATCAAGATTAACAATATCCTTGATATGTACAAGTGCATGAAGGAATGTCTCCAGACAAACTTTGAGGGAATCATAGGCAACAGGAACGCAGCCAGTTTATTCCGTAGCCACAATCTCTTGCAGCCTCCGGTATGGCTAACACAAAGTCAGAAAAACCATCAGGAATGTGTACTTGCACCATACGTCGTGTCACACGGCCATCTTGCAACTATCGGAAGTGAATACCAGGACGAGACGTTCGTATCAAACATAAACGTCAAGGACCTTCAGCTCTCAGACATCACAGTAGGAGACTTTGTCTATTACGTCCGCCAGTACAACGACGACTGGTTTCACTACGACGACCTCCAGATAATCCTGCTCTGCCAGAAGATACCAGACACCGTCAATTCCAACCTGTATGGGGCAGCATGTTGGTCATTCCCATTTGACATGAGTAATGACAACAGCCGTGCACTCCTTTCTGATGCCCTTGTATGCAAGACATTCAACTCATCATTTCGCTTGCGTCCATGCAACATTGACGGACACCTTGGCATAAAGGTTCCAGAGGGCACAACATCTGAATTCATCTACGCCTTTGCCCTCGTCCATGGACGTGGCGAAGGCGTTAAGCGCATGGTCTCCATCCAGCAGCTATGCCTCAGCAACACCACCCTCTACGACTACTACACTGGCACAGAAGCAATGGATGCTGCCCTCGCCAGTTACAAGACCAACCGCAACAGAGCCTTTCTTGATCCTGGTTATCATAAGTAACAGCCGAGAAGCGTGACACAATGAAGATTGTGTATAAGAATGGATGTTTTTACGCTATTACACCATCATTTGATGTGCAATATCATACTTGAATATGAAATAAATCCATATATTTGCATCTACAAAAGTCCCGTGCATATCTTTTACTGTTAAACTTCGAACATTTAACTCTGCCATAAAGATAGCATGGGGCTTTTACTGTAAAGAGACCTTTTCGTAATCAAACAGGAAGCGTCACGCCTCTATTTTGAAAAAAATGATGTAATTGTTTGCAGAATAAAAAAATAATTGTACTTTTGCGCACAAAGAATATGCTGAATCATTTATAGGAATACTATTATGGCTCTATCTGCTGCAAATACATCAATGGCATATCAGGCAATATACAACATGACAAACGAGGAAAAAATAGACCTCGTTGAGTTCATCCTGCAATCCATGCGACAGACGCCTAAGAAGGAAAGACATCAGGAAGATATAGAAAAGAACCATAAACTGGATGATGCACTCTTTGGCTGCATACATCTTCCTGATGATTTTGACTATGACAAGGAACTTGATGCGGCATTAAATGAGAAATATGGATTATAAACGATAGGTTTAAGACAATTAGTGAACGTTATACCATCCACTGGCGATGTGATAGATTCAGCAATATCATCTTCTTTTACCGATTTTGAAGATTCTGTACAACACTTCACTGCGCAGAAAGGTGGGGCAGATATAATCATTACACGCAATCCATCAGATTTCGTTCCTCATAGTATTATTCCTGTAATGATGCCATCAGAATTTGTCGAAAGTTATTTGTGATACGAAAAAAACTAAGCCTCACACAGAGACTTAGTTTTTTGTTTTATTTGAAGGTCTAAGGCGTAACTATTACATCAAAAGAGTATCAAACCTGATAACCCGATAACCTCGGACCTGATAACCTTATGAAAAATTATCCGTAGATAATCTTACCGTTCTCGTCCTTGTTCTCGTCAATGAAGCTCTTCTCGTACTGAGTCATACCACGGAGTGACATACCCATGCTTGAGAATCCACCATCGTGGAAGAGTGTCTGCATTGTAACCTTACGAGTAAGGTCAGAGAACATAACGACACAGTAGTCAGCACACTCGTCTGCACTTGCATTGCCAAGTGGTGACATACGGTCTGCATAGTCGAGCATACCGTCGAATCCCTTGATACCACCACCAGCTGTTGTAGGAGTTGGTGACTGAGAGATTGTGTTTACACGTACGTTCTTCTCACGTCCGTAGATGTAACCGAATGAACGTGCGATTGACTCGAGGAGTGCCTTGGCATCTGCCATATCGTTGTAACCGAAGAATGTACGGTGTGAAGCAACGTATGTGAGTGCGAGGATTGAACCGTAGTCTGCGATAGCGTCAAGCTTCTTTGCCACCTGAATCATCTTGTGGAAAGAGATAGCAGAGATATCGAGAGTCTTGTCAAGATATCCATAGTCAAGATCATCGTATGTACGCTTCTTACGCATGTTGACAGACATAGCGCAAGAGTGGAGTACGAAGTCAATCTTACCACCAAGAGCCTTCTGAGCCTCAACGAAGAGGTTCTCAAGGTCTGCCACGCTTGTAGCGTCAGCTGGTATGATAGTAGCGTTTGTCTTCTTTGCAAGTTCATCGATTGTACCCATACGACAAGCAACTTCTGTGTTTGTCAATACAATCTGTGCACCTTCCTCAACTGCTCTCTCAGCAACCTTCCATGCGATTGACTGGTCATTGAGAGCACCGAAGATAATTCCCTTTTTACCTTTTAATAAATTATAAGCCATAATAATATTTTTTCTATACTTATCAAATATTGGGCAAAGGTAGCACTTTAAATCGAGAAAATGCGCATTTTTTGAAAAAATGCGCATTTTCTTGTGTATTAACTCTTAATTAGAGCTTGAAACTATGATTTCCTTTATAATATCAAGATATTTCTTTTCTATCTTATACTCTGTTATGGCTGCAAAGAACTTATGCAAGTTATGTATATCCGAACCTACGTGGGTATAGTATCCAGCCTCAAGCAATATCTTTGCCCTTCGTCTTGACTCTGGTCCGTAAAGTCCAGAAACTGACGGCAGATTAAGCTGAAACTCCACGCCTATGTCCTTGCGCAAACGGTGATAATCACTCCTATGCATATAAGGATAGCGTTCAGGATGAGCAAGTATTGGAATATACCCTGCATCCTTTATTGCCATAAACTGTTCGTATAGTTCGGTAGGTTCATGCGTGCAACTTAACTGTATGAGCAAATGTTTTCCATCATGTCCCATAGGTAGGAAATCACGTGTCTTGAGTCGTTCAGCAAAGAGGCCATCAAGCATATTCTCACTTCCAAGATGTAGAACCACGGGGACATGCTCACTCTTCTGTGACTTCGCACGATAAACCTCCTGCAGTTCCTCAAAGCGCTTGTGCAGGTCTGCAGTCTCGTTAGGTATATCCTCATTGACATGAGGAGTAAGCCAAACTTCTTTCACACCAATATGTTCATATTGTTTCAATATGTTCATGGCATCATCCATATTCCTCACTCCGTCATCTACTCCGGGCAAGATATGAGTGTGCCAATCTGTAAATCCATTTAAGAGTTCAGACTCCTTGAAAGTCTTATCTTTGGCAAAAGGCCACCACCACATAGGTCCTTGTTTCGCTAGTTGATTATTAGTTTCTTTTATTTCTTAATTGTTCAATGGCAAATATACAAAAAATAATAATCACTAAACATCTATTCACCACTTTTTCATTCCGTATATGCTCAAAAGCATCAAAATAACAACAATAATGCCAATAACGACACACAATTTAGTCACAACAAAAAAAAAGATTGAGGGTGCATCCTTATCGTATGAATGCACCCCCAATCAACTAATATATTCAAATTTAGCAACAGCTCAGTAAATAATTTAGTATCAAAAAAAGTTCGACCTGTACGGTTGAAACTGTATGTTGTTTTTTGCCGCAGTGCGGCCAGTTA
>CAMOVB010000046.1:0-17113 GCA_946626925.1 uncultured Prevotellaceae bacterium
ACAACACTTTTAATGTTGGGGTCTTGGGTTCGAGCCCCAAGCGGATCACACAAAAGAAGGACTTCAACAGAAGTCCTTCTTTTGTGTATTTACACCCTTACCTCATCAAGTTAAGCTTGTCGAAAGTTTTTGCTCCTTTAACGTAATATTGCCAGATGATACTGATGTCATAGCGTTCGGGAACGTGTCCTGTCTTGCGCTTTTGAAGAAGTTCCTTGCGGATAGGCTTGTAAGTACTCTTCATTTTGTAGAATGAGCGACGAGCCTTGAATACAGCCTTGAAGTTACCGAGGTCAAACTTGGCAAGGAACTGGAAGGCTGCCACATAGTCGAGAATAGCACGTACAAACATCACGTTGTGAAGTTCCTCCTGTGGCAGATTCTTATATAGCATGAGGAGGTTGTTACGGAAGTTGAGGAACGTCTTGCGCGGATTACCTTGATTGAGAGTTGCACCTCCAAGGTGGTAAGCGGTACTCTGTGGGATGCAAACGATGTCCTTGCCCATTGTGCGTAGTCGCCAACATAGGTCTATCTCTTCCATGTGGGCAAAGAAACGCTCGTCAAGTCCACCACTCTCCCTCCAGTCGCTTGCCCTCACAAAGAGAGCAGCCCCTGTTGCCCATAGTACGGAACAGATATCATCATATTGTCCTTTGTCTTCTTCAACAGTACCAAGTATTCGCCCTCTGCAGAATGGATAGCCGTACTGGTCAAGAAAACCACCAGATGCTCCAGCGTACTCAAAGTAATCACCATGACCTGAGTTTTGATTATCTTCTGATGTAAGATGACACTTTTTAAGGTCAAGCAACTTTGGCTGACATGCTGCACATTCAGGATGAACATCCATGTAATCTGTCAACACCTTGTCCCAATCCTTTTGAGTGATGCGCACGTCGGAGTTGAGAAGAACATAGTATTCATATTCTGGAAGTTGTGCAAGAGCCTTATTGTAACCACCTGCAAAACCATAGTTGTCGTCAAGTATGATTGTGCGGACGGATGGAAAATCTGTCCTTAGCATCTCGATGGAGTCGTCCGTTGAGGCATTGTCAGCCACGATGACATCACCATAACTATTTTCTATTACCGAAGGAAGGTACTTGCGCATCATGGCAGAACCGTTCCAGTTGAGTATGACGATGGCTACTTTGTGCATAGGGCATCTCCTTCCTTGTTGAAGTCACCAAGGGTGACGGTAATAATCTTGTTGTCCAGTTCCGGATTATTCGGAATCTCCACCTTCACGTAATTGTCCGTAAAGCCATGCATAGGCTTTGACTTAGGAGCGTGTTCAAAGAGGACGGGACGCACCTGTCCTATTTGTGAGGTGTAGAACTCTTTCAGTTTCTCCACCGAGAGAGCGAGCAGTCGTTGGCTGCGTTCCTTCTTGACCTGTGGAGTCACTATGTAAGGTATTTCGAGAGCCTTTGTACCAGGACGCTCCGAGTATGAGAATACGTGAAGCTGACTTATCGGAAGACTCTTTATAAAGTTGTAGGCATCCTCAAAGTATTCGGGTGTCTCGCCACGTGTACCAACAATTACATCCACCCCGATGAAGCAATGTGGCATGAGCGACTTGATAAGTTCTATCTTGTGACGGAAAAGAGCCGTGTCGTACTTGCGCTTCATGAGTCGGAGCACATCGTCTGAACCCGATTGCAGAGGTATGTGGAAATGTGGCATGAATTTCTTTGAAGTGGCGCAATATTCGATAATCTCGTCTGTAAGGAGGTTTGGCTCGATACTTGATATGCGGTAGCGTTCAATTCCCTCCACGTTGTCGAGTGCCTTGACGAGGTCAAAGAATGTCTCACCTGTTGTATGGCCGAAGTCGCCTATATTAACTCCTGTGATGACAATCTCCTTGCCACCGTCGGCAGCCACCTGTTCTGCCTGTTTCACGAGTGATTCGATGCTTCCGTTGCGTGAACGGCCACGTGCAATAGGGATGGTGCAATACGTGCAATAGTAGTTGCATCCGTCCTGTACCTTGAGGAAATAACGCGTACGGTCACCTCGTGAGCAGGAAGGAGCAAAGTCAAGAATCTCAGCCGTACGCACAGTATGCGCACCTGTCATCTTATCCATAATCATCGGGATGATGTTACCCTTCTCGTTTGAACCAAGAACGAGGTCAACGCCTGGCGTTTCGATTATCTCCTGCGGCTTAAGTTGTGCATAGCAACCTGTTACGACGACAAATGCGCCTGGATTCTGCTTCACGAGCTTGTGAATGGCTTGACGGCATTTGTGGTCGGCAACCTCAGTCACGGAACAAGTGTTGACGATACAGATATCTGCCGTCTCACCTTTCTGTGCCTTGGTCACTCCGTATCGTTGCAACTCCTGTGCAACCGTAGAAGTCTCGGCAAAATTCAACTTGCATCCAAGTGTGAAATAAGCTGCCTTTTTACCTTGAAGTATGCTTGAATCAATCATTTTTTCGTAAATTTGCCACAAAGATACGAAAGTATTTTAAGATAATAGGATTAACTATCTGAAAACTGAAATTTGAGAAGGAAAAGAGTAATAAGAAAACGAATCGGATGTTACGCGCAGAGAAGGTAATGCGTGCCCCACAGAATAGTGGTAAAAGACTAGTGTTCGCACGACAAAAATGATGAGGAATAAGCAAATGCGCAAAATGCACATTTTTTTGGCTATGGTACAAAAGTAGGTACTCTTGAAGTACGGACTAATTACGGACGTATTACGGACGAATAACGGACGTATTACGGACGAATAACGGACTATGAACTTTAGGACAATATTTGATGTTCATATCCGTTTTCGTTATCCTGATGTTTTTGCGTTTGTGGTTTAACTTTATGCTATGTCGGGAAAAAGGGACAAATAATTGTTTGTGATGTATAGCACAAAGTTAAATGACATTAAAAAAGTCGGGGAGAGTGCTTTTGTGTGACATTTTATTCCTATCTTTGTCAGGAAAATAATTGAAACGGATTAACCGAGAAATTGAATATGAAGAAGATTCTGCTGGGACTTTTCTGTCTTGGGCTTGTGCCTGACGCTATGGCGTTTTCTGTTATGAGAAAGCCAAAAGTTTATCATGTCGAGATTACAAATGAGAGTGATTACGACAGGAAAGATGAGCCTGTGGTCATAACGTCAAAGGAAATCAATCGTATAAAGTGGATTGACGTGAATGTCAGAGTGACGGATAATGGCACTCCTGTTCAATATCAGTTGGATGATATGGATGGAGACTTGCAGAATGACGAGTTGTTCTTTGTTACGGACGTCAAGGCACATTCGCGTAAAGTCATAGATGTCGAGTTTTGTGGAGAACAAGATACGACAAAGTGGACGGACAGAATCTATACGGCTCTTCAGTTTCGTGACAAGAAGGATAAGTTTCCTGACTTGTTGAGGGTTGAGGCTAAGGGCTCGACTAATCTCTTCAACGACATCTATATGCATGGTGTGACGATAGAGAGTGAGCTTGTAGGCTATCGCATATACTTTGACGAACGGCAGAACATAGACCTCTATGGCAAAAAATATCGAAGGATAGAGTTGCCAGAAACACAGTTCTATACAACGTCTGAACAGCTGAAGGCTGGCTATGGCGTGGATGTGCTCTGGGCTGGTAAGGCTATGGGATGTGGTAGCCTGAAAAGAAATGGGGCCGATAAGGTTGCTAATTGGACAGATGTGGGCATTCGTGGTCAGAGAGTCGTGACAACGGGTCCTCTTCGTACGGTCATCGAGGTATATGATATAGGTAGAGAAATGTTTGGTCGTTCAGGTTCTTTTTTTGAAGAGACTACAAGACAATATTACACGCTTGTTGCAGGACATCGTGACTTGCAGGTTGATGTAAATACGGACAGGGGTTATCATACATATTGTACTGGCGTGCAGAAGGTCGGTGTGACGGCTGAGGATAGCGTGCGCAGAGGGCATAAGTCCGAAGGATGGATTCGTGACGGTATTGCTGCTTCGTGGGGATGTGACTATCCAGATATGGGTAAGAAGCACATTTGGGCACCAGAGGCGATAGGCATGGCTGTGTATGTTCCGCAGATGTATGTGGATAAGAGTTTTGAGGATGAACTCAATTATGTGTATGTGTTGAGACCTAAGAAAGAGAAGATAAGATATTATGTCTCATTCTGTGCGGATAAGGAGGAGCGTGGCTACCATAATGCGCGTGACTGGTTCGCCTCTCTTGACGAATGGAAACAGAAAATTGAACATTCTGTAAAAATAAGGGTGAAAAAATAAAATAAAAATCGTTCTGGTGCGTTATTATGAATAGAACTCAACTAACACAAGTTGAGGCGTTATGATTTTATATTATCAATTTAACTTAGATTTGCCTATGGTAGATTCTACTCCAGTAAAAACGCAAAACAGAACGAGAGTAATCAGTATGAACGTGAAGCCGCTCCTTCCACGTAAGGAGGTGCTTGACTATATAAAATGTTTTGCAAGGTCGTACAGACCTGTTGTTGTTGAAATTGGAAATATCTAAACTGCTGTCGCTCTTGGCTTCGGATAAGGAAGTCAAGAGTCTTTGTAAATCTATTTGCTCGTCAGCAATAGAACATATTCACGTAGGGGGGCTTATCGGCTCTTCTGCGCCTTTGTTATTTGCCTCCGTCGCTCAGATGATGGAGGGAAAGGACGGCTTGCCTCTGTTGGTATTCGTGCTTGATGATGCCGACTCGGCAGGCTATTTCTATCATGACCTCGTGCAGATGCTGGACGACCAGAAGGTTCTGTTCTTTCCGTCATCCTACAAGAGGGCGATAAAATACAACCAGAAGGATGCTGGTAATGAGATTCTAAGGACAGAAGTGCTCAGCCGTATGGCTCGGAATGAGCGACTTCTTGTCGTGACATATCCTGATGCCCTTGCTGAGAAGGTCGTTTCGCAAAAGAAACTGGAAGCAAATACAATCGTCCTCAACAAGGGTGGAATGTATGATGTCAACGACCTTGAGAAACGTATGCTTGCTCTCGGCTTTGTTCGTAAAGACTATGTGTACGAGCCGGGCCAGTTTGCCGTCAGAGGTAGTATCGTGGACGTATATTCGTTCTCCTCGGAGAATCCTTATCGTATAGACTTCTTTGGCGACGAGGTGGACAGCATCCGTACCTTTGATGTTCAGACGCAATTGTCGGTCGAGAAGGTTGACAGCATGACTGTCGTATCGCAGATGGGAAGTGGCGAGAGCGACTATGTGGCTATGCTTGAGTTCCTGCCACGTGAGACGGTAGTCGTGTCACGTGACTTTGCATACGTATGCGACCGTGTGGCACAGATATACGACGAAGGCTTTTCGCTTTCTGCAATAAATGTTGAGAGTGCTGAGGCTGGTGGTAAGGGTGAGGTTCTTGACAAGGACAAGGTAATGGTTGAGGGGCAGGCTTTTGTCCGTAGTATGTCGTGGTTCCGTAAGGTAGAATTGCGCCCAACAATACTTGATGACGAGACATCGGGCAAGTCGAATGCCGTCGTTCGTTTCAGTATGAGCCCTCAGCCTTTGTTCCACAAGAACTTTGAACTTCTACAGTCAAAACTCCTAAGGCTTCAGACGGAGGGCTATAGGATAAATATCTTTGCGGATAGCGAGAAACAGATTGCGCGTCTTCAGGACATCTTCTCGGAGATGGCACAGGGCGAGCATGAACAGGTCGTGTTTGAACCTGTTGGCAAGGCAATCCACGAAGGTTTTATTGATAATATTAACAAGAGATGCTACTTTACCGACCATCAGATATTTGACCGTTTCCACAAGTATAACCTGAAGTCGGACAAGGCACACAAAGGTAAGGTAGCTCTCACTCTAAAAGAGATACAACAGTTTGAGCCAGGCGATTATGTGGTTCATATTGACCACGGAGTAGGACGTTTCGGCGGACTTGTACGTGTGAATGAGAATGGCGTGATGCAGGAGAAAATCCGAATCAATTACTCAGATGGTGGATTCATCCTTGTGAGCATTCACTCTCTGCATAAGGTCTCTAAATACAAGGCTAAGGAAGGTGAGCCGCCACGTGTCAACCGTCTCGGTACTGGAGCGTGGGAGAAGATGAAGGAGAGGGTAAAGACCAAGGTGAAGGATATTGCCCGTGACCTTATCAAGCTCTACTCACAGCGTCTCAAGGAGAAAGGTTTTGCGTTTAGTCCTGACTCGTTCATGCAACATGAGCTTGAGGCGAGCTTCTTGTACGAGGATACGCCTGACCAGCTCAAGGCAACTCAGGATGTCAAGGCAGACATGGAGAAGGAACGTCCAATGGATCGTCTCGTGTGTGGCGATGTAGGCTTTGGAAAGACGGAAGTGGCTGTTCGTGCTGCGTTTAAGGCGGCTTGTGACAACAAACAGGTGGCTGTACTTGTTCCTACGACCGTACTCGCTTACCAACATTACCAGACGTTCAAGAAACGACTTGAACAATTCCCTGTAAGGGTGGAATATCTCTCACGTGCAAGAAGTACGGCAGCAACAAAGAAAGTACTCAAGGAACTTGAAGAGGGTAAGGTTGATATAATTGTCGGAACGCATAAGCTGATAAGTGACCAAGTGAAATTCAAGGACCTTGGTCTCTTGATTATAGACGAGGAACAGAAGTTCGGAGTGGCTGTAAAGGAGAAACTCCGTCAGAAGAAGGTCAATATAGATACCCTCACCATGACAGCTACGCCTATACCTCGTACGCTCCAGTTCTCCCTTATGGGTGCACGTGACCTGTCAAGCATACAGACACCTCCGCCTAACCGTTATCCGATACAGACGGAGATTGCTGTATTCAGTCCTGAAGTCATAGCCGATGCCATCAACTTTGAGATGAGCCGTAACGGTCAAGTATTCATAGTCAATAATGACATCAAGAACCTGCCTATGCTTGAGAATCTTATTCATGAGCATGTGCCAGATGCACGAGTATGTGTGGGACATGGCAAGATGAACCCTGCAGAACTCGAACAGATAGTCTTTGACTTCATGAACTATGACTATGATGTCATGCTTTCCACAACCATCGTGGAGAGTGGTATTGACGTGCCAAATGCTAATACGATAATCATCAATTCTGCCCACAAGTATGGCCTATCCGACTTACATCAGATGCGAGGACGAGTGGGACGTGGCAATCGTAAGGCTTTCTGCTATTTGCTTGCTCCTCCTATGGCGTTCCTGAGTGAAGATGCACGTAGGCGATTACAGGCAATTGAGAATTTCTCCGACCTTGGCTCGGGTATTCATATTGCCATGCAGGACCTTGACATCCGTGGAGCTGGTAATATGCTTGGTGCAGAACAGAGTGGCTTTATTGCAGACCTTGGTTATGAGACTTATCAGAAGGTGCTCAACGAGGCTGTAGCCGAACTCCGTGAGACGGAATTTGCCGACCTCTTTGCCCAGCAGCAGAAGGCAGATACTGGTGTGGTTAAGGGTGACAACTTCGTGGAAGAGACCGTGATAGACAGCGATGTGCCTGCTTTCCTGCCAGAGGAGTACGTTCCTGTGAGTGGCGAGCGTATGGCACTCTATCGCGAGCTTGATGCCATGACTCAGCAGAGCCAGATAGATGCTTTCAGAACAAGGCTTGTTGACCGCTTCGGAAAGATACCTGATGTTGGCGAAGAGCTTCTTCAGGTCATTCCTGTCAAATGGTTTGCCAAGAGACTTGGACTTGAGAAGGTGCTCATGAAGAATGGCAAGATGATGCTCTATATGTATTCCGACCGTGAGAGCGTGTATTATCAGAGTGAGGCATTCAGCAAGATTGTGGCATACGGTACTCAGAATGCAAGAAGATGCAGATTCCGTGAGACAGAAAAACTTGCAATTGTGGTGGATGATGTACGTTCCTTCCACGATGCAGCAGCCGTATTGGAGCAAATTGACGGTCAAAATGTGAAATAATCTTTGATTATTAGTCGCACATTTGCACAAAAATAGTATCTTTGCATTTAAAGATAAAAACGAAGAAAGATAAATGAACTCAAGTGACAGTATAGTAATCATTCCTACGTACAACGAAAAGGAAAACGTAGAGAAGATAATCAGGGCGGTCTTTGCCCTCGAAAAGTGTTTCCATATACTCATCATAGATGATGGTTCGCCTGATGGAACGGCAAGCATCGTGAAGGGACTTATGGCTAACGAATTCTCTGACAGACTCTTCCTCGTAGAGCGTACAGGCAAACTCGGACTTGGTACAGCATATATTGCTGGATTCAAGTGGGGACTTGCCCATGGATATGAATACATTTTCGAGATGGATGCCGACTTCTCTCATGCACCATCTGACCTTCCTCGTCTCTATTCAGCTTGTGCAGACGAAGGTTATGACCTTGCAATCGGTTCACGCTACATCACAGGCGTGAATGTTGTCAACTGGCCAATAGGTCGAGTACTCATGTCATACTTCGCCAGCAAGTATGTACGATTCGTTACGGGATTTCAGGTACACGACACAACAGCAGGATTCAAGTGCTACCGTCGTAGGGTTCTTGAGACTATTGAACTTGACAAGGTTCGTTTCAAGGGCTATGCTTTCCAGATAGAGATGAAATATACGACATTCAAGTGTGGCTTCAAGATTAAGGAAGTTCCTGTTATCTTCGTTAATCGTGTGGAGGGAACAAGCAAGATGTCGGGAGGAATATTCGGAGAGGCATTCTTTGGCGTTATTCGTCTCCGTCTTGATGGCTGGTTTAAGAAATATCCAAAGGCAAAATAACGAGAATAGACAAATAGCATGAAAACTATTATCAGAAATGCGACGATTGTTAATGACGGACGCAAATTCATAGGCTCTGTGGTCATCGAAGATGCGATGATTGTGCAGGTCATAGAAGGGGGAGATGATTCGACCCAGCCGTACGACAACGAGATTGACGCAACCGGACTTTACTTGTTCCCTGGTGTCATAGATGACCACGTTCATTTCCGTGAACCGGGACTTACACATAAGGCAGACATTGCCAGCGAGAGCCGTACGGCAGCCGCTGGTGGTGTCACTTCGTATATGGAGATGCCGAATACAGTACCTCAGACAACTACTCTTGAATTGCTTGAGCAGAAGTTTGAATTGGGTAAGAACAACAGTCGTGTGAATTATTCGTTCTATTTTGGAGCGACTAATGATAACACAGACCTCCTCCCTCAACTCGACCCTCATAGGGTTCCGGGTGTGAAGGTGTTTATGGGTAGCAGTACAGGCAATATGCTTGTGGATAGCGAGGATGCTTTGCACAAGTTGTTTGAGACTTCGCCTTTGCTCATCATGGCACATTGTGAGGATACGAAGATAATCAACCAGAATATTGAGGAATTCAAGAAGAAGTATAAGGGACAGACAGACTTCCCAGTGAGATACCACTCACGTATAAGAAGCGTTGAGGCTTGTTTCAAGTCAACATCGCTTGCCGTCAAGCTTGCACAGGAAACAGGTGCTCGTCTTCATGTGGCTCACGTGTCTTCTGCTCGTGAACTTACCTTGTTTGAGAACAAACCTCTCGACCAGAAGAAGATTACGGCTGAGGCTGTCATAGCTCACCTCATGTTCTCTTCTGAGGACTATGACAAGATGGGAACACGCATCAAGTGTAATCCGTCAATCAAGACTCCTGAAGACCAGTTGGCACTTCGTGAGGCGTTGACAAATGGTCTTATTGACGTTGTGGCTACTGACCATGCTCCTCATCTTCTTTCCGAGAAAGAAGGTGGTGCACTCAAGGCTATGTCAGGAATGCCGATGGTACAGTTCTCGCTTGTGTCTATGCTTGAACTCGTGGAAGAAGGCGTGTTGCCAATAGAGCGTGTGCCTTTGCTCATGAGTCATAATCCAGCCTTGCTCTTCGGTATTGACCGTCGTGGATTCATCCGTGAAGGTTATTATGCAGACCTCGTATTGGTAAATCCAAATGCAAACTGGCAGGTAGGCGAAGGACGCTACTACACCAAGTGCGGCTGGACACCAATGGACGAACGTATCTTTAAGTGGAGAGTCGTTCGTACCATCGTGAATGGTAAGACAGCATACTGTGACGGTATCGTCATAGATGGCGTTCGTGGTAAGGAACTTGTCTTCAACTGATGCAACGCAGATATCAGATAAATACATTGGTGCCGTACATCAACTGGCCGTACTTCTTTTACGCTTGGAAGGTAAAGGAGGACAGCAACGAAGGTAAGGCTCTCAAGAAAGATGCGTTGGCTATGCTCAACCGTCTTGACAGGCATTACCGCATCTCGGCTACCGTACAGTTGTTTTGGTGCAACTCTGATGGGGACGACATCGTATTGGTACACCCAAGTGATTGCCCTTGTCCTTCGTGCAAGGCTAATCCCTTTGTGATAAAGCGTCTGCCTATGTTGCGGCAACAGAAGCCAAGACAGAATGGCTACTGTATGTGCCTTAGCGATTTCATTCGTCCGAAGGGTACAGGCTTGCAGGACAAGATAGGCGTGTTTGCCGTTTCGGCAGATAAGGCCATGCCAGAGTTGTACGGAACGGACGACCCGTATAATCAGATGCTCGTACAGACACTTTCGGACAGGCTTGCTGAGGCTGGTGCGGAATGTCTTCATGAGGAAGTGAGAAAATCCATTTGGGGATATGCTCCGGACGAGAATCTCTCGATAGAGGATATGCACCTTGAGAAGTTTGTGGGTATAAGACCAGCGGTAGGCTATCCTTGTTTGCCAGATATCTCGCTTAACTTCATTATAGACGAGTTGATCGACTTCAAGAGTATTGGCGTGGAACTTACGGATAATGGTATGATGGTGCCTCACGCTTCTGTAAGCGGATTGATGTTTAGACATCCTCTTGCCCATTATTTCTCTATAGGAAGAATTGATGACGAACAACTTGCCGATTATGCCAGACGTAGGGAAATGAACGTAGATGATATGCGCAAGTATCTGCAAGGAAACGTGATGTAATTCATAATTTATAATTCACAATTCATAATTATGGATATAAGAACCAATATTAGGAAGCACGGATTACGTGTGGGCTGTATGGCAATAGTCATGCTGTTGGTTCTTATTGTGCTTACAGGAATATTCTGGGGTAGTCGCCATTTTATCGTGCGTCACCATGTAGTCTTCTACGACAACCTTCCTGAGAAATTTGACGGATATAAGATTCTGCATTTCTCCGACCTTCACATCGGTACTTTCCGTGGTGGTCGTGAGGGCGATGTGGAGACGCTTGTCAAGCTTATCAACGAGCAGAATTGTGATGCCGTGGTATTTACGGGCGATATGGTCAATCGTGAATCATGCGAGCTTGCAGGAATGAGGGACATCCTTTCACAGATAAAGGCACCTGATGGTGTCTATTCCATTCTCGGTAACCATGATTACGGCACATACGCAGGATATGAGGGAAAACAACAGGAAGCGGATGTTGAGAAACTTTTGCTTTACCAGAGAGGCTTCGGCTGGACTCCTCTTCTTAATGACCACGTGAAGATATATAGAGGCAAGCAATCCATATCTATTGCTGGAATCGAGAACTATGGTATGCCTCCATTTCCTCAAAAAGGAGATTTGTCCGCTGCCTTGAAAGGATTGAAGAAGAGCGACTTTATTGTCTTGCTCTCACACGACCCGGATTTCTGGAGGATGAATGTACTTAAAACTTCTGTTCAGCTCACGTTATCAGGACATACTCATGCTGCCCAGTTCAAGATTTGGGGATGGTCACCAGTTTCGTGGAAATATAATGAGTGGTCAGGCTTATACGTTGATGGCAATCATGTCCTGAATGTATCCGAAGGTATAGGCGGATATATAGGACCTTTCCGCTATGGAGCATGGCCAGAGGTGAGCATTGTAGAACTTAGGAGGATAAAATAAATTTCCCCTTTTACCGAACTTGGTAAAAGTAAATAATTTCAAAAACAAAATAACTCAAAGGATGATTTATAAGACTTATACATATCTTTTTGCGACACCATTGTTCATCGTTGTGTCAGCAATCTGTGGTAGTATTACGGCTCTTGCTGGCTTGATGGGCGACAGAAGATATGTGGCTCATTATGTGCCTGTGTTCTGGTGCTGGTTCACGTGCCATATCTATTTGTTGCCTATTACGGTGGTAGGTCGTGAGTATCTTGACCCAAAGCAGACGTATGTGTTTATGCCAAATCATCAGGGTTACTTCGATATATTCATTATATATGCTTATCTGGGAATGAAGTTTAAGTGGATGATGAAGGATTATCTTCGCAACATCCCTTTCATCGGTTATGCTTGCCATTGCTCAGGTCATGTGTATGTGGGCGATTCCGTATCTTCCATATCAAGGGCAATACAGCAGTCAAGGGTTTTGCTCGAAAATGGTATGTCCATGTGTATCTTCCCTGAAGGAACACGTACTCATACTGGTGAAATGGGTGAGTTCAAGCGAGGTGCATTTATGCTTGCCACTCAGCTTGAGAGACCAATCGTCCCTATTACTATAAATGGCAGTTACGATGTGTTCAATCGTGAGGACACGATGGTTAACCGTCATTCATTGGAACTCATAATACATAAGCCTATACCTTGCGAGTCGTTCAAGGGAAAGAACACAAAGGTGCTCATGAAGGAAGTGTTCGACATCATTCATGATGACTTGAAGTTGAGTCCTCGCAATACTCTTGGCAAAGAGTCTTAATAGTAAAAATAATGTAAACAACATATATGCTGAAAAGAAAGATAAATCCTCAGGATGCTACTAAGATAAAGAAATATTTTGACGAGTGTAAGAACGTGGTCGTATTCACCCATACCTCTCCGGATGGTGATGCTATCGGTTCTTCGCTTGCACTCAAGGAATATCTCCAGCGAAAAGGAAAGAACGTATCGGTTATCGTGCCTAACGTGTTTCCCGACTTCCTTAAATGGATGAATGATTCGGATAAGATTGTTTTGTATGACCGACAGAGAGCGTTTGCCAACAATCTTATCAACATGGCAGACCTTGTGTGCTGTCTTGACTTCAATATGCTGTCACGTATTGACGAACTTGAGGCATGTGTGAAACGTTCTGCTGCCCGCAAGATTCTTATAGACCATCATCTTGGACCTGACCACTTTGCAGACATCATTATTTCCTGTCCAGAGTGCAGCAGCACTTGCGAACTCCTGTTCCGTGTATTTGAGGCTATAGGAGGACTTTCAAACCTCTCACTCCACGGAGCAGAGGACTTGTATGCAGGAATGTGTACCGATACAGGAGGCTTTACATATAATAGTAATGACCCGGATATCTTTATGATAATAGCCGAGCTTTTGCGTAAGGGTATCGACAAGGACATCATCTATCGCAGGTTGTTCAATACATATACTCTCGACCGCTATCGCTTGATGGGATATATCCTTCATGAGAAGTTGGTACAGATACAAGACCTTCATGCGTCCTACTTCTGTGTGTCAAGGGAAGAACTCAAGCGTTTCAACTTCCTCAAGGGAGATATGGAAGGAGTCGTTAATATGCCTCTTGCCATCCGTGGACAGAAACTATCTATCTCGCTTCGTGAAGATACTGAGAAACCCGTAGTATGGATTTCTGTCCGTTCTTACGACGACTTCTCTGCACGTGAGCTTGCTGAACGTTTCTTCAATGGTGGCGGTCACTTTAATGCTGCTGGCGGACATATCGATGGTACGATAGAGGAGGCAGAGGAAGTGTGCAAGAAAGCTATCGAGGCTTATAGGGAACAGCTGATGGATAAGTGAACAAACTACTAATACTACTATACTATTTATGAAGAAATTATTTTTTTTGAGTGCCTTTGCATTCACATTTGTAAGCGCATTCGCCCAGCATTCTGTCGTGAGCGGACCTGATGGCAAGTTAAAACTTGACTTCGATGTCAAGAACGGAAAGCCTGTTTATTCTGTTGCATACGACGGAATTCAGATGCTTGATGAGTCGCCACTCGGCTTTGTGGCTAACTTTGCAGATTTCTCACAGAACCTGACATTTGTTAAGGCTTCGGAGAAACATCTCGCCTATGACTATTCAATGGACAGAAGCAAGTTCTCTAATGTCAAGGTGGATGCAAACAATCTTGTCGTGACTCTCAAGAACGACAAGGGTATGACTTACGATATTGATTTCCGTGTAAGTAACAACGATATTGCTTTCAGATACGTTATTCCTAACCAGCCTGACCGTTCACACGAGAAGAAGTTCTCTATCCGTATCATGAGTGAGATGACTGGTTTTGACTTCCCTTCAAACACTACTACTTTCCTTACTCCACAGTCAGATGCCATGGTTGGATGGAAAGGTACAAAGCCAAGCTATGAGGAGGAATATGAGTACGATGAACCTATGACAAAGAAATCACGCTTTGGTCATGGCTTTACTTTCCCTGGACTCTTCCACGTAGGTGGCGCAGAGGCTCAGCAGCCAAAAGGCAAGAAAGGTGAGGCTAAGAAGGAAGGTTGGGTACTCGTGAGCGAGACTGGCGTAAGTTCAAACTATTGTGCCTCACGTCTGTCTGATATGAAGGGTGATGGTCTTTATACTCTTGAGTTTCCTATGATGGAGGAGAATGGCGGCAATGGAACTGTTGAACCTGCCTTTGCCCTCCCGGGTGCAACACCATGGCGTACCATTACCGTGGGTACTTCTCTCAAGCCTGTTGTCGAGACAACTGTGCCTTGGGATTATGTGGATGCTCAATATACAACAGAGAACAAATACAAGTATGGTCGTGGTACATGGAGCTGGATTATCTGGCAGGATAACTCTATCAACTATGACGATCAGGTGAAGTACATCGGTCTTGCCAAGGCTATGGGATATGAGTATGTTCTCGTAGATAACTGGTGGGACAATAATATTGGCAAGAAGCGTATGGAAGACCTTGTGCGCTATGCACAGAGTCAGGGTGTGGATGTATTCCTTTGGTACAGTTCATCAGGCTACTGGAACGACATAGAGCAGGGACCAATCAACATCATGTCAAATCCTATCGTGCGCAAGCAATACATGAAGTGGATGAAGAAGCTTGGCGTAAAGGGTATCAAGGTTGACTTCTTCGGAGGCGACAAGCAGGAAACGATGCGTCTCTATGAGGCTATTCTTTCAGATGCTGACGACAATGGTCTTATGGTTATCTTCCACGGATGTACAATCCCTCGTGGATGGGAACGTATGTATCCTAACTATGTAGGTTCAGAAGCTGTACTTGCTTCTGAGAATATGTTCTTCGGTCAGCATGCTTGCGATGTTGAGGCTCGTGATGCAGCCACACATCCATTTATTCGTAATGCCATCGGCTGTATGGAGTTTGGTGGTTGTTTCCTTTCACGTACAATCAACAAGGGCAACGACCCTGCAAAGCGTGGAAGCAAGCGTGTGACAACAGACTGCCACGAACTTGCAACAACGGTTCTCTTCCAGAATCCAATACAGAACTTCGCACTTGCACCAGAGAATCTTAATGAGATAGGCAAGGGTGGCGTTCCTGCCATCTGTCTCGAATATATGCGTAGCGTGCCAACCACATGGGACGAGACAGTCTTTATTGACGGTTATCCTGGTAAGTACTGTGTTCTTGCTCGCAAGAGTGGTGGCAAGTGGTACATAGCAGGCAACAATAATACAGGCAAGCCTCTCACCATTACTCTCAATATCCCTATGCTCCAGAAGGGTGACGTGGTTACCCTCTACTCAGACAACCTCAAGACTTTTGAGCCTGAGAAGAAGGATGTAAAGGTCGGCTCTAAGTTCACAGTCACAATGGCAAACCAAGGTGGATTCGTTATTGTGAAGTAAGATACAGAATATGACATTATCAATCAATCCCGATAGCAACACACGTTGCTATCGGGATTGATTGTGTTTATTCTTCTTTGATTCTATTGCCTTTGTGAGGACTAATTCGTGATTCCTTGTATCTCACGTATCACATCATCAACGATGTACAAATCTCCAAATGTGTACAAAAGCGTTGATGGGTCGTGCAGTCGTTCATTGGTCTTGGACGTGTAAAATATATCCAAGGTCCTTTCAGGACTTATGTCAAGTCGCTCGGAAAGTAATGTGACGATACGTCCTATTTTGTTCCACATAAGTAAGTCACCTAGCATAGTCGTTATATTGTTTCTGATTCTACAAGAAAGAGTGTGGGCGTTTTTTTCTTTAACCACGAATTCCACTAATTTTCACGAACTTCAAGTCCTCCTATTTTTATTACACTAAGACAACTTGTGTTGTCTGCGAATAACACTAATGCCATTCGGCTTCAAGTCATTGTTCCTGATTCGTGAAATTGGCTACGCCGAGCTAAAGGTTCGTAATTGCACGAGCAATTCTTCGTGTAATGAAAACAGCCGTGAACTACAAATTTCGTAAAAATTAGTGGAATTCGTGGTTTAAATAGTCCACACGGAATCTTGTGGAACTTTATTGGTTCTCATAATCGTATTGCTTGTTTTGATTCCCAGATGTCAAGAGCACCAAGTACATCTTCTGTCACATGTTCACGGCTCTGTGTGTGCAGTCCATCGTAACATTTCAAGATGAAGCCGTCGATTAGACCTACACGCTTCATTCTTTGATACATCTCGGTTGTTGAGATGTTTCTTGCGCGTGCGGCTGACTCTATGCATGAAGAAGCAAATATCATTTGGCTTTCTCCGCTATGTATCTATATTCTACTTCCTATTCATCACACTCTCAGCCAACAGATACACTCGTGTGCCGAGAGTCTGAGGCCAGCGGTCGGCAGGATTCTTGTCCAATGCTTTTGCTCGCTCTATAGCCTCCTCTACATGAGTCATCAGCATTTGGGCATCGTATGCAGCCTCATGGTAAGACCCCATCTCCAGACGCAATCGCATCTTTAGATATGGGTCTTTCCTCCTCGAATTTCGGCGATTCTCCAGCCATTGCTGCTGTTCTTCGGGAGATAATGAAGCGACATCTACCAGATGCAGCAACAGCCAAAGCTCGATGCATGGATTGCTCAAAGCCATGCGCATGTATTCATCTTGCGCACATTCTGTTGCTACACGAGATAGCATTGCCTCTGTCCAACGGTCTTTATCTACTACAAGCCAGAGTTCATCGTCGGCTTCCAAAGCATATTGTTCCTTGTAGTCGTTCA
>CAMOVB010000047.1:0-16753 GCA_946626925.1 uncultured Prevotellaceae bacterium
CTCGAAGTCTGAGTCCTCGCAGAATGCGTCAAGATAAACGAATACGGTATTCTGATAGTGGTGCTCGTTACCTTCGGCATCAGTATATGTTCCCTCAAGGTGACCAGGGTCCTCGATATTGAGGTGAAGAGGGTCTGTAAACATAGAGTTTACTTTCTTCTTGAGTTCCTTTGGTGAGTCAGAAAGGTAGATACAGTTACCGAGAGACTTTGACATCTTAGCCTTGCCATCTGTTCCAGGGAGACGAAGACAAGCTGCATTGTCAGGAAGAAGTATGTTAGGTTCAACGAGAACTTCGCCGTAGATATTGTTGAATCGTCGTACAATCTCATTAGTCTGTTCGAGCATTGGCTTCTGGTCTTCGCCTACAGGTACTGTCGTAGCCTTGAAGAGCGTGATGTCTGCTGCCTGTGAGATAGGGTAGCAGAAGAAACCTGTAGGGATGTTAGCCTCGAAGTTGCGTGCCTGAATCTCAGACTTGACAGTAGGGTTGCGCTGGAGACGGCTTACTGTCACGAGGTTCATATAATAGAATGAGAGTTCGGTGAGTTCAGGGACTGCACTCTGAATAAAGATGTTGCACTTGCTTGGGTCGAGACCAGCAGAAAGGTAGTCAAGTGCTACTTCAATCACGTTCTGTCGAATCTTTTCCGGGTTATCTGCGTTGTCAGTCAAAGCCTGAGCATCTGCAATCATAATGAATATCTTGTCGAACTCTCCTGAGTTCTGGAGTTCCACGCGTCGGCGTAATGAGCCTACATAGTGTCCGATGTGGAGCTTGCCTGTAGGACGGTCGCCTGTGAGTATAATCTTTTCCATTTTTTTGTTTATGTTGTTCTATTTTCTTGCAAAGATACGACTTAGTGCGCTAAATGCCAAAAAATAGTATGGATTTATGGATGTTGCAGCGAAAGACGGCTGCCAAGGATAGTTCTTTGGCTAAAACTTCCATCGTAGTTGTATCTGGAGGTCTTCCTTGTGACTTGAGTTTATAAGTTGTGTGCCAGAACTGATAGACTCCTTGTTGAAGAAACGAGTAGCACCGACCTTTCCAGTTACGGACAGTTGCCTGAAGAGCGGAAAGGAAGCAAGTGCTACGATGCGTATGCCGTGGTCATAGTAGCTGGACATTCCGAATGTATATAGCAGACTTGGCTCGTAGCTGTATATGCGAGCGTCATACCCGTCCGTATTGAAGTAGGTGAGGGAAAGGCTTGCACGTATCTTCTTGTCGGTGTCCTGCCATTGTGCCTGCTCGCTTATTGCGTAGCCATATTCGGATTTTGATGGATCAAAGTCTATCATCGTGCCGTAGAGTGTAGTCTTGAACGTTAGTCTGCTTGTGGCGTGATACGAACAAGTGAGGCGTAAGTTGTGAGAGCGATTGAAGAGAAGCGTTTTCAGCGTGTCCTTCTTTGTGCGGTAATAGACAAAGTCCTTCTGCTTGCTCTTCATCTTGTATCGTAGGGAGAAGTCGAGTGACTTCCTTGGGCTGTATGTCGCCTGTATCATTCCTTCGTAACCATAGGAACTCTGGCTGACCTGATACTTTAGCCATGGAAAATAATAGATGTCGATGTGCGATTCGAGTTGTATGTTCTTTATGTTCTTGTTGCTCCAGCCTATGAACACTCCCTCCTCGTTCTTGGGCGAAGAGTTCTCGCTGAAGGTATTACCATTTATCGATACGTACTTGTGACTATAGTAGCGTTGGATGAGTGTGAAGTTGCCGACTTTATCGTTGTTCCAATGGATAGAGTTTATTGTGGCTATGCCGCCCTTGTTGCAGGAGGCAGTCTCACCGAGGAATGTCCACCCGTTATGTCTGTAGGCATACGAAATGCCGTAAGACAGGAAATCTGTGCCTTTTGCGTTATAGAATCTGTACAGGGACGATGGCGTGTCATATTTAGGCATCAACGGAAGAGGGTAGTGAGTATAGGCTACCGTGGCAGCAATCTGTATCTTTTCCTTGTCCCAAAGGATGTTGCCGCCAATATCCGTTACGGACGTGTTTCGTTTCTTGCTACTTTCGAGTGTGGTACGGTGCATGCCGTCGGTCTTCAGCGATGTTATTCCTGTGCTGTCCTTGTTAATGTTGCCGTCAATACGGCGATGTGAAGCGTAGGTGGAGACGATAAAGTCGTTGAAGCGTAGAGACGTGGCACAACCAGAAAAATATCCGCTCTCAGATGTTGAAGAATACCTTGATATGCCTCTTCCGATATGGTCGGTCTGTCCGAGGGATATCGTCTTGCCAAAACTTGTTCCGGTGTTGACCACAAGTCCTTGTCCGAACGATACCTTGTAGTCGCCTATGATAGCATCGCGTATGCAGCCAATGTCCTTTATCATGACGTGTCCCGAGAGGAAATCCATGCCCTTCTCTCCAGGGTCTTTCTCAGCCTGAATACCGATGGACAGATGCTCCATGCTGTTCAGACGGTAGCGTATGGAGTGGTACAGGTCGTTTCCATGGTAGTATTTGTTCTGGGACTTGCTTTCTCCGTTGTCCTCGCTATATCCCTCGCGCTTATAGAAAGGAACGTCAGTACGTAGCGTCAGCTCATTCCGTGCCTTGCTCCATAGCTCCTTGAGAGTAATCCTGTGCGGAGTCTCGCCTGCATAACAGAACAGATGCATATAGTCCCTTGTCTGCTTGTCGAGTGAGACGATGTACATCAGTTCGCCGAGTGAGAACATAGGTCCGTTGACGCTTTGGTAATAGAGTATGTCCCTTATCTGTGATGTGGTGAGGAAGGGTAGTGCCGACAGTTCCTGCTCCGATGTGTTGTTTATGTTTATAGGGTTGTTGTGTATCTCGAGCAGTTCCTCAAAAGCCACATCATATCTTGAGTCGTCATCGAACGAATGGTAATGCTCCACAAAATCCTCCCATGTAATTTGCTGGGCAGAGAGATTATTTTCCCTGCCCGACAAGATAATAATTGCGATTATCATTATGTGTCTTTTGAGTATTACCATTGTTTTTCAAAAACTGCATTTTTATGTCCGCATGGCAAAGATATACTTTTATTACGTACTATCGTTATGAATCGTGCGAATAATACTGTAATTGCAGATTGTAATGGCGTTTTATGCGCTAATTGCAGACTAAATGTAATGAAATATACTTTTTTTACGTTAAACGTTCACAGTTTGTCATCTTTTTTTTCTACCTTTACAAAGATATTGAATAATTGTCCCCGTTTGCTTACTGTGTTGCTGTTTCACTTGTGTGTTACATAGCAGTCGTGGGGATTTGTTTTTTGAAACGTCGGGATGTTCCCGATGTTAATTTAATACGAAGAAAAAAATGATAAATATAAATGGAATACAAATGGAATTTAACACCTCCTACAACAGAACAAGAGGACTTGGCGAAAGCCCTGGCTGAAGCGGTGGGCATAACACCTATCGTCAGCCGTTTGCTTGTCGCAAGAGGTATTACTACTCCAGAGGCTGCTAAGTCGTATTTCCGTCCGCTCCTGCATGAACTGCATGACCCGTTCCTGATGCTGGACATGGACAAGGCGGTGGAAAGGCTTAACGAGGCGATGGGTAGGAAAGAGCGCATCATGATTTATGGTGATTATGATGTGGACGGCTGTACTGCCGTGGCTCTTGTGTACCGTTTCCTCCAGCAGTTCTACAGCAATATTGAGTGCTACATCCCTGACCGTTATGAAGAGGGGTATGGCGTGTCAATACAAGGTGTAGATTATGCAGAGGAGCAAGGCGTCAAGCTCATTATTGTTCTTGATTGTGGCATCAAGGCTATCGACGAGATTGCCTATGCCAAGGAGAAAGGAATTGATTTCATCATCTGCGACCACCATGTGCCAGATGAGGTATTACCTCCTGCCGTGGCGATACTGAACGCCAAGCGCAAGGAATCCACTTATCCTTACAACGACCTGTCGGGTTGTGGCGTAG
Source organism: uncultured Prevotellaceae bacterium (assembly GCA_946626925.1). Classification (GTDB taxonomy): domain Bacteria; phylum Bacteroidota; class Bacteroidia; order Bacteroidales; family Bacteroidaceae; genus Minthosoma. The sequence goes on from CAMOVB010000047.1 coordinate 3,937, forward strand.
GATTCAAGTTTATGCAGGCTTTTGCCATCAGCAATGGCATCAGTTTCAGCACGCTCATACCATTGCTCGACCTTACCGTGGTGAGCATAGCAGCGGACATAGTTCCGATAATGGGCGAGAACCGTATATTGGCTTATCATGGTCTCCGACAGCTCAACAACAATCCGAGTGTGGGACTGAAGGCTGTGATTGACGTGTGCGGACTTACGGGCAAGGACATCACCATGTCCGACATCATCTTCAAGATAGGTCCTCGTATCAACGCATCAGGTCGCATGCAGAACGGTAAAGAGTCAGTACTTCTGCTTGTGGAGCACAACTATCAGGCGGCACTTGAAAAGGCACGTCAGATAAACCAGTACAACGACGAGCGCAAGGAACTGGACAAGAAGATGACGGAGGAAGCCAACAGCATCGTTGAGAAGATTCCTGAACTCATGAACCAGTCGGCTATCGTTATATATAATGAGGACTGGCACAAGGGAGTCATCGGAATAGTTGCCTCACGTCTTACGGAGGTCTATTACCGTCCTGCCGTTGTACTCACACGTTCAGGCGATGTGGTCACGGGTTCGGCACGAAGCGTCAGCGGATTCGATGTATATAAAGCTATCCAGTCGTGTGGTGACCTCCTGGAGAACTTTGGTGGACACACTTATGCGGCAGGTCTCTCGATGAAGGTGGAGAACGTGGAGGCCTTCAAGGAACGCTTTGAACAGTATGTGTCAGAACATATTGAGACAGAACAGACACTTGCAAGTCTTGATATAGATGCAGAGATAAACTTCTCGGACATCAACCAGAGGCTCTACCTTGAGCTAAAGAAAATGCGTCCGTTCGGTCCTGACAACATCAAGCCTGTGTTCTGTACCCGTCAGGTATATGACTACGGCACGAGCAAGGTGGTGGGACGTGAGCAGGAGCATATCAAACTCGAACTTGTAGATGGCGAATCCAACAAGGTGATGAACGGAATAGCCTTCGGACAGAGTGAGCAGGCACGCTACATCAAGACAAAGCGGTCATTCGACATCGCATATAGCATAGAGGACAATACCCACAAGCGTGGGGAAGTACAGTTGCTGATAGAAGACATTAAGGCACGCGAAGAATTGTGATGAGCAATACTTACTTGGACATATTACGACAATACTGGGGTTATGATTCCTTCCGAGGCATACAGGAGGAAATCATAACCTCTGTTTGTGAGGGTCACGACACACTTGGACTTATGCCTACTGGAGGTGGTAAGTCCATCTGTTTTCAGGTACCTGCCATGTCCATGGATGGTATATGTATCGTTGTCACTCCGCTCATTGCCCTGATGAAGGACCAGGTAACACAGTTGAGGGCTCGTGGCATAAAGGCGGCAGCTGTCTATTCGGGTATGACGCATGATGAGATAATCTACACGTTTGACAACTGTATTCTTGGTGACTACAAGTTTCTCTACCTCTCTCCAGAACGACTTGCGACGGAACTGTTCCTGCAGAAACTCATCCGTATGCGTAAGGTCTGCATGATTACCGTTGACGAGGCACATTGTGTCTCACAATGGGGCTATGACTTCCGGCCATCATACCTTGAGATTGCCAAGATACGCCATGTCATTCCTTATCATGTGCCAGTCCTTGCACTTACCGCTACGGCTACTCCAGAGGTCGTAAAGGATATTCAGGATAAGTTGGAGTTTGCCGAGTATCGAGCCTTCTCCATGAGCTTTGAGCGTAAGAACCTTATCTATGTCGTAAGGCACACAACCAACAAGGCAGACGAGATACTTCGCATACTCAATGGTGTGACTCAGGGAAGTGCCATTGTCTATACACGTAGCCGAAGGATGACTACAGAGATTGCTAGTTTCCTGCTTGACAACGGCATAACGGCTGACAGTTATCACGCAGGACTCACTTCGGCAGAGAAAGACATACGACAGGTTAACTGGACAAAGGGACGTAACCGTGTGATGGTTGCAACCAACGCATTCGGCATGGGTATCGACAAGCCTGATGTGCGTGTCGTCATCCATTATAATATACCTGACTCCATGGAGGCGTACTTTCAGGAGGCAGGACGTGCAGGACGCGACGGACAGGCATCGTATGCCGTCCTTCTTGTGGAGAAGGGTGACAAGATGACACTAACACGTCGTGTTCCAGAGACATTCCCAGAGATTGATTACGTCCGTCAGACGTACGAGAACGTGAGCTGTTTCCTTCAGGTGGGAGTGGGAGAGGCAGAAGGACGTACCTTTGACTTCCATATTGAGAAGTTCTGTCCTGTGTTCCATCAGTTCCCTGTGCATACGGACAGCGCACTACGTCTGCTCAATAATGCGGGTTACATCGAATATCACGAGAATCAGGACTTCCGCTCCCTGCTCAAGATACTTGTACGCAAGGAGACGCTCTACCGCCTCAACGACAACGGACAGGATCAGGACACCGTGACGCAGGCCATACTCCGAATGTACACAGGAGTATTTGCCGACACAGTACCGATAGAGGAGGTAATGATTGCGCATTACACGGGACTCACCGTGGAGCGTGTATATGCCATACTCAAGACCATGCGCCAGAACCGCATCATTGAGTATATTCCTCATCGTAGCGTACCGACCATCACGTTCACACGTCCACGTGTCGATACAGAGCGCATCTTCCTGCCGCCATCGGTCTATCAGGACAGAATAGCGGACTACAAGAAGCGCATTGCCAAGATGATTGAGTATGCCTATTCCGACGACACGTGTCGCAGCCGTCTCCTTCTTGAATACTTTGGTGAGGAAGTGGCAGAGGACTGTGGACAATGTGATGTGTGTCTCCATCGTAAGCACATGAGTGATGATGAGCGCAAGGCGATGGATGCTCGTCATGCCATACGCAAGTATCTTGCAGACGGCGAACCGCATCCGCTTGAGTCACTCACAACACTTGACATTCCTTCCGACCAGCTTCATGCTGCCCTCCGCCTTATGGCAGATGAGGAAGAAGTAGTGGTGGATGGAAGCGAAGTGAGAATTAAGAGTTAAGAACTAAAGTTAATTAAGAATATGTCACACTTAGAATCTGCAAAAGAAGCAATAAAGAATAAGGACCTCATAACGGCAACTGTGGAGGCAACCGCAGCCATCAACGAAGACGGACAATGTGCCGAAGCGTACATCATCCGTGCCCAGCTCAGCCTCATGTTCGGCGACCGTGACGGAGCAGCCAAGGATTTCCAGAAGGCAGCTGAACTCAATCCGTCACTTCTCGACAGCATCAATGGCGAGTACAAGAATCAGGAAGAAACACCAACATTCAAGATTCCTGGACTTAGGAAGAAGTAGCACTTCTTTATGTGCTATTGCATAATGTTTAGTATGCTACAAAAAGAAAGAAGAGAATGTGCTTGACACATCCTCTTCTTTCTTTTTGTGTATAGTCTGATTTGTTTGACTGTTATTTCACGATAACCTTCTTTCCATTTTTGATTACTATGCCTTTGTAGGCTGCGTTTACCTTTTGACCAGAGAGGTTGTACATCACGGCTGAACGGTTGCTACGTTCTGTTGACTCAATGCCAGTTGTGCGTGGGGCAGCCTCGTAAACGCGTATAGCATTGATAAAGGCACGCTTGTCGCTTGTGGCTATGGTTACAGATGGATTTGCCTTTGGTATGTCTGTGAATGTAACCGTGCATACCTCGAAGACATCGTTCATCGTTGCACTGTATTCTATAGCTTTGGCTTCTGCTCCGTCTATTGATACGAGAAGCTTGCCTTCAACCTTTGACCATCCCTTTACCTCTATATCGATGATAAGGGCAGAGCCTGCCTCTGCATTCACTGGTACTGTCGTAATGCTTCCGCTCTTGCTTCCTGTACCAAGCTTGACTGCTCCGCCTGCCTTGTAGCACGTGTTCATTGAAACGATGAAGTCGTTGGCTTCGTTCCATGGAGTATTTGCACCACCTGATGTTGTATTCTTACCTTCTGTGATGTCGGAGAAGTCATAGTCGAAGATGATGTCTTTCTTCTCAATCTCGTCAACAGGTCCAGGTGTTGGTCCTGGCTCTGGATCTGGGTCTGGTGTAGGGTCGATGAATGGGTCATCGATGTTGCCAGATGTAGTGCCGTTGATGCTGTATGGCACGGCTGATGCAAGATCCCAGTCGTAGTCAATGGAGTCGCCCCAGATGTACTCTGCAAGTTGTGGGAAGTCGATGAACGCATTACGGTTGCCTTGTTCTGCAAGTACACGCTCGTTACGCACCTTCTCCCATTCTGATGGAGGGTCCATGCGGTTCCATTCAAGAAGGATTGGGATAATCCAGTCCTCAAGTGTTGGATAAGCGTTTACTCCCTTGTGGAATGCAGCTGCGTTTGATTCCCAGTTGACGTTTGCGTATGTAGTAGCGTCGTAGAAATAGATACGCGCAAAGTCGCCCTTGAACTCGTCGCATGGTTCAAACACCTTGCCTGCGCCTCCTGAGTTCTTGCTTGTTCCTACCTTGCATCGCTCATTCTTGAACGAAACCTGTCCGTCAACGATACCAACAGGGTAGTTGCTCTTTGCACTGTTGGCTCTCTGCTCAGATGGATAGACGTTGAAGAGGTCGGTGTAGATGCCGTACTTTGCACCCTTGCCCCACCATGACTGAGGCACTACGTGCTCCTTGTTCATCATTGTTGTAGGGCTTTTGCTAAAGAAGAACTCACCTGTTGAATACATGTCAAACACTTGGTTCTCGTTGTCGAGACAGCCATCTGTATATGGGTAGTGATCCCACAAAGAACTGTAGGAGAATACGGTGTGCTTGTTCATCAACTTACCGAGCGTATGTTTCAGTTGCTCTTTCTTCAGTCCGTCGGCATCATTGTAATATGTTTTAAATGACTGAGCAAGGACATTGCTTGTACACAATACCCCTGCTAAGATAAGTGAGAGGAATTTGTTCATTTGAATAGTTGAAAATAAAATGAATAGCAATCAAAAGGAAGTTAAAAAGGAGTTTTCAATTCCTCTTTAACTTCCCTTTTACTATATATGAGTATTGTTTACTTTACAAGGAACTTCTTACCGTTCTTGATTACGATACCCTTGTATGAGTCATCAACCTTCTGACCTGCAAGGTTGAAGATAGCACCGTTAGCACGGTCTGCAACAACAGATTCGATAGCATCTACTTCGCCATCAGCTAGAAGAATATCAAATGAAACGAGTCGAGCCTGTGAATTAGATGTGAGTACGAGAGTAATATCGTTTGCCTCGCCTGTCCATGTTGCAGTAAATGCCTCCTCGTCAATAGTGAGGTCTGTCTCGCCAACCTTCCAAGTCTTGATGTAATCCTTACTTGTTGCCTTCATTACAACCTGTGTGAGGTGCTTGCCAGCAGGAGCAGAAATAGTAACAGTAGAAGGAGTAGTGATTTCTGTCTTGTCATCATTGTACTTGCTACCGTAAACCTTGAGGTGGTTGTCACCCTTCTTCCAGTAACCTGTAGCTACTACTACAGAGACACCGTTCTTCTCTGCCTTAACTTCGCTACCGCTACCGCTTGTACCCTGACCTTCAAAGTCGCTCTTAGAGAAGATAGACTCACCAGCCTTTACTACGTTGATAGTGATAGTCTTTGATGATGATACGAAGCCTTCACCTTCAGGTGTTGCAGCTGTGATTGTTGCCTCACCCTTAGCTACTGCTGTGATAACACCCTCAGCAGATACTGTTGCTACATTCTCATCGCTTGAAGTGTAAGTAACAGTTCCTGTATACTTAGTAGTGAATGTAGCCTTTGCAGTCTCACCCTCTACGAGGTCTTCTGATGCTGCACTCCACTCACTCTCTGGGTCAGCAAGTGTAGCGTTAGTAACGATGTCTGCCTCTGTACGTGGAGCAATCTCGATAGTAGTCTTGTTGTCCTTAACGTAGAAGATGATAACACCAGTGATGTCGTATGTCACGCTCTCACTCTCTACGAAGTCAGGGAGAGTCATGAATGTGTTGTATGGAGTGATGTCAGCCATACCGTCAGTGAGAACCTTGTTCTTTGCACTGTAAGAGAGTCCCTTGATAGTAACTACAGCTCCTTGATGTGAGAATGCGAGGTCGTCAATCTCAACTACGGATGGAGTAACAGCGCCACCTTCTGCAACCTCAATACCTTCAGCATTGTTTGTGAAGTTCTTGATTTCTGCATATCCGTTGTAGAGAACAAGAGTTACGATTGCAGTGCCGCTGAGCTTATCACCAGCCTTGAATCCAGCATTTGAACCATAAGAAACGATACCGTTTCCATTGCCGTCTGAGAAGTAAGTGTTGCTACCCTTAACACCAGTACAAACCCATCCGTTGAAGTTGATAGCTACCTCTGTGTCCTTGTCTGTAGCAGCCTTGAATAGGTCTGCCATAGTTGCAATAGGAGTGAGGATTGTGTATGTAGCGTTTACAGTTTCGCTCCATGCGTCACCAACCTTTGCTGCTGCATTGATAGTTGTTGTCTCTGCTACTGCGATAGCTTCGCTGTACTCCTTTGCAGTCTCGCTTGTCTTAGGATCTGTGCCATCCACAGTGTAGAAAATCTTAGCACCCTCGTCTGCAGAAAGAACTACAGACTGTGCACCGATGTAGTTACCGCCCTTAGTCTCAAACTTAGGAGTGTTGATCACAACAACATCTGATTCGTAGGTTACCTTAATCTCGTCAACGTAGAGAGCACCTGCTTGGTCATTGCGTACTGCGAAGTAACTTGGCGCATCAGCAACTGCATATGTATATGTGAATACCTTGAAGTCGCCATCTTCCTTTGATGCTTTTTCTGCAGTCAACTTTGTTTCACTTGGAAGAGGCTCTGTTCCAACATAAATGTTGAAAGCAGGTTCGTTTTTGTTACTAGATTTGATACGTGCAACAAGTTCTATTTTCTTAATCTTGTTGAAGGCAGTAGTGTTAGCAATGAAACCTTTGTTGTCGTTCTTGTTCTGAAGCTGGATGCCACCACCATTATCAGCAGAAGCAACACAGATTCTACATGAAGTGAAGCTGTAGCTGGCGTGTGTAAAGGTGTACCATGTACTTTCAGTTGCCATGTCTTGTGAACCATAACCATTTGTGGTAAGTTCAACAGAACCTGATTTACCTGCAACGATATCCTGTGCAGTAATAGTGTAGGTCGCTTCGTTTGCAGCATAGGCGCATACTGCCATGATGCAAGAGAAGAATGAGAGTAAAATTTTTTTCATAATCGTAAAATTTTTAGATGTTTTTGTTTCTTAATATTGCTACAAAATTAAGCATTTTTTTTTGATATGTGATATATAAGTATAATGAAATGACTGTTTGCGTATGAATAATTGCATGTAATCCATCTTTTATGATACTTAGTTTTGCAATTAAAGGTTATATGCACTAACTTTGCTCACGATAAAACAATTCCCAATGTGGACTTCATTTACTGATTCTTCCGATAATATTCAAATGAAAAAATCAATTGCTAAATCATTTGCTGTTATTGCAACAGCATCTCTTCTTTTTTCTTCATGTGCCAGTAGAAATGTGGATAAGTATTATGCTTATCCAAAGATAACACTTTGGGGCATTCCTGCTTATGAGAAGGTGACAGTTATTACAGACGTTGCTACATACAAGGATGTGTCAATGCCTGTCAAAGTTGCAATCCCTAATACAATGTATCAAAACAGGCGAATATATACAGTCATTAGTAGCAATGGAAATGAATTTACAGAGACATGTAATATCAAAGCAGCGCAATTTTCCTTTGGGGCACCATTTGGCAGATATAGCACTTATGAACTTATGCGTTGCGGCAAGCCAGAAAGTGAGGACGGGCCATATATGTATGAAGCAAAGATTTATGTTGACCCATCAAGTTTAGGTATTGAGAGACCTGACACAATAGAATCCATAGAAACAAAAGCTATGGAGATTGATGCTCTCTTTGAGCCTCAGAGTTGGACGAAGTAATAATAGCCTTATACATACGGAAAAAGGTGTATCAAAACATCGAGTTTTGATACACCTTTTTCCATTTATTCTGAATTCTGAATTATGAATTCTTAATTCTTTACAGTCCCCATGAGCTGGCACTGAAAGATGACTCGATAATGTCTTCGTCATCGTCACGGAGGTTGCAGAAGAAGTCGAGACCTGTGCGCTCCTCAAGTTCGTCGATAGAGCATGCTGAATTCTTAGCAAGCTTGTCAAGGAAATCTTTATTTGTATTATTGTAGTCCTTGTGCTCCATCCAGAAACCGATAGAGCGTGCATTGCCATTATTGTCGATGTAGAGACATGCCAACCAGTAGTACTTAGGAATAGCAACACTCACAATCTTTCCGTTAGTAGTGTAGAGACTACGATAACCGAGGGTGTTACCGTCGTCGATAGTACCTCCCTTGGCGATGTAGAGAACGCCACCGTTCTTGGTTACTGTTCCGCGTCCCCATTCGTCACGGGCACGGTCTTCTACAGCACCCCAATAAATCTGGTTGAAAGCAGAAATCATAGGAGACATATTGGACATGTAGAATGTCTGCTCGTTTGCTTCCTTTGAGTAGTAACGCTCTGCGCTTCCTACGATGTGACCACGGTCGTAGACTGAGCCGAAGCCCTTAGTGTCGAGCTGATAGTCTCTGTTGCCATCATAGAAAGGTTCACCTCTCCATGCATTAGTACGACTGCTCCAGTTCTTCTGCGAGTTCTTTGAGTCGTAGGTATATGCACTCCATACTGCGTGCATCTTTTCCTTATCATAGAGGAGAGTGTAGTTGACATCACCATTTGATAGCTTGTGGCAGATGTAGTCATAGCGAGTATCGATGCGTGGCATCTCAAGACGAGTAACACTTGCATCAGTTTCGTTTGTCACCACATTCATATTCTCGTTATTGCCATCTCCACCTTCTATATATACGTGTGTGCCGTCAGTGTTCTTAACCTTCAGATCTGCATTTGCTGCTGCTGTCTTAACAGAATCGACATGGCAGATGCTGTCAGTATAGACTACACGAGTCTTACCTACGAACTCCTCAAGTGCGTTCATGCGAACACGAGCACGATAGTAGTAAGCTGTGTTTGCCTGTGGATTTGTGATTACGACCGTGAAGTCCTTTCCGTCGAAGTCCTGTGAAGTGAGTGCAACCACACCTTGCTTCATGTTCTTGTCTGTGCTGTATTCAAAACCTACAGAATAGAGGTTTGCAGAACCAAGACTTGTGCTACCATTGATGATGATTGAACCGCTGACAATATCGCCAACAGCACCGAGTGTGGTAGCCATACCATTGTTTGGACAAACAACGACATGGTCTTCCTCGTCCTCGCTACAAGATGTGAGTGCGAATGTGCTGCTGATGGACAAAGCCATCAGCAGATATTGAAGTTTCTTAATCATTGCGAATTATTTAGCGTAAGTAATCGTTATTGTCTGAACACGAATCTGGGTATTGGCAGTTCCTGCATTTGTGTAAACAGCCTTGTTGCCATCGAAAGAAACTGTTGCTGTTGCGTTACCGACATAATCAGTACCGTTTTGAGCATCACATGTGATTACTATTTTTGCAATAGCTTTATTGCTTTCGAATGTAATAGTGTTGTTTGCATAAACGCGTACTCCCTTTGTTTTTGTGTAGAACTTAGGTGCATTCTCGTTTGTTCCTTTTCCGAAAAGAACCTTTGTTCCATCAGATAAATCAACAGTAGTGACTTCTGTACCATCTGCAAGCGCAAGGTTATTAAGGTCATATGAAATTGTTTCTGTTCCTGCTTCTACAGCTGAGTTTGTGAATGTAACGGTTGTTCCATCGAATGTGATGCCTTCTGAAGAACCTGTGTTGCCGCCATCATCATTACCTGTGTTTCCACCATCGTCAGAAGTTGAACCGCCTTCAGTTACACCATTAAGAGAGTAGATGTAAGCAGTTCCCTTACCAGTTGTCTCGTATGTATTACCCTTGTAGTTTGTAATCTTACCATAGAGAACGACTTTGTCGCCTACCTTTACATAGTTTGCGTCAGTAATTTTTGCACCACCAAGACCATAAACCTGATAAGCCTCGAACTCGTTGTTCTGGCTACCATCATCTGAAATGAAGAATGTTGCATTCTGATATTGGCTTGTCTCAATAGAACTGATGCGTGAAACCTTACCCTTGATGTAGAATTCCTTGTCTGTTGTGTTTCCTGAACCAAGGTCTTGTGCAACCTTGATAGCTGCTGCTACGTTGTATGGGTCTTCCTTTGAACCTGTACCTTCTGCCTTACCGACAGGAACGACTGGTTTGTCAGGATCAACACCTATTTCTGTGCCGTCAATTGTTGCCCATGAAGTTGACTTCATTCCCATTGTTCCGAAGTAGTTCTCGAATGAGCCATAGAGTACAACCTTCTTTCCGATGTTCTCTGCAATATTAGGGTTCAACTTAGTACGGAGGTCACCAACTGGCAACTGTACAGGAAGAACAAGTGTAGCGTCCTTGCAATCTGCTGCGTCAGCAAGGAGAAGTTCTGTCTCTGCTGCTGATGCTGCCTCAAACTTAGCACCTTCTGCAAGTTTCTGTCCGTCAATATAACCTACGATGTAACCTGTAACGTATCCGCTACCAGATGTTACTGCCTTAGCTGCTGCTACTGTTAGTGGTGCTTCCTTTGAGCCTAAAGCAGCAGGAGCAGGAGTGTCGCCACTGCCGTTGTTTGTTGCTTCTCCTTCCTCGATAAGGAAGTTCTGGAGTTCCCATGTAGTAGAGCTGGCTGCTGGAGCATAGAAATAGAATGCTACATATACAGAGTCATGATTTACGAAGTCCTCTGGCAATGCAATCTGTCCTGAAGTGTAGAGTGTCCAGTCGTTAGTGGTAGATGCCTTTGGAGTGTAGGCAAGTGGTGTCCAAGTTGCCTTATCGAAGTCGGCTGTGTTGCCAGTGTAATCCTTAGAGATAAATACCTTATGATAGTTCTGCCATCCAGTCACGTTGTTCTCGTAGCGGATTGTCTGGTCGAAAGAGATGCGAACCTTACCGCTTGCACATGTCGTGTTGAGTGCTGGAGAGATGAGATAAGATTCAACTTCCTTGTTTGACTTGTCTGCAGCACCGTCCCACTTCTGGTAACCTGTTGCCTGAGTATAGTTAGCACCGATGCTCCAAGCTGGAAGACCTTCCTTCTTGTCGAAAGTGCTGAATGCAGATAATGAAGCATTCTTATATGGAAGTTTCTTTCCGAAAGAAACATCTCCGTTAGCGAATATGTCGTATGGCATTGGGATATCAGCACATGATGTTGTGATAGCCAATGTTGTTGCTACTGTGAGCAAAAATGAAAATATCTTTTTCATAAATCTTTTCTAATTTGTGTGATTGTAGTTATAGTGAAGTTAAAGAGGAGTTATATGGGAGTTAAAATGGCGAATGAGTATCGTCTCTTTAACTTCATTTTATCTTCTTTTTAACTTCTTGTTTAACTCCAAAGATAATTCTTAATTATTCCCCCAACTCAATGATATCGTCGATTGAACGAAGCGAAAACTGATAGCTTGAAGAGTAACGGTTCAAGAGGCCGTAGATTGTCTTCTTGCCTGGCTTGATGGTATCGCCTGCAAACGTAGAGCTTGTACTTGTGTAGAGAAGTTGTGACTTCTTCACTCCATCAATAGTGATGTCGTGGTACTCTGAATAGACATCGCCTCCTGCCTCCCAGTGGGCGTATGGCCATCCTGCGTCAGAGATAGTGACGTTCTTCATCACTACGAGCATAGGAGTAATCTTGTCAATGTTGTTTGCACTGAGGTCGTCAGCTTTTATCTCACGAGCCTGTATCATGTTCGCATTTGGCTTTCCAATCTTCTGGATGTGAGTCTGCATCATTGGGAATGTCATAGGACCCAGTTTCATAGCACCGTTGGTGTTGATGTATGGCATTCCGATACGTGGTGACTTGCCATAGCTTCCTACATAGAGGTCCTTGAGGCTGATGCGCACCTTCTGTCCAACTGGATAGATGGAGTAGAGACAACCAAGTCCCTTGATGCTTACGCAGAAGCCGCCTTCACTTGTGTCGAGTGTTCCATCCTCGGCAATACCCTGAATGAAGATGCTCTGGTAGATGTTACCTGATATGTCGTTTGCAACAACGATACCCTCAACCACTTCATTGGTAGTGACAAGGCTGTATGTCTGTCCCTCAATGACGCTTGCATAGTCCTTGCGAAGCTTTGAGAGAGTGGTTGTTGGTTCACCAATGTTCTCAGCAGAGTAAAGGTCGTTATCGACAATCTCGTTGTCCCAATCGTTCATGCAGGATGCAAAAGTGAGTGTTCCTGCAAATAATGCTAAAAATACTTTCTTCATATCTGCTTAGAATTTGAGTGAAACATTGAGGAATGCGTTGATTGCATTTGCATAGTAATAATATGAGTTCTTAGAGAACTGATAGTCGTATGTACGGTCCTTACGGTTCTGCTCATATCCACCAGTACGCATGTCTGTGTTGTTTGTGATGTTCTGAACCTGAAGGTTTATGCTGAGACGCTTGCCGTCACGGAGGTTGATGCTCTTACCGATTGATGCGTCAAGCATGAAGCCGCCCTTGCACTTCTCTGACTCTGGTGAGTAGCCGTCAAGCACTTCGCCTGTCTCGCTGTCATATACGTATGCAGCGTGGCCGTCGGCAGCACTTGCCTTTGCCTTATCCCATGCGTTGGTTGTAGAACCTGTATTGATGTTGTATTCGAGAGTGTTGTTTGCAAATCCCTGTACACCGCCTTCTGTTGAATTGCTCAGACGGAGGTAACGTGAAGCACTGATATAAACACGGTCGTA
>CAMOVB010000048.1:0-16736 GCA_946626925.1 uncultured Prevotellaceae bacterium
CAGGCAGAGTATATGACAAGTGAAGGCCGCATAGACCTTGTACTCCAGACTCCTAAATTCTGTTACGTCATGGAGTTCAAGCTTGACGGCACAGCCGAGGAAGCACTTGACCAGATAGAGAACAAGCACTACACACTCCCATTCGAACAGAACGGACAGAAGATTATCCGCATCGGCATGAACTTCAGCAAGGAGACAAGAAATATAGAAGGGGTAAAAATACATTAGACAGAATAATTATGCTTGAAGGAACAACTTTCTCATACGCAATTAGAAATAGAGAATGGGTACATGTAGATGATGTCCCACGAGGTTTGGATTGTAATTGTGTATGTCCCGACACTTCCTCCACGGCGACCAAATTGAACTCTGCAAATGACTGTTAAAGCGATTTTTTGAATGAAGTCGCCACACTATTCTCTTTATTGCAAAGAGGAACTTTGATTAGCATTATTCACGTTGCTATTGAAAAATTTCACATAATCAAAATCATCATAATAACGTGAACCGAAGTATTGATGAGGTTTGAATTCTATACTATCTCCGACTTGTTCGTCTTTTTCAAACCCCTTGATATAATGAGAATTGTTCAATTCTGGCATTGGGACATGTACCAACGACGCTGTTGGATAAGGAAGTCTTGAGAATCGAAGCAAGTCTTCATACGTGCATCCATCACGTTCAACCAACAAGCAGCAAATATTATCATGATTAATTCTTTTCTTACGCTCATTCCAACATTTCTTAGCTTCTTCCTCAGAATGATAGTGCTGAAAGAAAATACAAATGTCGCCAAGTAATGCAACTGGGTAATCAACACCATGCTTATTAGGGTCTGTGAAAACAAGTTCTTTTTCTATGTAATACTCGATGTTTTCACAAAACTTGATATAATCTTTCGGGTACAACCAAAGATTTACGAATGGGGAACGGAATTTAAGGTTCAAGTCATGCGCTATGCATGCCCCAACACAATTGTTACAAAAAATGGATACGTTCTTGTTCTTTAGACTCAAACGCTTGAATATACAAAACACATGTTCACGAAACCATAAATTCCATGAAATGTATATTTTATCTTTAATTCTATCAATCAATCCCACTTTACAAACTTATTTGATTTATTCAGCAATATATGTTATACCGACGAGTTATTCATTTTGAGTTGCAAAGATAGTTGAAATATGCTTTACTGGCAAAGAAAAGACTAAAATTGTTGCTCTACCAAAAGAAGCAACTATGAACATGGCTCATGTCCATTTTTATTGAGTTCTTTGCTGGTGAAGACATTTCGTTTGCTCCAATATTCTGCCTTTACGAATAGTTGCGCAACTTTGCATCTAAAGTTCTCATCTTTCGATGCAAAATTGCGCAACAATCTTTTCTGTGTATCACGTAGCAAGTTAGAACCACAATTCTGGTTTGTCTATGATATTCTTTATTGCGGTAACCTCGTCATCAGAGAATGTGAGGTTGTTGAGTGTGGCGAGGTTATTATCAAGCTGGGTAACGGATGATGTGCCGATGATACATGATGTGACACGTTCGTCATTGAGTACCCATGCGAGTGCCATCTGTGCAAGCGACTGTCCACGTTGCTTGGCTATTGCTCCTAACTGACGGGCAGCCTCAACACGCTCTGGTGTTACTTGTGACTGCTGGAGGAAACCTGTGCTCTTGGCTGCACGACTGTCCGCAGGGATGCCGTTGTCGTACTTACCTGTGAGAAGTCCCTGTGCCAATGGGGAGAAACAGATGATGCCGCTACCATTGTCGGCAGCTATCTGGAAGTTCTCACGCTGTGCCTTTGGGTCAAACATGGAACAACGATACTGAGACAGAAGACATGGCACATGAGCCTCACGGAGTATGTCGTAGCACTGTTGCTGAAGGTGTGGCGGATATTTGGAGATACCAACATATAGAGCCTTGCCCTGACGCACAAGGTCGATGAGTGCCTGCATGGTTTCTTCGATAGGAGTAACACCATCGTAGCGATGACTATAAAAGATATCGACGTAGTCAAGTCCCATGCGACGGAGACTCTGGTCGCACGAAGCGATGATGTTCTTGCGCGATGAGCCATCGCCATACACGCCAGGCCACATCTCATGACCTGCCTTTGATGAAATGAACATCTCGTCACGATGACTGGCAAGATTGTCCTTGAGTATGCGTCCGAAGTTGGTCTCTGCACTTCCAGGTACAGGACCGTAGTTGTTGGCAAGGTCAAAGTGGCAGATGCCTGCATCAAAAGCCTTAACAACCATCTGAGTGGATGTGCTGAAATCATCTACCGAACCGAAGTTGTGCCATAGGCCAAGAGAAAGGACTGGGAGCTGCACTCCGCTGTGTCCACAATATTTGTATTGCATAGGTCGGGCCCCCTCCCCAGCCCTCCCTCCTATAGGGGGAGGGTGAAGTTACCATAGGGGGATATGGTTTTAGTATAATTAGTAATTAGAAATCAGTAATTAGTAATATTGCCCTGAGTAGGTCAGCGCAAAATTACTATTTATTTCTGGTTATTCATTAACATTTGGGGAAGAAAACTTATCTTTGCACCATAATTGGAAAGATTAAGATGAAAAAGTACAACGATACAGACTGTATAAGGATTAAGGGGGCACGTGTCAATAACCTAAAGAACGTGGATGTGGATATTCCACGCAACAAGTTCGTGGTTATTACGGGTGTATCCGGTTCGGGTAAGTCGTCACTCGCCTTCGACACTCTATATGCCGAGGGACAGCGCAGATATGTGGAGAGCCTCTCCACGTATGCCCGTCAGTTCATGGGACGCATGGGTAAGCCTGAATGTGATTTTATCGAGGGCATTCCGCCTGCAATAGCCATCGAGCAGAAGGTGACGAGCCGCAACCCACGTTCGACTGTAGGTACAACGACGGAGATATATGACTATATGCGTATGCTCTTTGCACGTGCCGGTCACACCTTCTCCCCGGTATCTGGATGCGAGGTGAAGAAGCACACACAGGATGACATCACCGAGTGTATGCTCTCCTACCCCGAGGGAACACGTTTCATGGTACTCACCCCACTCATTCCACGTAGCGGTCGCACGGTGGAGGAGCAGTTGGAGATGGATATGAAGCAAGGCTATGCCCGTATCACCGTTGACGGCAATGTAATGACCATCGACGAGTTCCTCAACACCAAGCCTGAGTACAAGGAGATAATGCTTGTCATCGACCGTTTGACGGTGAACAATGACAAGAGCACCATATCACGTCTTGCCGATTCGTGCCAGACTGCACTATATGAAGGTGACGGAAAGTGTACGTTACAGTTCCTGCCTGAAGGCAAGCACGACTTCGGACTGAAGTTTGAGGCTGACGGCATCACGTTTGAAGAGCCTACCGACCAGATGTTCTCGTTCAACTCGCCTGCTGGAGCATGTCCCAATTGTGAGGGCTTCGGCAAGGTGATGGGTATAGACGAAGACCTCGTGGTGCCTAACACGGAACTGAGCGTATATGATGGTGCCGTGGTGTGCTGGCGCGGTGAGAAGATGGGCGAATGGAAGAAGGAGTTCTGCCGAAGGGCTGAGCGTTACAACTTCCCTATCTTCACGCCTTACTACCAGTTGACGCAGGAACAGAAGGACCTGCTGTGGCACGGCGTAAAGGGAGAGGACAAGTACGAGTCGTTGTGCATTGACCGTTTCTTCGACATGCTTCAGGAGAACCAATACAAGATACAATACCGTGTGATGCTTGCCCGCTACCGAGGCAGGACGTCTTGTCCTGTGTGCCACGGCAAGCGTCTCAAGCCTGAAGCCGAATATGTACGCTTTGCAGGCAAGACCATAAGCGAGTTGTGCGATATGTCGGTGACGGACCTCAACGAGTTCTTCCGTACAATAAAGGTGACGGACAACGCCAAGGACATAAGCAAGGACAGCCATTGCATAACGAAGCACGACAGCGAGGTTGCCAAGCGTCTGCTCACGGAGATTAAGAGCCGTCTCAAGTTCCTCGTTGACGTGGGACTGGGCTACCTCACGATGTCACGTCTCAGCAACTCGCTTTCGGGTGGTGAGAGCCAGCGCATCAACCTTGCCACAAGTCTCGGTTCAAGTCTTGTGGGCAGTCTGTACATACTCGACGAGCCAAGTATCGGACTTCATCCTCGCGACACACAGCGACTCATCCATGTGTTGCGTGAACTGCAGAAGCTCGGCAACACGGTGGTGGTAGTGGAGCACGACGAAGAGATAATGCGTGCTGCCGACTATATCATCGACATAGGTCCTGATGCAGGACGACTGGGTGGCGAGATTGTTTTCTCTGGTTCGGTAAAGGATGACATCAACTCATTCCCTGTGGGCAAGTCACACACCATCGACTATCTCACAGGTGCAGAGAAGATAGAAGTGCCTACAAGCCGACGTCCTTGGAACAACTACATTGAGGTGAAGTGTGCACGTGAGAACAACCTCAAGGGCATAGATGTGAAGTTTCCACTCAACGTGATGACGTGCGTGACTGGCGTATCAGGTTCGGGCAAGTCAACGCTTGTGCGCGACATACTCTACCGTGCCATGAAGCGCCACCTCGACGAGGTGTGCGACCGACCAGGACAGTTCACAGCACTCGAAGGAGATGTGGACATGATAAAGCGCATTGAGTTCGTTGACCAGAATCCTATCGGTACATCTTCACGCAGCAACCCTGTGACATACATCGGTGCCTACGACGAGATACGCAAGCTCTTCGCCGGTCAGCAACTCTCAAAGCAGATGGGATATACGCCAGCCTACTTTTCTTTCAACACAGACGGAGGACGTTGTGAGGAGTGTAAGGGCGACGGAACGGTGACCGTGGAGATGCAGTTCATGAACGACCTTGTACTGGAGTGTGAGTCATGCCACGGCAAGCGATTCAAGAGCGAGATTCTCGACGTGCTTTACGAGGGACAAAGCATCTACGACATATTGAACATGACTATCAATCAGGCCATAGAGTTCTTCACGGAGCACAAGCAGAAGAAGATAGTACAGAAGATGAAGCCTCTTCAGGACGTAGGACTCGGCTACATCAAGCTTGGACAGACATCCTCATCACTCTCTGGTGGTGAGAGCCAGCGCATCAAACTGGCGTTCTACCTCAGTCAGGAGAAGGCTGTACCTACCATGTTCATCTTCGACGAGCCAACGACGGGTCTTCATTTCCATGACATCAAGAAGTTGCTCAAGGCATTCGATGCACTCATCACACGAGGTCACACCATCATCATCATTGAGCACAACGTGGATGTCATCAAGTGTGCCGACCATATCATCGACCTCGGTCCCGAAGGTGGTGCAGGAGGTGGTAACCTCGTCATCACAGGCACACCAGAGGAAGTTGGCAAGTGTGCATGGAGCTACACGGGAGAGTTTATTTAACGACGGCCCCCTCCCGACCTCCCCGTGGGGGAGGAGACGGAGACAACATCAGCATATAAAATAATTGGAGCGTCCCGTACAGTATGGGACGCTCCAATACGTTTGTGTTAAGAGAGTTGTTTAGAATACGCCATTGTCATCACCTGAACCTGAGGTGCCACCACCCTGGTTGCCACCGCCGCCAGTGTTGCCACCCTGTGATGAAGAACCACTACCGCCCATAGCATCTGTGTAAGCCTTGATGGATGGATAGTCCTTACCACCAGCACGCACACCTGCGTTCTCATAAGTGATGCTGTTCATGATTGTAGAACGGATGTCAGGTTTAGGTCTGAACAGGATACGTGGAGAGTTAATCATCGTACGTGCATTGAACTTCTCTGGAGATTCTGCACCATCTGACTTGAATGAAAGACGGAGAGTTCCGATGTTAGGAATCTCTACAGAACGTCCCATAAGGAGCATCTGCATTGCATACTGACTGAACTGCTCAATGGCTGCCTCCATTTCCTTTGGAGTGATTGCCATACCCACTGATGCGTTCTTGGCAAACTGTGCTGTGCTCAGTGCACGTTCTGATACTGGCTTGGCATAATACTTCACGGTCTTATCCTGCTTGTTCATAGGATTAGCCTTTCTCTCAATAATCTTGTACTTAGACATAATTTAGTACGTTTTTAAAGGTTAATTAATTAATTTACAATACAGACGAAGGTAAAAACAAATATAATGCAACGGGCTTCCAATAACACGTCCAACGGACTAATGATAGTCGCTCGACGGACTAATATTAGTCACTACTACGGACTAATGATAGTCGCCACTACGGACTAATGATAGTCGCCACTACGGACTAATGTTAGTCGTTTTCACTTGTTTTCAGGCGTTCGTTTTGTTATACTATTTTATCTCGTCTGACGCAGGCAAATATAGATATTATTACAATTCGTTATCTCTTTCCTCAGCATATATTTTTCCTGTTTAACACTATTTAAACTTAGACTGGGTATAATAATACCTTATGCGACATCAAAGCAAATCTGCATACTGTTTCAATATTCCACATTGTCCTTTGTGTCCTCTGTGTTTAGAAAGTAAAATGCCATCCGAGTACCATGTGACCCGGATGGCATGTTAATTATAGGCCCCCTCCTAACCTCCCACGAGGGGAAGGGACTTAGTTACATGGAAATCAGAAACGCATCTTAATTGTCTTGCCGTTGCTCTTCTTGACAATATATACCTGTCCCTTGACTGGTTCAGAAACCTTCTGACCTGACAATGTGAAGTATGTATTGACTGTAGAAGCTGGCTCAACATCCTCAATGCCTGTTGCCTCTGACGCAATGTCGAGGTCCTCGATAACATTACGAACACGAGAGTTGTAAGAGATGAGACTTACGAGGCTGATATTGTCGTATGCCACATGAGTATAGTAGCGTCCGAGGTTTGTAACGATTGAGAGAACAGGAGTTGTACCTGTGCTAAGTTGAGCATTGTTGATGACTACTTGTCCGTTTGCGTTTGTAACTGTGAGGTGTACGCCACGTGAGCTGCCGACAATCTTGAAGTGATTCCATGATGATGGAACGAGACCTGCATTGATTGTTGAACGGCTATAGCCCTCACATGGGATAGAACCGAGGTTAGCACCACTTGCATTTGTGACAGTAGCTGATGTAGCGTATGAACCGAAGTTGATGCTGCAGAGTACAGCTCCATTGCGAGTGTTGACTACGATAGATGATGGGTTCTGGTTACCGCTAATCATAGCCACGTCGAACTCGAATGTGTAGCTTGTTGCACTTGTGAAGTAGCCGTTGCCGTTGAAATCGAGGTTGACTGTACGGTTGTTGTTGCTTCCCTGATAGATGTGGAATACCTTACCACCGTGACCATTAGCCTGAGCAAGTGTCTCAACACCACCAGCTGCCATTGCAAAGCCGTAGTTGTTTGAGCTGCCTGCCTCGAAATCCTGGAAGTAAACGCGCTCATATCCATAGCCTGAACCACTAATCTTGAGGTAGAGCACACCATTCTCCACTACGAGTGACTTAGTGAGTCCACTTGATGTAGTGAGGTTGCCCTCAAGGATAATGTTGCCAAGGCTGCCTGATACATTACCGATAGTACCAAGACGATACTTACCAGCACCAAGAGTTGAAGGAGCGTTGAACTGGAATACTGGAGCGAGGTAACGAGGACCATACTGCCAGTTCTGCTTGCGGATTGTAAGAGTACCAATATTGAGTTGGTCGCCAGCATTGTTGTCTGTACCGTTGATATCGAATACTACTCGTGAACCTTCCTTAACAGAGAGTTCATTGACTGTCATGTGAGCATAACCATTGTCATTAACAAATGGAGTGCTCTTAGCCTGACTGCTGATATAGAGTGCAGAACCGTACTCCATAGTGATTGACTTGTATGTGCTTGCTGCAGCATCAAGAGAATTACCGAGGAAGAGCTCTGTGTGGATGTTTGCCCATATTGGTGAGTTAGGCACACTACCGTTACAGATGAGGGCACCCTGCCATACGTCTGTCTTACCAGAGTGGCTGTGAGTGACATAAGGAAGATGAGCAGCAGATGAACCCTGCTTACAGAGGTTTGTTGTACCAGAGAGACCTGAGCCACGGAGCCAGATACGGTCCCAAGTGTGCTTTGTCTCAGTATAGTTGACACGGTCACCACCCTCGATTGTTGTACGAGAATTGAGGTAGAGAGTGTAAGGCTGTGCGCCGCTGTTGATGTTCACGTAATACTGTGAGCCGTTGCCATCAGGCCAGATGAACACGTCACGACCATTGAGAGCAGTTGTGATTGAACCGTTGTTGCCGATACCTGTACGTCCTGTCCATGTCATTGGAGGTGGAGCCTGAGTGAGTCCCTCAAGTTCGCCAACGAAGTAGCTTGTGTGAGGTGGCTGGTTGTAGCCTTCAGTCTGCCATACCATACCCTGACGGTAAACGTGGTCGTACCAGAGACAAGGCATACGGTGCTGAGTAGGAGTGACAGTAGTATAAACACGGATGAAGCGGTTGTCGGATGTACGCATCACGAGTTCCTCACGCCAGTCGCCGAGGATATCGCCCTGAGCACATGGATTCTTCTTTGACCAGTTGATACAAGCTGTCTGGTAGTTGCCATGACCTGTGTCATAGATACGCTGACCGTTCTTGTCGATAAAGAGATAGCCCTCGCTTGAACCAGGACCGTTTACAGACTCATCAAGAAGGTCGCCGTCCCAGTAGATACGGAAGTTGAGGGCAGCAGGACTTGGAGTCTGTGCATTCCAGTTGTTTGTCCAACCATTGATTACACGGTCAGAAGCAAGTGAGATGACACCTGATGTGGCAGACATACCGATGCAGCCAGGATAGTCATTGGTGAAGTTACCAGCCATTGCACGACCGTCATCACCACCTGAACTGTGACGATAATATATCTGACATGTGTTGGCGTTACGGTAGTTATGTCCTCCATGCTCCTCAAGACAAGCGAATGTCTCAAGACCCTTGCGGAATGGGTCAAGGTCACCGGTGTGCGAAGCATCACCATGTCCAAGACCTGTAGATGAGCATCCGTGGAGGGAGTTGTCGGCTGTATGGAAGTCAAGAACCATAGAACCGTAGATAATCTCATCGCTTCCGTCCTCATCGGCATCAGCTATGGCAAAATTATGATTACCCTGACCATACCAGCCAGAGTTGTTATAGCTGTGCCATGTGTTGCCTACCTTATATAATTTGTTTGTGCTCTTGTTCACACGGTAAGTACAAGCATCAATCTTTGTGTAGATACCACGTCCGAGGAAGATATAAGGATTCACGCCATCAAGATAAGGCGCACCCATGAAGTACTTGCTTGAACGGTGACCGTAGCTGTCGCCCCAGTCGCTCGCATTGCCACGTGGAAGAGGATATGAGATGACATCGTATGTGCGTCCTGTGCGTCCATCGATGTACATGAGCCACTCCTCACCAGAGTTGGTGAAGGTCATGTTGGCAGTATGAGAGATATTGCCACGGATATTCTCGTTCACATTACCGATAGTCTCGGTAGTACCGTCTGAATGGTGAATGACAGTATTGGCACCACCACGGTAGAGAACCTCGGCAGAACCATCCTCATTCCAGTCGAACGCAACGGCATCCCACTGTTCATCAGGTCCATAACAGATATTAGGACCACAGTCAATCCACCAGAGACGACCGTAGTTGCGTGAAGAAGCGTAGCACTCAATCTGACAGTACATCTGATAGTTGTTCGTTGGGAACAAGTTATCAGCATCCGTCTGGTTCTTACGCTTTACGATGAAGTCAATCTTTCCATCGCCATCAACATCGCCGAGCGAAATGTCATTTATGGTGTAGTTAGCCATTGCAGACGATGGGTCATTCTGCTTCCACACAGTAACACCACTACGAGCCTGCACATTTGAAACCGGGAACTCAAGATACTGCTTGTCCCATGTAGATACTGCAGCACATTGTGCTCCCACAACGCCCTTGCGGACAGGGGCAACCGTGTAACGGCTTGACAAGCTTCCGCCTCCATCAGTATAGTTGGAAGCATAAAGGTTCTGAGCAACGAGACTTCCGTCACGATAGAGGTTGTACCTCACGTCGTAGTACTCATCTGCCTGTACTCGCCAGCTGACGAATACACCACTGTTCTGCTTAACTGCGACAAGACCGCGGTCAAGCTGATCTGTCTTTCTCTGTGCCATAGCATCACCTGATGCCATAAATGAAGCGACAAATGCCATTGCGCCCACAAACTTAGCACATGTTGATTTAGAAACCATCATTTTGGTTAAGGTTTTAATTGGTTGATATAAAATATGGTTAGTTATATATACCCCACCTCCGCCCCTCACAAGGAAGGAAGATTGGTGAGAAATCCACATACATTCTTAATGACCCAAGACGATAATCAGGAATAAAATTCTTAATCCTAACCAAATTTGTGCCTCCGAAAATGAAAAAGCAAAAGTGTCGAATGATTACTAATGATAGTATTTGGTGATTAGTTGAATGATTAGAGTATAGTTATAATAACATGTACATTTGATTTTTGATTCAAGATGAAATATTTTTGAACTATTAATTAGCTATTTATCCGTAATTATTGGTTAGATATCAGTTCTTTACTTTCTGCGATTTCATTTTCAGAGGCGCAAACTCAGCTTATAGCATTTGGTTAGTTGAGTCCGATTTTTACGATTTAGATTGATGCCACAAAAATATGCGATTACTGAATTATGCAAAAATGAGTGTCAAATAAACAATAGAATAATCCATTAAATAAAGTCTAAAAATACAAGAAAATCGTACAATATGCGCCCAACTTCACACATAAATGAGCATTTTTCACCCATTCAATTTGTGTGTTCAAAAACTTTTTTGTTTATTTGCACTATAAAGAGCAACAGTTAAAAACTGTCGGGGATGAAACAATAGTGACAAAATGCTATTCACATAGCAAGGACAGCTTACTTTTTGCGTTCTGAAATCCAAAGGAAAAATTAGGAAGGGTCAACGAACCATTAACGAAGGATTAACGAAGGCTCTGCGAGTAACATAAAGTAAGCCTTCACAACGCAATAGTGAACAAAATGTCTTAAACTCAACTAAAATACAACACCAATCAAAACAGACAGATGAAAAGAATACTAACCATTCTGCTTTCTGCTATCACTCTATGCACTCATGCACAGGACTTTGACCAGTACTTTGAAGACAAGACACTACGACTGGATTACATCCTTGCAGGTGATGCCAACGAGCAACATATCTACCTCGAAGAGATGATGCAACAAAGCAAATGGGCAGGAAGAAGGAACAGACTCGCAGAGAAGTTCCTCAACGGTAACGGTCAACTTGTTGTCCGCGACCAGAAGACACAGGAGATAATATATATATGGACTTTCTCTACTCTCTTTCAGGAATGGCTCCAGTATGATGAGGCAAAGAAGGTGAAAAAGGCTTTCGAGGCTTCGTACAACATACCTTTCCCTAAAGCGCCAGTTGATGTTACAATCACTCTCACCAACAACCACGGGGAAGTAACGGCAGAACTCACCCATACGGTCAATCCAAAGGACATACTTATCCGTAAGATTGCAAACAACGACATCCCTTTCTTTTACATCTGGAAAGGCAAGGGCGTACAAGAAGGTGAAACAATTCAAGGCGAAAAGAAAGGTATCGCCACTCGTAACTTCACATACACAGGCTTCAACCCAATGGAAGGAGTAAACATCGTCGACTGCGTTGACCTCGCCATCGTAGCCGATGGATATACAGAGGCTCAGATGGGCAAATTCTATGCCGACTGTCAGCGTGCCGTGGATGCACTCTTTGCACGAGAGCCTTTCAAGAGTCTCAAAGACAGGTTCAATGTGGTAGCAGTGGCCGCTCCATCCAAAGACCCTGGTCCATCAATCCCTCATAAAGGAATATGGAAGAGAGGCACAAGCGGAGCGCACTACGACACATTCTATAGCAACCGCTATCTGATGTCGCAGAATATACACAAGATATACGACCTTTTGGCTGGCATTCCTTTCGAGCACATCATGGTACTCGTCAACTCCAACACATACGGAGGAGGAGGAATATACAATCAGGTGACATTCTCTACAAGTGACCACCCTACATTTAAAGAGGTCTTTGTACATGAGTTCGGTCACAGCTACGCAGGACTTGCCGATGAATATGCCTACGACGACATGGACGAGCAATGGTATCCAGCTGATACGGAGCCTTGGGAACCGAACATCACGACACTCAAGGACTTCAACAGCAAGTGGGCAGACATGATCCCTAATAAGACATCAATCCCTACTCCACTCGACCCTAAAGTGCCGAACTTCAAGAGCGTTGACAAGAGCAACCCTACGGAGATGGCAAAGCTAAATGCCGCCACTCAGGTCATCGGAGTATTTGAGGGAGCAGGTTATCAAAGCAAGGGTTGTTACCGACCAGCACAGGAATGTCGTATGAAGATAAACGAAGTCGAGGACTTCTGTCCAGTATGCGCAAGGGCAATACGCAGGATAACCGACTTCTATACAGCGAATAAATAATGAGTAATTAGTAATGAGTAATAGCATTTGAGACCGTCCTTGGCATCACAAACTCAAGAACTTAAAAACTTAAAAACTCAGAAACTTAAAAACCTAAGAAACTCAATCATTTCCCCAACGTTCCGAACGGACGTCCCCTTTGGGGGATGGGGGACAACATAAAAATCTCATAAACTAAATCGATATGAATATTAGAACTTTAACCTTTGCATTACTGTTTGGACTTGCGCTGACTGTTAATGCAGCAAACAAAACACAAAGGGTAACACAATGTGCAACCTCCGTGACTCTCACAGAGGCTGTTGATTATGCCATCACAAGTACAGAGCCATTCTCTACTGCTGGTACAATCGACATTGCCAATCCTGATGCAGCTGTCATCTTCGAGAACATCCGTCCTTCAGATGTCATCAGCAAATATCTTGTCAAGATAACAGCTAATGGTGTTGCTTTGACAAATAATGGAAACTGTCGTGTCAGCATCTATCGCCACGGAGCAATCGTATTGCCTCATAGCGATACAAAGAACCCTGACGGAACAGACTTCTACCCTCTCACCACTTACAGCGGTGATGGATTCACAGGCGAGGTAAACCAATACAATAAGACAACACGTTACACAAAGTCTGGTGGTAACTTCCCTATCCGTTCTTTCAAGATTAAGCGTGGTTACATGGTAACTATGGCTAACAACATCGACGGAACGGGATACAGCCATTGCTTCATCGCTAACAGCGAAGACCGTATGGTCGATTTGACAAAGGAAGGAAATGGAAAGGGTGCGTTCCTTGCAGACAAGGTAGGTTTCTTCCGTATATTCCGTTGGCAATGGCCAGGCAAGCTCGGTATGAGTGATGCACGTGATGACAGGCTCATCAACCTCACAAACGCATCATGGTTCTACGACTGGGGAGCAGGCAACAGCCTTCGTGACAACGCAGAGTACGTTCCACAGCGTCACCATGAGGCTGGACAGTCAAATGGACAGGGTTACAAAGGTGCTTGGGAAGGATTCGGAACAATCAACAATCTTAACAACACCAACACTCACATTCTCGGACAGAACGAGCCTGACAATACATCAGGAGCTGGCGAGGTATATACATACGTAACAAAGATTCCAGACAACCCAAGAGAAAAGCATGGCGACTATCCTCTCGTAGATGTAGCCAAGGACTTCCTCTACAGCGGTATGCGTATCGGAACATTTGCTTGCTGCAACCCAAACTCAGGAATGGTAAGTGAGTATGTAAACTGGTGCCGTAACAACAACATACGTGTTGACTTCGTTGCAACACACTATTATATAGGTGGAACAGATCCTGCTGGATGCGTGTCACGTCTCAAGTCTCTCTATGATGCAACAGGTCTTCCTGTATGGGCAACTGAGTGGAACAATGGTGCCAACTGGACAACAGAAGGTGGCTTCAGCACAGATGGTGGCTGGTACTCATGGGGTAGCGGCAACGACCAGCAGAAGAACGGTGAATGGCTCAGGGATGTACTCAAGCGTGCCGACAAAGAGCCTTGGCTTGAGCGTCTTGCCGTATATAACGCAGTTGAAGGAAAGCGCGAGATATGGACAAATGGTGCGCCTACAAAGGCTGCAGAGGTTCTCTCTACATATAAGTCAGGTTTTGCATACAACGATGCAAACGAATATTGGATGCCTTGGACATACAAGGCACCATCTGACCTCGTTGCATCATACGACATTAAGACTAAAGTTGTAACACTCAGTTGGAAGCACCTCAACGGAAAACAGACAGAAAACGTCATCATTGAGTGTAAGGTTCAGAACGAGAGCAACATCTGGACTGAGCTCGGACAGATTGGCATGGTTGACAAGTCTGAATTGACCTACACTTCCAAAGCTTTGCCTTTCCTTGACATGACAGGCAAGACTGGAGCTATCTATTTCCGTATCAAGGACAAGGATAGTGATAGAGGTAGCCGTACATCTAACGAGGCAGCCATCTCCATTCCAGACGTTAAGGAAGCAGAAGGAATACATTATGGTTCATTGTCAATAACAAGCGATGAAGCAATGAAGGTTAATTACAATACCGCATACACCACTTCCCCTGTAGTCATCACTGGTACAATGACAAACAACAACACAAAGTTGTACCCTAATATTCTGTTCACAGAACAAGGTATTGGCTCATTCACCTTTAAGGTATATCCTTGGCAGAAGCAGTCAAACAGCGTAACAACATTGACTAAGAGAGAAGAACTTCCATTCCTCTCTTTGAACACTGGTGTCAAGAACTTTGGAGGTCTCAATGCAGTAGTAGGAAAAGTATTCGTATCAAAGGACGTAACAGAAATAGAATTTGAGCAGGCATTCCCAGAGGGAGTAACACCTATCGTTGTTGCTACGATACAGAAGATTACGCCTACCTCATTGCAGCCATACCCAATGTCTGTCGTCATCACAGAAATTACAAACAAGGGATTCAAATGCTACCTCAAGTTTGAGAATGCAGAGACAAAGAAACTCTCCATGCCTCAGAACGTAGCATACA
The DNA here is from genome assembly GCA_946626925.1 of uncultured Prevotellaceae bacterium. Taxonomy (GTDB): domain Bacteria; phylum Bacteroidota; class Bacteroidia; order Bacteroidales; family Bacteroidaceae; genus Minthosoma. Next base: position 15,032 of record CAMOVB010000048.1, read on the forward strand.
TGGCAATCACTCCTGGAACAGGTTTCTTGGATGCAAACAAGACACTAATAATCCATGCAGGCCTCGGAGAGAACGCACTTTACAGTACAACATCAAGACTCATCGAATACAAGGAAGGTGAAGAGAGACTGTACATGAAGAATCCAATGCTCTTTGCTTCTGCACAGACACACAACTACCCATCAGCCACAATCATCCGTAAGGCATACGATGAAACAGTCATCGAGACTGGCAACGAGCTCTATGGCTATGCTTACGGAGCACGTGTAAAGAGAATGATTGACAACTCTGCCTCTACCGGTGTGACAGACAATGCAAATTCTGCTGACAAGGTAGGCTACTTTGTCATTGCTGAAGTAACAGACAAGACAACCATACCAGCAACAGCCATCAATAGTACAAATGCAGACAATGCACAAGCACCTATCGTTAATGGCAAGACAATAACAGTTCCTGGTACTTCTGACTTTGAGGTATTCAATGCATCAGGTGCAAAGGTAAATGCAAACGCACCTCTCGCATCAGGTATTTATGTAGTTAAGGCTGCAGGTATGTCATATAAGGTAATCGTAAAATAATGAATACACGTAACATAATGATGAGGGCAATCTTTGCGGTTGCTCTCATCTTTGCTAATACAGCAAAAGCACAAAACAACACCATCCACGATGGTGGAGAATACTTTCTTTACAACGTCCATTACGGTAGATGTCTTGGTGGAAACGCAGAGAACAATTCGCCTGCCCTCTCAAAGGCAGGAACGGATATGCAAAACTATGTGTGGGTAGCAGAAGCCTCCACTCTACATAGCGGTTGGTATTGGTTGCGCCACAAGGCAACTAACAAGTACCTACAGGCAAGTAATAAGGAAGGAGACACATGGAACTGCTGGTTTGCAGGAAGCCTCAACAAGGCATACAACTCCTACGAGTGGCTCTTGCAGGAAGGTATTGACGGATATGTCAAGTCAAATCGCGGTGTCGCAATAAACGGAGAAAACAAGTGTTACCTTGGCATCGACAAGGGAGCTGATTCAAAGGATTACATCTCCGTCTATTATGACAAGGCGCTTGGTGACATCTCTGCATGGCAGATTGTAGATGCTACCCATCCGTTTGAAGACAGTCGCCTGAAACTGTACACAGACAAACTTGATGAAGCAATCGCAAGAGGCGAGGCTATCTACGATAATCCATACTACAACAAACCTGACGAGCTGGCTGTTGCACTCTACAACGCTCGCAGTGCTAAGGAAACAGCATCACTTGCAGATACAGAGATAATGCTAACTGCAACCAACGCCCTACTCTCTGCCATTACCAACGCACAGGAAGGTAAGTACAAGATTATAATATCTGGTAGCAGTTTGGGCACATACGACAAGTTCATGGTTTCACTCAATGCCCTCAAAGTCGGAGAACAGGAAGTTGAACTTGTAATCCGTTCCGCAAGCAAGACTGGCGCATTGGTTTATGTAAGTTCCAAGAGCATCAGGATTGGCGAAACAACCATCAATACAGATGGCAACTACGAAAAACTATCCTTTCTCTTTGATGGCAAGCAGGTTTCTGTTACCATGAATGGCAACACACTCGGCACTGCACCACAGACAACCGTGCCTGTTGTCACTTCCGCAGGACAATCAGCAGAGATATCCATCGTTGGTGAGGAACTTATCAACGACTGCCAGATGACCTACACTCCA
>CAMOVB010000049.1:0-16591 GCA_946626925.1 uncultured Prevotellaceae bacterium
ATGGTGCGCAGTTCCTTGAGGAGTACGGCAAGTTCATCCTTTGTGAGAAGGTCAATAGACTGAAGCATTGTGATGTGCGCCATACTGCCGAGCACATCATACTTAGCAAGGTAGAGGTCCATCTCGCGGTCACGTCCCACAGTGAACCTCTCTATTTCTTCTGTCATTTGGACATTCTTTGTCCAGAGTTTATCTGCCATTTGAAGTAAGTTAAGAGTGAAAAGTGAAAAGTGAAAAGTGAAAAATACATATTACCAGGCTCATGTTTTGCAAATATTTCGCTTTCGAAGTAAAGAGTAGTAAAATAAATTTTTCACTTTTCACTTTTCACTTTTCACTTAATTATATGGTATCATTGCAAGCATGTCGGCAAACTTCTCGATGCCATCCTTGAGCTTATTTCCAATCATCTGCTTGATGAAGAAGTTAAGCTCGGCTTCGAGTGTTACACGCATCTTGCTTGTCGTGTCTGATGTCGGGAGAACCTGAATCCAAAGTGTTACAGGCACAGGCGACTTTGAAGCCTGATACTTCACACACTTCTCTGGCTCACGGTCAACAATCTGTATTGCGATCTCGCCAATCATGTCCACTGTGATAGACACAGAATCCGTAGTGAACTGAGCCGTCTGAAGCTTCTCCTTAATCTGCTCTATCTTGTCGGCAGGAACCTGACCCGATGCCACCAACTGCTGCTGAACAGCAGGGTCGTTGAATCGGTCACGTATCGTCTCAAGATTGCTGAGGTCTGACAGCTTTGCATATACTGCTGACTGTGGATAGTATAATTGTTTTACTGAACTTTCGTATTTTGCCATCGTAAACAATTAAGATATAAGGATTAAGAATTAAGATTTAGATGAAGAAATGTCCATTGACGATGCTCTCACTAAATCTTAATTCTTAAATCTTAATTATTAATTCTTCAAATCGTTTCTCCACTCTGATGGATTAGCACGCCACTCCTTGAGTGTTGGAACCTGCTCTTCCTTAATGTAACCTGTCTCAAGAGCAATGGCAGTAAGAGCCTCGTAGTTAGAAATAGTCACGAGCTTAACGCCTGCATCTGCAAATGCCTTCTCTGCTACAGGAAAACCGTATGTGAAGCTTGCAACCATACCTACAACCTCACAGCCAGCCTGACGGAGAGCCTCAACAGCCTTGAGCGAAGAACCACCAGTAGAGATAAGGTCCTCTACCACTACAACCTTTGAACCTGGCTTAATCTCGCCCTCGATAAGGTTACCCATACCATGATCCTTTGGTTTGCTACGAACGTATGAATAAGGCTTACCAAGGATGTCAGAAACGAGAGCACCCTGAGCGATGGCACCTGTTGCCACACCAGCCACAGCCTCTGCCTCAGGGAAGTTCTCAAGGATAAGACGTGTAAGCTCAAGCTTAACGATGTTACGTACCTCTGGGTAAGCATTCACCTTGCGGTTGTCACAATACATTGGTGACTTCCATCCTGAAGCCCAAGTGAAAGGATTCTCTGGCTGAAGCTTGATAGCCTTGATTTCAAGAAGCTTTGCAGCAAAAATTTTGTCGAGCGTATTTGCCATAATTATCTATGTAGTTATTGAAATATATTTACTAAATCGCAGCGTAAACAACACTCTTATTGTCGTTTACGCTGCAAAGTTACACATTTTTCCATTAAACACAGATTGAAAACAAATAATATCTTGTGTTTTAACTCTTTTTAGAATTACCCATTATTCTTCCAAACGGATTTCTTTGGGTTCTTTTTCAGAATTACAATCCACATCCTTCTTACTTGGACTTTCAGAAGAACAAGAACACAACATAATCAAAGGTATAAGGAGATAGTTAGTATTCATATCATAATTAAAATATTAATTAGTAAAACAAATTAAAGCGAATAAAAGGCACAAAAGAATAACCCTTATTTCGCTTTTTTTGCAAAAATACGTTTTTTACTACGTAAACTAGTATATTCGACAAAAACATTTCATAACATTCCTCTTGCTCTCCAATCGTTATAACTACGTCATGACATCGCCATGACTACGCTATACTTTAGTAGTAACTCCCATTAACCTCCCATTAAAGTCCCATTAACCTCCCATTATGAATGGGACATCAATGGGTGAAAAAAGGGTAATCAACAAAACTTACTTCGGATGCATAACGGAAGCATAGCGAACTCACAGCGAAGGAACAGCATATCCATGAAGCAATCACTAAGGGAGACTATCACCAATAGTGAGTAAAAGCTAAAGGAAAATGAAAGTTATCGAAATAAATATTTGCCGTATGATGATTTTTATCTATTTTTGTGCGCTCAAACATAAAATGTTATGCTCCAAATGCAAAAAATAAACCATTTGGAATAATTGAGTTCTAATAAAACCAAAAGGGAATAAGAACAAGTACGAATAAATAACAAATACAAGAATATGAAGTATCTATTATCATTCGCAATATTACTTTGCACAGTGTCAGTAAGTGCTCAGGATAGCGAAGTCATGAAGAAGAATAGCGACGGTACGGTGGTAGTGAACACTACTACACTCTGTTCTGAACGTGGATACAGAGATTGCACACCTCTCAACGTCTATTTCAAAAAAGATAAGATTGTTAAGGTAGAGACACTCCGCAACAAGGAGTCAAAGAACTACTTTGTCAAGGTTACTCAGAATCTTATTCCTCTTTATGATGGTCTCAAGATTTCAAAGGCAAAGAAGCAGACAAAACTTATGGTTGATGGTTGCACAGGTGCCACTTTTAGTACCAATGCAGTACAGAAGAACATTGCATCTGCAATCGAGTACTACGAGAAGAATAAGAAATAACCACTTTTAATGAGAATTTAGGAATGGCCATTCGGATAATGAAGAATGAGTTCTTCCAAAAAACAGAAGAAGCCGTTTGAACGCATTGTTCAAACGGCTTCTTCCATTTTTACAAATGTGCATATTATAATGAGTTATTAAAGATTAGCAATGAGTTGTCGCAATTCAGGCAATAGTGATGTCTGCATTACTCATTACTAATTACTCATTAACATTACACAGTCATGATTTCCTTATTCTTCTCCTCGAGCATAGATTCAATCTTCTTCACGTACTTGTCGTGAATCTTCTGAACCTTGTCCTCAGCGTCCTTCTCAACGTCCTCGGCAACTCCGTTCTTGACAGACTTCTTGAGCTTGTCAATAGCGTCACGACGTGCGTTACGTACACTTACCTTGGCAGTCTCTGCCTCCTTTGAACACTGCTTTGTGAGATCCTTACGGCGCTCCTCCGTGAGAGCAGGAATACCTAGACGGATAATCTCACCGTTGTTCTCAGGCATGATACCTACTGACGAGTCGATGATAGCCTTCTCAATAACCTTGAGCATAGCCTTCTCCCATGGCTTGATGGTGATGGTACGTGCATCAGGTGTATTGAGGCTTGCAACGTTGGCAAGTGGCACATTCTGTCCGTATGACTCAACGCGAATCTCATCAAGGATATGTACGTTTGCGCGTCCTGCACGGATGCGGCTGAATGCTTCCTCAAGGTGGAGTGTTGCCATCTCCATTGCCTCTTCAGCTGTGCTGATATAGTTTTTTACTTCTTCCATATTTTCTTGAATGAAGAATGAAGAACGAAGAATGAAGAATGTCCATTCGGATGATGGGCATACCTCATCCTTCCCTTTATCCTTCTTGTTTTTGAGTTAATAATTCCTTTTAATTAGAAGAATAGATGTGAGAAAAGAATTCTATCTGTTAAAGAAGATTCTTCACTCTTCATTCTTCATTTTTACATGATTGTGCATCCTGTGCAAGGCTTCAACTGCTTGAAGAAGTCGTTGCCCTTATCGTCAACGAGGATGAATGCTGGGAAGTCTTCTACCTTAATCTTCCATACTGCTTCCATTCCGAGTTCTGGGTACTCAACGCACTCGATGCTCTTGATGCTGCTCTGTGAGAGTACGGCAGCTACACCACCGATAGTACCGAGGTAGAATCCGCCATGCTTCTTACATGCGTCTGTAACCTGCTGTGTACGGTTACCCTTTGCAATCATTACGAGGCTTGCACCGTTTGCCTGGAACTCGTCAACGTATGGGTCCATACGGTTAGCAGTTGTAGGTCCCATTGAACCACATGGATAACCCTCTGGAGTCTTTGCAGGACCAGCATAGAGAACTGGATAGTCCTTGAAGTACTGTGGAAGTCCCTCACCAGCATCAAGACGAGCCTTGAGCTTAGCGTGAGCAATATCGCGTGCTACGATGATTGTACCCTTGAGGTTGACACGTGTAGATACTGGGTACTTAGAGAGTTCTTTGCGTACAGCATCCATACCCTTGTCGAGGTCAATCTCGATGCCCTTGGCACCTTCTCCTGGACGACGGTACTCCTCTGGGATAAGTTCAGATGGGTTTGTGTCCATCTTCTCAATCCAGATACCATCCTTGTTAATCTTTGCCTTGATGTTACGGTCTGCTGAACAGCTTACACCCATACCGATTGGACAAGATGCTCCGTGACGTGGGAGGCGGATAACGCGGATATCGTGTGCAAGATACTTACCACCGAACTGTGCTCCAAGACCAATCTTGTATGCTTCCTTGAGAAGCTTCTGCTCAAGGTCAACATCACGGAATGCACGACCTGTCTCGTCGCCTGTTGTTGGGAGGTTATCGTAATACTTGATAGAAGCAAGCTTAACTGTGAGGAGGTTCTTCTCAGCAGAAGTACCACCGATTACGAATGCGATGTGGTAAGGAGGACAAGCAGCAGTACCGAGGTGCTTCATCTCCTCTACGAGGAATGGAAGAAGAGTACCCTCGTTCTGGATTGTTGCCTTTGTCATTGGGTAGAAGTAAGTCTTGTTGGCAGAGCCACCACCCTTAGCTACCATCACGAACTTGTACTCGGCACCTTCTACAGCTTCGATGTCAATCTGTGCTGGGAGGTTGCACTTAGTGTTCACCTCATCATACATGTTGAGAGGAGCATTCTGAGAGTAACGGAGGTTGTCCTGTGTGAATGTGTTGAACACCCCACGGCTGAGAGCCTCTTCGTCCTCAAATCCTGTCCAAATCTGCTGTCCCTTCTCACCATGGATGATGGCAGTACCTGTATCCTGGCAGAATGGAAGAATACCCTTTGCTGCTGTGTCAGCATTACGAAGGAACTGTAGTGCAACATACTTGTCGTTCTCTGAAGCCTCTGGGTCCTTGAGAATCTTAGCAACCTGAAGGTTATGCTCACGACGGAGTGTAAACTCAACATCGTGGAAAGCCTGCTGTGCAAGCAATGTAAGTGCTTCCTTAGAAACCTTAACGATTTCATGACCTTCAAATTCTGTTACAGTAACGCCTTCCTTAGTGAGAAGACGGTATTCTGTGTCGTCCTTTCCTACTTGGAACATAGGAGCGTACTTGAAATCTGCCATAATTGTTTAGAATTTTATATGTTTATAATGTTTAGCGCAAAGATACAATATAATTTTTATTATTGACTAATAGAAAATAAGAAAAATCAAGAAATTGTTAAAATTCACTATGCACAAAATGTGGTCACTTGTTAAAAGTATAGTAAGTTAAAAACACGAAAGGAAGAATAGCGCTATATTTTTGGAGAAAAAGTCAAAAAAACATACCTTTGCAGTATTGAATAATAACCAATTTAAGGAATGCTTCAAAAAACATATTGAAAACAGCCTTAATTTATAAAAAACAAAACTTCTAAAGATGAAAAAATCAAATTACGAGTTTCCTTCAACTGTTGTAAGGAACGCAAAGATTCGTGCAAGTATTCTTGCTGGTAGTGTAAAAAGCGTAGATTTCAACGGAAGCAATATCCCTATGCAACCAGCAAGGGAAAGAAAGACAGACTTCGACTCAATGGATTAATAGCATGAAACATTATTTATCTTTCCTATTGAGTACGCTTGCATTAGCAGCTTGTACCTCAAAAGACGAAATCCTCTTACAAGAAAATGAAAACAAGGAGCAGCCAAAGATTTCATGCAATGTAAAGGATTTCAAATACGAATTTGAAACAAGTGCCGATACAAGAACATCATTAGTATATGAATCTTCAAGCTTGGCTTTCAGTTGGTCGGATAATGACATCATCGGCATTTATCCTGACGAAGGAGAACAGATGAGATTCAAGTTAGGCAAGAGCAACGGAACATCAAAGGCACATTTTGACGGAGGTGGATGGTCTATGAGTCAAGAACACACATATCAGGCTTATTATCCATACTCCATATCTAACACAGCAAACGATGTTCCTTACTATGCCGTTCCCGTAAGTTACGAAGGACAGAAGCAAAGCGGCAACAATTCGACTGCACACCTTGGAGCATACGACTTTATGTATGCGACTTCGGAATATCCTGCAAATGACGAAATCACATTCAACTTCTCACACGCAAGTAGCGTAATGCTTGTTGATATTGACGTGTTACAATCCGGCACATATTCAAAACTGACTCTCTCAATGGACGAACCACTATTTGCCACAGAGGGTACGGTTGACATTTCAACGGGTGAAATAACTCCAATAAAATGGTCAAAGAATATGACTGTTGACCTGGATGATATCTACGTCGAGAAAAGAAATGCGTTAAAAGTGTGGCTCATGTGTCCTCCTGCCAATTTATTGGATAAGCTGATAAAAGCAACAATCACAACAAAGTCAGGTAAGGAATACTACACTTACCTTATTGGCAAGAACATGACCGCAGGTTATGGATATAAGTTTAGAGGTTCCATATCTGAAGGAACGCCTGTTATTATCATCGGTATTAGCACTTACTTTGAGAATACAGGAGTACGACTTGTCGTTTCAAACAATTCAACCACTCGAGCAAGAGTTGTAATGCGAACAGAAGAATCTGAGCATCCTTTCACATACTTTGGAACACAAACGCCTACATATGGTGAAGAAACAGCAGATGACAAGTACACATTCATGTATGTACCTAAGGATGCGAAAAAGGTAACTTGCTATTTTGACGACAAGAAAAACAGAAACTTTGACTTCGGTCTCAACTTGTTTACAGAATCATCCATACGACTTTATGATACAGGATGGCTTAGCTACGTTCCATCATATTCTTTGGATTTGACAAAGTTCAGGCAAGGTGACAAGGACTTGTGGTTCCTCGTGTCATACAGAACAAACGATGGACGTCGTATTGCTGAACAGGTTCAGGAAGCTGGAGATCCATACGAGTTCTGTGGATTACGAATCGTTTATTCTTACTAAAACAAAAATGGGAGGGCGGAAAAGGCTCTCCCATTTTGTTTCTCACTTTATCAATCTGCTTGCAAAGAATGCGGCATGCCCTTTGCGTTTATCTTCAGGAGGCAACTTCATATAGTCGCCGTAGATATTCTTTAGATACTGGTCAGGATTGGCAGGTGCACGGAATGTTTCTCCTTCAAATTCGACAAATGATGTTGGAGCGACATCTTCTTTCTTAAAGCTTACACCAAAGCCGTTGGTAGAAATCACGTTACCAGTAATCTTATCCTTTGAGCAGAACAGATTAGCGAGTGACCATATAGAGCGAAGCCACAATCTCTTGCCACCAAACCAGAAGAGTTCAGCAACCGACTTCCATGAATAGACATGCTGCTGACGAAGAATATTATTGCAACGGCAATACTCCTTCACAATCTTCTTTATCCTCTTGAACGAAAGGCTTGGATAAGGAATCTGAAGGAAGATATCCACATACAATCCCTTGTGGTAAGAGCGTGAGAAGTCGTCGCCATCCTCTACTATTATAGAGTTATTGAGACGTACCTTGTTAATCTCAAACCTGCAACTTGGATCTGTCTCTGGTGTCTGTACAAAGAACTCATCAGGAAGTTCCTTCTTTGCTGCTTCAAGGAACCTTGGAAAATCCTTCTTGAACATGGCGATGTCAATATCATCATCCCATGGTATGAATCCTTTATGGCGTACCGCACCAAGGAGCGTTCCACCATCAAGCCAGTAATCTATGTTGTTATGCTCACACACATCGCGTATGGCACACAATATCTTGAATTCCTGCAACTGAACCGCACGCAGTTCTTGTTGCATATATGTATGGAGTTGAGTATCTCGAGTCATTTATCTATTTTGCATTTAATGTACATTAGTCAAAAAGACAAAACATTATACAAATAAAACTATTTATGTCTATTAACATTGTACATTATTATCATTCTTTTTTCAATACCACCCAAGGACTTCGATTGTCCTTTGTCTCTTTCTCAATAAAACCATGCTTACGTAGGAACGATAATTCGCCTTCTGCACTTCTTAATCCAATTCCTACCAATCCCGCAATATCCTTTGCGGTATTGCGCCCATCCTTTTCGATTTCTTCAAGTATATTTCTTTGTCTTTCCGTCAATTGAATACCGCATTCAATACCGCAATCTTTCTTTGCGGGAGTGCTCTTTGGAAAAACAACCGTAATATATCCCTGCTCAGTTCTATAATAAGGTTCTGGAACATTTTGTTCCTTGCAAGCATTTATCATTCGACTTACACCTGTGCCCCAACTTTCAAGCCATGAGGTCTTATACAGAACTTCTGCAATCAACTGATTATACGGCTGTGACTTGTGTGAACTTTTTATATTTTCAGCAGTCAATCCTTGAGGGAAACGTCCAGGGTTCTCAATTTCAACCCTATCATCATATATCGAAAGACCAACACTTTGACTTGGAAAATCATATATACGATGACAAAATGCATTAACAAGTGCCTCACGAAGAGCCGTAACAGGAATTTCAAGCTTATCTTCTCTATGTAGTCCTATCACCTTACCACTTATTTTAAGGTGATTATAAGCAAATTCCATACCTGCATCTATCAAATCAAAGAAATTTCCATAAACACGTTTGTTATCCAGGAACTCGTTTTTGTCAATTCCCTTGAACCGTGCCAAACGTAATAACAGTTGTGTATATTCATTTGTATTCTTACCAAACAACATGATGGCAGCATTCTTTATTTTGTCATCCTTTATCAGGTTAAAGTTTCCAAGAATAGAATTCACATCTGCTCCAATTGCAGTAGGAGATATTCGTCCTGCATCCACACCCATTCTGACTGCTGACATTAAACGACTTCGGTCTATATCATCTGCAGAAAAGCCATCTGCAAATAATTTTTCCCAACCAAACTTATGAGGTTGAGCCGCTTTCAGTCTTTCGTCATACATAGGTCTTGGCATTTCTTTTGTTGTACTCTCCACTCTGTAATAAGGACATCCATGATATGTATATGGCTCTTTGCCCCATACCCAGCAATCAAAATGCATGGCTATCACCTTAAAGTTATTCTGTCCAGGAACATCCACATATTCGACACGACAATCTACAGCAGGATAAATATGACTGAGAGCTTGTGCGATTTCACGTTGGGTATTATCTGTCACTTGTTGACCGACTATTTTTAACGTGACAGGAGCGATACCAAAAATCAACCATCCTCCATCTGTATTCAGAAAAGCACATGCAGAATGCATACCGTCTTTCAATTCGCCGGTACTCTTCTTTAGTTCCAGAGTCCTATGTTCGTCAGGAGCTATCAATCGTTTAATATCATCGATTGTCATATACTTACAACTGAATCTTCAAGTTTTGAAATTGCCCTATTACAAACTCTTAATTAAAACGTCGAACATCTCCTTTAAGTCATACCTTGGTGTCCAGCCGAGTTCTCTTAACTTTGCGGTTGAGAGGTTAAGTTTCGTGACGGGGGCATACCCCATTTCGGGATGTTCCTCGATACGCACATTTACGGATGGATTGAAGTTGTCGCAAAGGAACTGAGCCATGTCACGTATGGAGATATATGTGCTCTCATTAGCAACATTATAGGCTTCACCGTCCTTGCCTTGGAGGAGTATATAAAGAATAGCAGATACGGCATCCGTCGTATAGCAATATGGTTTTGAGGATTCGCCCTTGGTATGAAGAATTATATCACTCTTGGATATTATACTTCGGGCAAATTGAGCAAATACCCTATTGTCATCCTTAGCCACCCCTGCTCCAAATGTCTGTGTGAGTCTTGCTATCTTTGCAGGTACTCCATATTCCTTGGCAAAGGCAGTACAAAGATATTCGGCAGCTCTCTTTGCCAAAGGATAAGAGGAACGAGGGCTTGATGCATCAATATATCCTTGTGTGTCCTCAGTTATCTTGTCATCATTAAATATCTGACCATAGTATTCAAGTGAAGACACATATACAAATCCTTTCGCATGATGCTTGTGGGCGTACTCCAACAAATTAAGTGTTGATTGGTATGTGAAATTGTATGTCTCAAGTGGATGCTCACACATGAAAGAACCTGCTGTAGGACTTGCACAATGGATGATGAAATCAAAGTTCTCGTTCATACATTTTGTCCATTCCACAAGGTCTTCTGCCTGTACGAGGTTGAGTCTTGCGCTATCCGTACCAAACATCTGCTGTGCCTTTTCTTGATTACGAACAGGTAAGGTAATCTGTATGTCGTCAGATAATGTCAAAAGACATCTTGCCAAGGTGCTTCCTATAAGTCCTGTACCGCCTGTTATACAGAAATGCTTACCGTATAGCTCATTCGCCAAAGCAAATGTTTCGGCAAAGCCTCTTGCATCTTCTTTTACCAATTCTTTACTTGTCATCACTCATAATGCTTTTAGAAACCGAAAATCTGTTGATTCTCGTGAACCTCAACCATAGCCTTGAACACGAAATAATCCGTAGGAGTTGTAATCTTAATATTCTCCATAGGACCAAAAATCGTTCCAAGTTGATAACCGTAATGACTCATCATGGAACATGAATCTATGAAATCCGTCATTCCCTCGGATATGGCTTTTCTGTGCGCTCCCAATATCTCGTTCAACCTAAAGCTCTGTGGAGCTCTTGCTATTAGCGAGTCCTTTCGTGAAGGAATGTTGAGCGTGCCGTCTTCATTTTTCACGACAACAGTTTCATGAGCAGGCACACAAGTGATGCAAGAGCCAACCTCTTCCACCTTCTTGATGTTGTCCGTGATTGTCTCCTCTGTAATGAGTGGACGCACTCCATCATGAATTAAGACGGTAGAAGGCTTTCCGTCTGCAAATTCTTCTGCTGCCACCAAACCGTTGAATATAGATTCCTGTCCGTTTTGTCCACCAGGAACAATCCTAACGACTTTGTTTATCTCGAACTTACGAATCTGCTTTTCAAGAAAAGGAATCCATGATTCAATACATGCCACAACAATGCCATCTATCATTGGATGGTTGTCAAACAATTCCAATGTATAGATAATAATCGGTTTACCATTGTATTCAAGAAACTGCTTTGGTCTTGACTTTGTGTGCATTCTTGAACCTGAACCTCCTGCAAAAATGACAGCTATATTCATGAGTATATATTGTTTCTTAACTCTTATATAATTTTGCCGAACTAAGTTTATTAAATCTTAATTCATAATTCTTAACTCTTAATTCCTATCATCTTCCAAACAGATATTTCTTGAACACTGGACTTACTCTGAGAATGTTGCTTGTGAGACAACAGAAGAGTATTACCACGAGTGCTACGGGAACAGCCAAAGCTATGTCGAGCACGAAATTAGGGCTGTTTGCATCAAGGTATGCTCCCACCTGTGGAATCTTTGGCAAAAGGATGAAGTGAAGGAGGTAGATGTCGAGTGTCCTTACCCCTATGTATTGCAATCCCCTACCTATGACCTTATCATGTGTGAAACTATCCTTGTAATAACGGAAGAACATTATCACAATCAGCATCAGGGAATACATCGCCAACGTACGTGGCAAATTAGTCAATTCACCTGTCATTATGTGACTGCGGAAAATGTCAGTACAGCATGAGACGGCAATTGTGACAACCAAAGGGAAAAACCACGAGGAGTCGAACAGTTTCTGCACCTTGTCCCAGTATCGGTGGACGATATTGCCAAGCAGAAAGAAATGGAAGAACTTCATTGTCTCAAATATGCTTGAGTACATAAGGAAATGTGTCTTCCAATACTTGCCGAACTCTATTGGCATATATAGGCTTGCGTACATTCCTAATGCCAAGAGCCAAAGGATGATGATTGGTATGTGTGATTTCGTTTTCTGTGCAAATGATGCTACGAGATAATACACGATGAACATCTGCAAGAGTACCCACGTGAACCAGTATCCACTCTTTGTGGGAGACTTGAGGCTTGCTATCAAAGTGTAGAAGAAATCGCCATTCTTACGAAATATGAGGAACAGGCACAAGAACACAAACGCTGGCAGTACCTGTATCTTTATCTTCTTCCATGTGAGCGAAAAGAAAGACTCCGCTGTCCACACAAACCTACTATTGTAAGCAAGAAATCCGCTCACGAAGAAGAACAAAGGCATACGGAACAGTACAAGGAAAGGAAGGGAGGCTGACTCCTTCTCAGACTGTAGGAAGCTGAACTGAGCCACATGATATGACACTACAAGTATCATAGTGAATCCACGCATGGCATCAAGCCATTCCATTCTCTTACCTTCTGCCATTATCTATCATTTCTACAAGTTTGTCACTCTTTCCGCTGACGACCTTACGTGTAAACATCTTTCCGCTCGCCATCAACGTATCATAATCAGTCTCGTCCATAACCTTTATCACAGGGTCATATACGATATGGTGAAGAGGTGTGAGGGCAACAAGCCCAGGATACTTGCCTCTGGTGTGAATACATTTCTTTGCCAAGTCGTAATTGTTGAACACGATTGTCTGGATGACCGTCTCTGCCTGACCGAATGAATCGAGGAAATATTTGCGTATCTCAGGACACCTCACATAAGACTGATAGACGTGTTGTGCGAGGTCTTGTGAGATGCACCACCATGCAGAGCCTTTGTATAGTGACCACATCTCCGGCATAGGCAAGAAGCTCGGATTAAGCCCGACTGGATTTGTACACATGAAACTGAGTGGCTTAGTCACTCCTTTCAGCTTGTTGTATTTTCTTGCAAGCACACCAAGACGCATGTTCCATTTGTTGTTCAGTTTCTCGTAAGCAAAGAACGGACGTGGTGTTGTGTACATAATCTTCTGCTCGTCAGAGATGTCCTCCGTGTTCATCTGTATGCCTTGTATTATTTCTTTGTCACGATGGTGGTCAAGCCAATCTGTGATATGTTCGTTGCTCCATAGAGGATAGTCAAGTCCGCTAAGGAAGAATATACGTTCAAAGTATGTTGGGAACTCTACAGCTGCCTTGATGAGATTCATCTGATACTCCACTTCGAGTATAGTGCCCCAACGGACATCCACCCTGTCTTCTATGAAATGGATATTGAAGCCCTTGATGATAGAAGTGAACTGATTGATGTCCGACTTCTTGTCAATATGAATGAAATAATGCGCATCTGGATGAAGGGCTTCAATGAGTCTCTTCAGTTGTGGCGCATCAGTATGAGCCGAAATTAGATATGCTATGGTCATTTATAGTAGCAGACCCTATGCCCTGCCCTTCTCCACACATTGGGAGGCAGGTATGTCTGTCGTTATTGTTAATGCTTTATTTATTCGTTAGATTGTGCAGAATTGACTGCTTCTATTGGTTTTACAGCTTCCTCCAGTTTCTTTACTTCCGTACCAGTTGCCTCACCCTTTGGAGTTTGAGGACTCTTCTTGAACCTTCCTGAGAGGTATGGATTACCCTCAACGTAAGGCACAAGCCATGTGCAGATGCAGAACACAAAGACGAGAAGGATGATGAAGTCATCCCAACGTCCGTAGATGCTTCGTCCGAAACAGATGTGAGTGAATCTGTAGAACTGAAGGATTGGATAGTGGCACACGAAATATACCATGCTATGCTGACCTATGTAATTGATTACTGGTACACGCTTGAGTGGTAACTTAAGTAAAAATCCCGAAAGTCCGAGTAGTATGATAATCGTATTGACGAATGCTGCAAACGGGTCTCCCTCAAACTTGTTGGCAGACATGATGTACTCGCCATGCCACACGAAGTTGCTGATAATGAATGCCACAATAAACACGCACGAGAGCATGAGTATGAACTTGCGCTCAATATGGTCGATGAAGAATCGCCATCCACGTCCGAGGTAGAAAAAGAACGCTCCCATAAATACGTTATTGAGCGACAGCCATATAGGATTATCGTTCTTCCACAACCAGTAGCTGATGAACGGGAATGTGGCAAGCACAACCGTCTGGAATACGGATATTGGCTTGACAATCTGTATCTTCTTCATGAAGTGCACAAGCACGTATGCCGAGAAGAATGAGCATAGGAACCACACAGGCTCATTGCCCCAGAAACTGCTTGTGCGCCAGAGGTGATCCCACGACATAGGCTCAATCGGATTGTGATAACGGTCAATCTCGAATGGCAAATAGAAGCAATATACGAGGAATCCTATCGTACCCCATGTGACGTAAGGAGTGAGCAGACGCTTTGCCTTGTCCTTGATGTATTCTTTTGAGTTGCCGCTAACCGTCTTGTTGAAATAGCCTGCCTTGAAGAAGAAAAAGCACATGAAGAAGAATGACCAACCCATCACCTCCTTCCACCAGGCGTCATTATGATGTCCGCAGAAGGTAATGGTGTGAAGCGTAATCATCCTTATGATACATATTCCACACAAAAAATCGAATGCATGATTTCTCTCTTTCATACGGCAAAATTAAATATTTTTTCCGTAGAATACAAAACATTTGTCTTTCGATTGTTCAAACTTGCCTTATTTCGTATTTCCTTCTTCACGATTATGGCATTTTTGGAACATCGTACACTTTAATAATGCACGATTTTTTTAGCATAAATTATGGTTGATGTTTGCGTTTAGCATCAACATTTTTCCTTTATGCTTGCTTTATGTTGCCTTTATGTCGAGACACGATTTTTTCAGGACCAATCCTTCGTGAACCCTTCGTATGAGATTTATGCATAATTTACATCAAAATTCAGGACTCACGAGAGTCAGTACTTAGTCTCATGTGAGTCAGTACTTAGTCAGTACTTTGTCTCTACCCAAACAAGCCAATTATGAATTGCGAATCAAGAATTATGAATTAGCCTGCTAATTCTTACATTTTACGAGAAGTCAAACACACGATTACAGATGATTGAGTAGCGAAAAAGACGGATTTATTTTGTGCTTTCTGTGGTTTTGATTACCTTTGCGTTTAAAATGGGCAAGACTGCCCGATTAACTATAGAAATGGGAGATAATAACGAATATAATTTATTAACTAAGATTGACTACCCCTCCGACCTTCGCACCCTACAGGTCGAACAACTGCCTGTTGTTTGTGAAGAACTGAGAAAGGATATCATAAAGGAACTGTCTGTCAATCCCGGGCACCTTGCGTCAAGCCTTGGAGTTGTGGAACTTACGGTAGCTCTGCACTATGTGTTTGACACACCATACGACCGTATCGTGTGGGACGTAGGACATCAGGCTTACGGTCACAAGATTCTTACTGGAAGGCGTGACAAGTTCTGCACCAACCGTAAACTTCACGGTTTGAAACCGTTTCCTCATCCAGACGAGAGCGAATATGACACATTCTGCTGTGGTCATGCTTCCAACTCCATATCTGCAGCACTCGGAATGGCTGTTGCCGCCAAGCTCCACAAGGAGAAACGCAAGGTGGTGGCGGTAATTGGTGATGGTTCCATGAGCGGAGGGCTTGCTTTCGAAGGAATAAACAACGTATCGAGTACGCCTAACGACATGCTTATCATCCTAAATGACAACCACATGTCGATAGACAAGAGCGTAGGAGGAATGCGTAAGTACCTCCTTCAGCTCACAACCAACGATACATACAATACGATAAGATACAAGGTCGCTGAGAAACTCACATCATGGGGTGTACTCAACGAGAGCAGACGCAAGGGAATCATACGTTTCAACAATAGCGTCAAGTCGGTTCTCACGCGCCAACGCAACATATTCGAGGGTATGGACATCCGCTATTTTGGTCCTACAAACGGACATGACGTGGTGGAACTTGTCCGCATCCTTCGTATCATAAAGGAGATGAAGGGTCCTAAGATTCTTCACATCCACACCAAGAAGGGCAAGGGCTATGCTCCTGCCGAGAAGAACGCTACCGTATGGCACGCTCCTGGTAAGTTCGACTTTGAATCTGGCGAACGCCTTGAAGCAGAATGTGAAACGCCACAGCCTCCAAAGTTCCAAGATGTGTTCGGCAAGACACTCCTCGAACTTGCTGAAATGAATCCTAAGATTGTGGGAGTAACTCCAGCCATGCCAACAGGATGCTCCATGAACATAATGATGAAGGCTATGCCTAACCGCACATTCGACGTGGGTATCGCGGAAGGTCATGCCGTTACATTCTCAGGAGGAATGGCAAAGGACGGACTTCTGCCTTTCTGCAACATCTATTCATCATTCATGCAGAGAGCATACGACAACATCATCCACGACGTGGCTCTCATGAATCTTGACATGGTTCTCTGTCTTGATCGTGCAGGTATTGTAGGCGAAGACGGTCCTACACATCATGGTGCGTTCGACCTTGCCTTCTTGAGACCAATTCCGAATCTTACGATAGCATCTCCTCTTGA
>CAMOVB010000050.1:0-16328 GCA_946626925.1 uncultured Prevotellaceae bacterium
AAGGAATATCTTGAGTGATACTGGCACTCTGTTGCCCAGAATCGACATGATTCCCACCGCAAACGCTATATCAGTCGCAGTAGGGATTCCCCATCCGCCAGCAGTGATTGTACCGTGGTTAAATAATGTATATATAAGCGCAGGCATAGCCATTCCACCTGCAGCAGCAATGACAGGGAGGAGCGCTTTTTTTACATTGGATAGCTCACCGCATACCACTTCGCGTTTTATCTCAAGACCCACTGTAAAGAAGAACACCACCATCAGTATATCATTGATGAACTTCTCCACAGTCATATCCTTAGGGAAAATCCAGTTAATGCTGCCATCTGGACTCTTAATCTGAGCCGTTAGATGAGTTTCAAGGAATTGGTGATAGATGTGTGCTGTTGCTGGCAGATTAGCCAGAAGCATAGCAATAATCACACATACCAACAATGTTACTCCACCAGCCCAAGGCTGGTTCATGAAGTTCTTCCAGGACAGTCCCATCCCATGAAGACGTTTATTCCAGGTGTACAAAGGAATGATGTGCATAGTTCTATCGATATTTTTCTTGTCCGTTAATTACATTGCCGTCCATTATTCACAAAAACATAAGGACTATACATCATATAGTCCTTATGCCGTATGGTATATATGAAATTCTCTACAAGTAGCCTCATTGGCTTATATTCTTGTAGGAGGATTACCAGTAACTCGCTTGAAGAAACGAGTGAAGCTACTTGGTGAAATGAAGTTCAACTCCTGACTGATTCTCTTGATGTTGTAGTGGTGTACGTTCTGGAGAGCACGTGCCTTTGCCACTACATACTCATCAATCCATGATGAAGCGTTTCTCTGACTATACTGCAAGCAAACGAATGACAAGTACTTTGAAGTAATGCCAAGCAGTTTAGCATAGAACTGAACGCTACGCTCTCTGTCTGCGTGCTTGTTAAGCGCATCCATGAACTTACAGAACATATCGTATTGTCTTGACGATGGGTCTGCCTGCATGTCAGCGTTAGAGTAGAACTTGTTTATAATATAAACATACACGATATTGAGGAAATACCTTGCATAGAAAGATTGGTATCTATATTCTGGCTTCTGTATATCCGTCTTTATCTCATTGTAGATGTCAAGGAAGTATTGTGCATCAGCCTCAGTCATGTCTCCCACCTTGTAAGAGTAGCAGAACTGTGCTTTGTTATAGTTCAAGTGGATGTCAGTAAAGATATCCTGCAGAGTGTCAGGGTAAATGACATACGTATAGAACTTGGAGTCCTCAGAAGCATAAATGAATTCAACCACGCATTCCTCATGCGTAATGAGAATCTGGTTCTTTCTTACAATTACTTCCTTGTTGTTTATCTTGAGGCAAGCCTCACCTTCCAATTGGCAGTGGATTGTAACTTGCCATAGTTTGTTTGACTTTGATATCATAGGAAGGAAAGGATTCCTGCCTTCCATGTTATCGAAAAGAAGAATCTGGTTAGGAAGTTGAGCCGAAGGATACATTCCGTTCGCCTTGAATGCATCTACCTTATGCAAGTCTGTTATCATTTTCTTTTCCATATCTTATCCTTCAATTATAGCCTTACTATTATTTTCCTTGATATATGCAGTAGGTGACATTCCTACTATTCTCTTGAAGTATCTTCCGAAGAAACTCTGACTTGGGAAGTGGTAGATGTCGCTCACCTTCTTTATATTGAACTCATTGCTGTAGAGCATTCTCTTGATGCTGTATGCTACGTACTGGTCAATGAGTATAGAGGCAGAGAAACCTGTGAATTGGTTTGTCAGGTTGGAGAGATACTTAGGAGTAATCTTCAACTTCTCTGCATAGAATTGTACTGAACGCTCCCTCTTGCAATAGAGGCTGAGGAAGTCAAGGAACTTGAGGAAGAACTCCCTCTGTCTTGAATTCTCGAAATGGTCATACTCAGGAGTCTCGTGGATGTAAGAGAAGAGGTGGCACTCGTATGCTGCG
Source organism: uncultured Prevotellaceae bacterium (assembly GCA_946626925.1). Taxonomy (GTDB): domain Bacteria; phylum Bacteroidota; class Bacteroidia; order Bacteroidales; family Bacteroidaceae; genus Minthosoma. Next base: position 1,979 of record CAMOVB010000050.1, read on the forward strand.
AGAAGCGCACGGAGACACACTTCCTTTCTCTTGTAGTCCTCACGAAGATGCTCTTTCTTCATGCGTTCATACTCTTGATATATCTGCTTAGTCTGCTCAGGCAGTAATATATGATGATGGAAGAAGAAACAGCGGATGCCCACTGAGTTGCTAACACCTATTCTTTCGTATATATCATTTACAATATGGCTGAGAGTGAAGAATGAGAAAAATCTGCATTCGGATTTCAGTATCTCAATGTGGACACATGGCATTACAGAAAGGTACTCGTTAGCCCTTATGCTGAATTCCTGTCCGCTTATCTTCACGCGCATAGCACCCTCAGTCACCACATATACGGCGATGTACTGTGTATTGAACACGCATGGTCTTGGATTAATCACAGGACTAAACTCCTTTGCCATGTTGTCCAAAAGAATATATTTGCCTTTGTATGAACTAAAGAAACACGTATCTTTATCGATTTCTTCGGCTCTTAGAACGTCACCTTTTGTTATCATATCTCTCTTTTTTTGTTTTATTGTTTTTCTTCTGCTGTTCTTAATATTAATGTTGTTGCCCCAATTGTTATGATCGCTCCATCTTCAAGATTTATCCTGTCGCAATCTTTGAGTATTTCATTCATATAGAAAGTTCCAGTGTCACTTGGTGCATCACGTAGTATGTACTGAAGTTTTCCTTTCTTGTTGCGCTTTACTGTTATTGCGCAGTGGAAAGTATCTACACTCGGGTCGCGAGTCTCAATAGGCTTGTTTATGTTTGTGCCTTTAAGATATCGTCCAAACTCGTTTTCTCCGTAGTCGAGCGGTATTACCTGTTTGAAGGCAAACTGGTTTTCTACCACAACAATACTGCCGAAACTCTCTTTGTAAGCTTGTTCATTGAGGTGTTTCTCCTCGTGTTTATCGGCGAGTTTTGATTTGCCTATTCTTATACCGAATTCTTTTTTACAGTGCTGGCATACGAACACAAGCGACTGTCCTTCGGTGTATTTGGTTTCGTCAAAGACGATGTAGTTGTCACATTTTGGGCAACGAACTCTTTTCATTACTGATTATTATTAGTTCATGCTAAGTATCCAAGCGTCCTTGAAAAGTTCGCTCTCACTTTGCAGTTTGTTTAATGCGTTAGCGGCTTCTGTGTAGGTTGAATAGCCAGAGTAGTGTACTCGGTTTATTTTTCCTTCCACGAATCTTGCTTCCTTGAATCCTTCCTTCTCAAAACTCTCAATATAGAGAGTTGCGTTCTTCTTACTTACGCAGCTTGCAAGAACGATGACGAACTTCGGATTCTCGTTTACCTTCTTTATTGTTGTCTGTGTCTCCACAGACTTGCTTTGTCTGGTTGTTGTGTTATCCTCAACAATCTTGTCTGCAATTGATTTGTACGAAGCAGGCTTTGTTACCACTGACTTCTCGCTCTTTACAGGTGCGGCTCCCATCTCGCTTGGGTTGCCAAGGTAGATAGTGCTTGCCACTACTGTGTCGTTAAGCTCATCACCAGATTTGAGTGATGGGAACTGGAAAAGGAAGAACATTACCACTGCTACTGCTGATGCTACTGAGATTTCCTTCCAGTTAGGCCTGAGTTTAACGACTCGCTTGAGGTACTTGTCCTTCTTCTTTTCTTCCTTTGTTTCTGCCTTAGTGTTGTTCTCAGCCTTTGTCTCTTTGACAGGCTCGGCTGTAGTCTCTGCCTTAACTTCTGTGCTGCCGGCAAGATCAGACTCCGTCTGTATAGGAAGCAAGGATATTTGCTTGAGCGATTCTTTTATCTCTTTATCCTTACGTGCTTCTTCGAGTGTCTTTACAACGATAGAATAGAGACCGTAAAGGCTTGGAGTAAGGATGCCTGCCTCAAATGCCGTAAACGCAAGGCTTCCGTCAATGTTCTTGCTCAGTGTGCCGATACCGTCGAGTGTGTAATTACCGATAGTGTCAAGCTGTACGAGCATTTTGTTTATGTCCTTTTCCATCTGCAGTAATGCTTCTGGGTAGGCTGCATCGTATGCCTGCATATATGACTGGACGAGTAGGCCGTCATTTACGGAAAGTTCCCTGTTGAATCCTATTGTCCTATATGGAGGCAGCATGTTGTGACTGTCATTATCGTCAATACGAGCAGGTGCTTGGTTGGCAATGAAGCCTCCAAGTCCTGGTACTATAACACAATCGTGGTCAAGTAATAATATCTCTATGTGTTTAGATAATGAAATCATATTGCAAAGATAAACAAGTTTTTTTTATTCCGTGGTATAAAAAGTCAAAAAAAATGGAGATATGGCGAAAAAATAAGGATATCCAGTGGTTATGGATACCCTTATTGCATCTATTTTAGGTTGTTTTTGCTTTTTTTGTATTGCAATGCTGTTAAAAGTTCTTGTTATGGTAATACTATTAGGTAAAACCGTTGAACTTTTCTTAAATTTTGCTTTTCCTCAAAAAGTTGTAACCTTATATTTACTTAGCCTCTGCTGGAGCATCAGCATTCTGAGTTCCGAATGAAGGAACATTGGCAGCGTCAGTTGACTGCTGTGCAGGTGCAGAAATCTCGATTGGAGTTTCTGCCTCGTTTACCTTTGGTACGAATGCAGTTGAAATTATGCTTAATACGACCATTGCGATAGCAAAGCCCCAAGTACATTTCTCGAGAAGGTCAGTTGTTTTTCTTACGCCCATAAGGCTGTTCTGAGCAGAGAAGCTTGATGCAAGACCTCCACCCTTAGATTCTTGGATAAGTACGATTCCGCACATAAGTACTGAAACTACAAGTACGAGTGCAATAATTAATGAATACATAGTTTTGTTATGATATTTTTTTGGTTATACTATTGTTGTTTGCCTGAGATGATAACTTCGAGCAAATTCATTTGTGTGGCAAAGATAGAACTTTTTTTTGGATTATTCAAACAAATCTTTGATAATATTTCGTATGCTTGTTCATATCTTCCCTGTTTTATGTAAATATTCACCATATTTTCGGTGTAAATTTCCTCTTCTTCATTGGATATTTCTGGTGATTCAAAGTATGAACCCACTTCTTCTTCCTCCAGTGACTTCATCTGCACTCTTTGCTTACCCTTTGTCTCCTGTATGAACGAGTCGATGAGGTGTGCTCCCCTGAGTTGAGGTGACGTTTTTGTCTCTGCATCTTCTATGGCGACATCCTGTTCCTGTTCTTCTGATTTCATAAGGAAAGAGGCATAGTCGTTTGTGAGGTCTGCAATTGTAGGTCTCTGTGTGTCTGACTTCGACTGCTTGAGGAATGTATCGATGAGAGATATTGTACGGTTGCTGTCGCTCTCTGTACGTATCTCTGGTTGTGTTACACCTGCTGACTCTATCTGATAGTGCTCTCCCTCTGTAAATGCAAATAGGGTAGAGCGGTCAGGCACGAATGCGCTTGCCTTTCTCAGTTCTGTGCCGAATTGTGGAGAGTGCTGAAGGAAAAGGTTGCGGACATAGAGTATGCGTGCCACCTGAAAGAACTGGTACTTTTCTGTCAGTTCTTTCAGTTGCGGCAAGGTCTCCTTGTTGAGCTTGTCCGGATTTTCTATCAGTTCTTTTATATCGAGCATATTTATAGTGAAAAATAAATTATTCCTTGTTTTTTCAACACAGAGGACACGGAGGTCACAGAGTTTTTAAGAACGAAAATTTAGAAAATTAAAGAAAATTTCTATTTGTCTCTGTTTCCCACATGAGTTCTCAGCCATTAGAAAATGAAGAAAAAATTATCTTTAATTTTCTAAATTTTCGTTTTTCCATATAAACTTCTGAGTTCTCTGTGGACTCTGTGTTTCAAAGTCTCTTTACTCCTCTTTACTACAAAAAAAGTACTTCCGAAACTTGAGTTTTAGTTTTTAACTTTTAATTTTTAATTTTTAATTTTTGCATGACGCAGTCATGCAAGCCCTACCAGTTTGCAACGGTAGAGTTGTAAATCTGTCCCACGATGTCGGTAATCATTTCCTGTACGAGCTGCTCCTGTACGGATGCGAGTGACAGCTTGGAGTCGTAGTCGGCAGTTGCGCTGAATCGCTGTTCAAAGTCCTGTGTTCTGTCGGCATTGTTTACGTATCTCACGTTCACGGTCAGTTTCAGCTGTGTCTGGGCGGAGTAGCCGTCAGCAGCGACTGATTTGTTTGTCTGTGAGTATTCTACTATCTCGCCTGAGAGTTGGAGGTCTCCGTTGCGCTTGAGAATCTTCAGTTTTGTCTTGCGTCCGTATGTGTCCGTTATCGTGTTATAGAACATTGACTCCATTGGTGCCCATACATAGGCACAGCGGATAGGAAACTTGTCGATGCTTATGGTCTTTGTCTTCTCGTAGTTGATGGTCGAAGCATTGAACGTGAATGTCGGGATGCACGACTGGAGAGTGAGAGCAAGTAGCATGACGATTATTTTCCAGTATGTCTTATTCTTTCTTGATGTCATATTTCAAAAGTTTTCTGTAAAGCGTTCTTTCTGACAGTCCGAGTTCTTCAGCCACCTTCTTTCTGTTGTTGTGATGACGCTTCAATGATTCTATTATCTTGATGCGTTCTATCTCCTCTATTGTCTGTGGAGCATCTTCCTGAATTGTCTCAGGTGGGTAGTTGTAGTTACCGTTGTCTTTGGTTATCGTGAATGAACCGCTTCCGTTTTCACCACCACCTATGAATAGTGGCTCGTTCTTTGGCTTGATGTTCACGCCGTCAAGTCTCTGCTCCACATATTTCTTGAAAGTCTGGAACTCGTTGTTCAACTGCTGTAGGGCAGAGGCAAGAGTCGTTATCTGGAGATTGTAGTCGTAGTCGGTGTGACTGTTGCTGTGCAGGTGCGAAGGTCTTGTGGTTGTAAGTTCCTTCGTGTCGCTGTCTATCGTGACACCAGCCCTGTAAAGGTCATCGGCTGTGACGATGGTGTCCTTGCACATGAAACTGAGCTGTTCGGCGATGTTCTTGAGCTGACGTATGTTGCCTGGCCACTTGTAGGCACGGAGTACCATTTTTGCCTCATCCGAAAGCATGATTGGTTCACGCTTGTACTTCATGGCTGTGTCCTTGGCGAACTTGCGGAAAATCATTTCTACGTCGTTGCCTCGTTCACGGAGTGGAGGAAGGTTGATTGGTATGGTGTTGAGACGATAGTATAGGTCCTCACGGAAACGTCCTTCGTTGATTGCCTTCTGCATATTGACGTTTGTGGCAGCAATGATGCGCACGTCCGTCTTGCGAGGTTCGCTTTCGCCCACACGTATGTATTCGCCTGTCTCGAGCACTCGGAGTAGGCGTGCCTGTGTAGCCTTTGGCATTTCTCCCACCTCGTCGAGGAATATTGTTCCGCCGTTTGCTGCGCCGAAGAAACCTTCACGGTCGCCTATGGCACCTGTGAACGAACCCTTGGCATGGCCGAAAAGTTCGGAATCTATTGTTCCTTCTGGTATTGAACCACAGTTTATGGCTATATATTTATTATGTTTTCTGCTTGAGTTGTCGTGTATGAGTCTTGGAACGGCTTCCTTTCCCACACCACTTTCGCCCACAATAAGTACGGACAGATTGGTCGGAGCAATCTGTAAAGCAACGTCAAGAGCTCTGTTCAGCTCGTCTGCGTTGCCTATGATACCATAACGGTTTTTTATTTCTTGTAATGTAGGCATTTCTTGTTTATTATTTTTATCTGACCTTCTTCCCTCCCTTTAGGGAGGGGTAGGGTGGGTCTTTTTTTATTAGACTGCAAAGGTACAAGAATAAAATGGCAAATCAATGACAAAATGGCAGAAATTTTAAGTTTTTGAGTTTTTGAGTTCTTAAGTTTTTAAGTTTTTGGGTTTGTGAGTTTTTTAGTTCTCGCGGAGGATGGTAAACGAAAATCTATAATCTCAAGTTTATCATTTATTCCTCCGGCTTATATCGGTGCCGCCAAGCGGCCAATTGGAAAAACAAAAGAAAACATTTTTACTTTCCAATGGAAAGTTGAACAAAAGAAAACCTTCATACAAAGAAAAAATCTTTTTTATCTGTTTTTATTTGTTTTTATCTGTTTTTTCTTCGTCCGCTCCTTTGGAGCGAAAAAAAACTTAAAGACTTACATATACGGATTGTTGTCTTGTTCGTAACCTATGTTTGTCCATCCTCCGTGTCCTGGATATACTTTTGTTTCACGTGGCAGGGTACTCAGTCGCCTGAGACTTGCGCTCATCTCGTGACCGTTGCCTCCGGGAAGGTCTGTGCGTCCCATCGAGCACTGGAAGAGCGTGTCGCCAGAGAAGAGGACATTCTCCTCCTTGCAATAGTAGCATACGCCACCATGGGTGTGACCGGGTGTCTGAAGCACCGTGAACGTATGTTCGCCAAACGTCATCTCTGTGCCTTCGCTCATATTTTTGCCCATTGGCGGAAGGTTGTCGCATCCCATGTCTATGCCCAGAAAGGACTGAATCTGTGAGTTGAGTGACTTGTACAGGTACTCGTCTGCATAGTTGCCATCAAAAGGAATCTTGAGGTCAGGGTAGGCGAAGATGATGCCCATCATGTGGTCAAAGTGGAAATGCGTGTTGAGCATTCTTACTATCTTGAGACCGTTGTCATCGCAATATCTTCTTATACTCTTCCATTCGCTTTCCGTGAAACAGCCACAGTCAATGATGACGGCTTCCTTCGTGTCGTCACTCACCACGTAGCAGTTCTCGCTGATTGGTCCTACCTGAAAAGTCTTTATCGTTAGCATATTATTTATGTTTCGAAGTAAAATGGAGTTAAAAGGAGTTAACGGGAGTTAACGGACGATAGTCTGTTCGTTTATCCAAATAAACCTCTGAGCTCTCTGTGGTCTCTGTGTTTCAAAGTCTTTTACTCCTCTTTACTACAAGAACAGAGTTCTTATATTATATAAGGTGTAGCTTGCGTCGCTCATTCTTCGTGATGTAAGAGTTAAAAGTTAAAAATTGCTCGTATTCGATTTACAAGAACTTCTAACTTTCTGACTCAACTTTTAACTTTTAATTTTTAACTTTTAACTCCCACCCCCTTAGGGTGGAGGTGCACTCTTAGTTAATCTTCGGTCCGCAGAGGACTACCTTCTTTGTCTCGAAGTATTCCTCTTCGAAGAAATCGGAAAGTTCCCATGTGGTACAGATATTCTTCATCGTTGCAATCTCGCTGTTGAGCTCACCTCCCTTGAGTGCTATGATTCCGTTAGGGAGTCCGTTCTTCATCTCCCTTGCAAGGTTCTTGCGTGACACCTTCACAAGGTCAATCATTGGCATGACGGCACGAGTGACCACGAAGTCGTACTTGTCCTTGATGTCCTCCACGCGTGAGTGGCTGAATCGTACGTTCTTGAGTCCTATGGCTGTTGCCACCTCGTTTGCCACGCGCACTTTCTTGCCGATACTGTCCACGAGGTGGAACTCAGTATCAGGGAACATGATGGCGAGTGGGATACCTGGGAATCCGCCTCCTGTACCGAGGTCAAGTACTTTGGTGCCCGGCTTGAAGTTGATGATTTTCGCTATTCCGAGGCTGTGAAGTACGTGATGCTCGTAAAGGTTCTGGATGTCCTTGCGCGAAATCACGTTTATCTTTGAGTTCCAATCATTATAAAGAGGCTCAAGCTGGGCGAATTGCTCAGCTTGGGTCTCTGTGATGTTCGGAAAATATTTCTTTATTATATCCATTGATTATGCGGTTATACTGTTTTTGGGGAACGAAAATTTAGAACTTTTCTCACCGAAGGTAAAATTGAAGAAAATTATTTTTTAATTTTTTACAGGAAATCGCTCCAAAGGAGCGGACGAAGAAAAAACCGATAAAAACAAACAAAAACAGATGAAAAACATGTTTCTGCTTTTTCCTTTGTCAGGAAATAAGGTTTTCTTTTGTTCACTTCCGTCTGGAAGTAAAATGGTTTTCTTTTGTTTTCTTTTGTTTTCCCCATGTTTTTCTAACTGGCCGCTTGGCGGCACCGATATAAGCCGGAGGCATATATTATTTATTAAACATGTAGAAAAATTTTCTTTAATTTTCTAAATTTTCGTTCTAAAATCGTGCCTTATCCCTTCACCACCTTCACCTTTGCAGCGGCAGCCTTACACTTGTCGCGGAGTGCGTTGAGGTCAGCACCAATCTTGTCGTAGCAGACAACGACACCCATGCGGCGTCCAACGTGAGCCACTGGCTTGCCAAAGATGCGGAGGTATGTGTTGGTGTTCTCTGTTACTGACTCTATGCCTGTGTAGTCTGGCTTGTCTGTCTCTATCTCAGAGAGGATAACGGCACTTGCACCAATCTTCTCCTGAGTAATCTCTGGTATAGGGAGACCGAGTACGGCACGACAGTGAAGCTCAAACTCGCTGAGGTTCTGTGTTCCTGCAAGTGTTACCATACCTGTATCGTGTGGACGTGGTGACAGTTCAGAGAAATAGACGCCCTCAGTGTTGCTGATGAAGAACTCAACACCCCAGATACCTGCTCCTGTGAGTGCCTTAGTCACTTCCTTTGCCATGCGCTGAGCCTCTGCAAGGTGCTCTGGATTCATCGGCATTGGCTGGAAGCTCTCACGGTAGTCGCCACCTTTCTGTACGTGACCGATAGGACCGCAGAAGAGTGTCTCACCGTTCTTCTGTGTTACAGTGAGGAGAGTAATCTCGTAGTCAAACTTGATGAACTGCTCCACGATTACTTCCTTGATGTCTCCTCGTGCGCCTTCAGCTGCACACTTCCATGCTGCCTCAAGTTCTGCAGGAGAATCAACCTTGCTCTGACCGTGACCAGATGAAGACATGAGTGGCTTGACGATGAACGGATAACCGATTTCCTCGGCTGCTGCCTTGAACTCCTCGATAGTCTTGGCGTACTTGTAGTTGGCTGTCTTGAGACCAAGCTCAGTGTGTGCAAGTTCACGTATTGCCTTGCGGTTCATCGTGAAGTTTACGGCACGTGCGCTTGGCACTACCTGTATGCCCTGCTTCTCGAAATCGTAGAGCTTCTCTGTACGGATAGCCTCAATCTCAGGTACGATGATATCTGGATTGTGCTTTGCGACTGCAGCTGCAAGTGCATCGCCGTCGAGCATTGAGAACACTTCGCGCTCATCTGCCACCTGCATGGCTGGAGCGTTGTTGTACGAATCGCAGGCAATAACATATTGTCCTTTTCTCTTGCAAGCAATGACAAACTCTTTGCCAAGTTCGCCGCTGCCGAGTAGCATTATCTTTTTCATTTTATCGTCTTCTTTTAGAATTACAATTTATCTTTTTTAAGGAACGAAAAATCAATTTCTCTTTTTTGGAAACACAGAAAACACAGAGTGCACAGAGAACACGGAGTACACAGAGTTGTATATGTTTTGAGGTTTCTGATTATCGGGTCGCTACGCTTTCAGTTTTGATACCTGTCTTGCGAAGGATATGTTCAACACAGAGTACAATGAGGAAACAGAGAGAGCTCCCTTTTGGGGGCAGGGGGCTTTTTCTGAGAGGCCTCCTCCGTGCCCTCCGTGCTCTCTGTGTTTATGATTTTTTACGGAGAACTGACTTAGCCCGAATGGCCGCCCCGTTACTTCCCTGCGGTCAGTGAGATCGCTTCGCTAAGTTCGGGGGGTGGGGGGCCTCCTCTGAGTTCTCTGTGTTCTCTGTGTTTGAAACTATAATTCCGTCTTATTTTTTAGCCGACCTCTCTGCATTCGCCTCCCACCTTACGCGACTGAGTAACTTCTCCCTCCCCTTGAAAGGCGAATAAGGGCGCAGAAGAGAGACTAAATGTCTCTCTGTCCCGAAATGAGGGGAGAGCAGTGCCCTGCTCGACGGAGGAACGGGGCAGGGGAGAGGGTCCAGTAGTCTCTTTACTGGTGCTGTTCTCTCAAGAGGTCGTTGACAGTCTTGACGGGGTTGAACGTACCGAGGCTCACATCAACGAAGATAGTGTTCCAGTCACTCATTGCACCGTTCCAGAGTCCTGGAAGTTCGAGAGCCTTGAGTTCCTTACCGTTCTTGCTCTTTGATGAGATGAATCCTGTCTGTGGGTCAACATACTTTGTGAGGTCGAACTTGTTGCCCTTGTAGTCCTTCACTGCACACACGAGGTCAACTGGGTTGAAGTGAGTGCCGCCGTTGAACATGGCAAGGTACTCTGCATTGTTCTTGTCAATCTGTGATGACTCAAGAATCTGGAGTGATATTGTTCCGTCTGGATTATATGCGAGGAATGGACCACCGCCAGGCTCACCCACGTTCTTCACCATTCCACATACACGCATTGGACGGTTGAGCTTGCTGCGGAGGTAGATGGCGAGTTCGCTGTCCTCAAGCACCTTGAGCTCAGGATTGCGACAAGAGAGGTCATCACGGAGGAAACGGATGATTTCCTCAAGCTGCTCGTGAGTATATTTGCCAGTGTCGAGGAGGCGGATATAGTCGAATGCCTTCTTCTGCATGCTTACGAGTACGCCGGCGATGAGTTTCTTGTATGTCACTGTCTCGTCCTTGAGACGGTCTGGTACCACGTTGTCAATGTTCTTGATGAAGATGATGTCAGCATCGAGTTCGTTGAGGTTCTCGATGAGAGCACCGTGACCACCCGGACGGAAGAGGATCTTGCCATCGTCTGTGCGGAATGGCTCATTGTCAGGTGTAGCGGCAACGGTGTCTGTGCTTGCCTTCTGCTCAGAGAAACTTATGCTGTAAGTGACGCCGAACTTCTTTGAGTAGCTGACAGCCTTCTCTGCTACGAGTGACTCGAAGAGTGGACGGTGCTCAGGTGACACTGTGAAGTGTACGTTTACCTTGCCGTCGTTGCCCTTGGCATAGAGTGCGCCTTCCACGAGGTGCTCCTCGAGTGGAGTACGGTTGCCGTCAGCGTATGAGTGGAACTTGAGAAGTCCCTTTGGCAGTTTGCCGTAGTTGAGACCCTTCTCGTTGAGAAGATTGTCGATGACTGCCTTGTAGTTGCCGTTCTCAACAAGTTCCTTGATTGACTTGCCTTCGTTTTCTTTGCATACTTCGTCGAGCTCTGCGTAGAATGCGAATTTCTCGATGTTGTCGAAGAACTTCTTCATGAAGTCGTCAGCAGGAGTGTCGCTGTTGCCGTCAAGGAACTCGAAGAGGTTCTTGAACATACGGCTTGCAGCACCTGATGCTGGCACGAACTTGAGTACTTTGCCAGTACCGTTGAGGTACTCGTTCCATGCGTTGAGATAGTCTTTCTGCTCGCTTTCAGATGGCACTGTGATGCCCTTGCCTGGTGATGCTGCACCTGCGAGTTTGAGGAATGGGAATCCTGTCTTGAAAGAGTTCAACTGAGTGTTGAGTTTTTCTTCTGAAATACCTTTCTTTGCGAGAAATTCTTTGTCTTGTTGAGTAAGCATTTTTTAGTGAATTTTATTATTTTCTTAATTTGTTTCAAAGTTACGGAAAATCTACAATACAGGCAAATTTTTCATCATGTATTTTTACTTAATCGTACTTTATGTTCTGACTTGTGAAGTTCAGAAGTCAATGCGGTAGTAGAGGTTAGGGAACGAGATGCCCGACATATCCTTACGCAGTTCGCCTGTGTTCATGTCGAAACGCTCGGCGTATGGCGTCTCGTTCTGTAGTATGTTGAGTCCCTCGAAAGCTATGGTGTGGCTCACCTTCTTGCCGTTGATTCTGTAGCTTACGGTGAGGTCAATGATGCTTGTTGGGTCAAACTGGAGACTCATAGCCTCATCGTCCTTGTATATCGGTTCATTGTCCACGATACCTGATGCATAGCGTGCCTTCATTGCATCAATGTCGATAGGAGTGTGGCGCAGTCCTCCCTGAAGGGTATATTTGGCACTTATGTTCAGTGTGTTCTGCTTGTGCTTGCCTATCATCCATTCCTTTCCTGCAAGCAGCTTTACCATGTATCCTCGGTCGTACAGCTGTGGACGCCATTTCTTGTCGAGTCCACGGTATTCTGCCTTGTAGAGCGAACCGTTCACCTGACCGTAGAAGCCGTGAGTCATGTATTGCTCCAGAGTGATGTCGCCTCCGTAGTTGCGGGTGTTACCCTTGTTTACGAGTGGCTCGTCAATGAAGTTGAACAGGCGGTTGACGGTACAGAATGTTGAACCGTCGATACCCACTGGAGTGTCGAATCCGTACTGGTAGTATGCGTTGAGACGGAGCACGAGATTCTCATTGAGGTTATGTGTGTAGGTGGCAAGCAGATGGTGAGCCTTTGACAGACCGAGTTCCTTGTTTGCCAGATTGCCTGATTCGTCACGCAGGAAATATGCGTCAAGTTTCTCAGTCATGGAGTGCAGTCCGTAGCCCACGGAGAATGTGTTGCGCCTGTCTGGCTCCCATTTGAAGCTGACACGTGGTTCTATGCTTGCATCCTTGGAGAGCAGGAAGTATGTGCCTGCCACTCCGATGTTCATGCTCCATCCTTCTGCAGGCCTGATGACGTTTGTCCAGAACATGCTTGCCAGCCCCGTATTGTCTTTCGTCGCATAGCATGGTGCGGACGGAATAGGTTCATATACATTTTCGGCTGTTTGATAACTCAGGTCAAAGAATCGGTGTGAGTATTCACCGCCCACTTGTGTGAGCCAGCGCGGTGTTATCTGTTTTGACAGCTCCGTATTGACTGTGATGCGTTGCTCGTTCTGCTTCAGTTTGCTGAACGGGTAGGCTGAACCGTCAAATCCGACAGGACGCTGTCTGGTGTCGAAGGTGAGACCCCAGTAGTCCATGTCTGTCCTGTTGTGCTGTATGTTGTAGGCGGCTGTGGTGCGCCATGTCCATTTGTTGTTGAGATGAATCTTGTGTGACAGTCCTGCTACGGCAGTACTGAGTTTGCCTTGTATGTCCGATGCATCGTAGATGGAGTGTATGTCGCTGATGTCGAGTTCTACGTCCCATGCCTTGTCGATGAATCCGAGTGCAAAGACGGAGAAAGTACCTGCCTTTTGTGTAGGGAAATTCAGTTTCAGTGACAGATCCTGAAAGTCGTACTGCGAGCCTTTTGTGTCAATAAGACCCAGTTCGCGTGCTATGGTCGTGAAGCCGTAGCGGTAGTTGAGTATGTAGCTTGAGTGGTTGTTCTTCGACAGTGGTCCTTCGCTTGTCCACTCTATGCCGACGGTACCGGTCTGTACGCCGTTCTCGTATTTCTCGTTATTACCTGTGCGCATCCTTATATCGAACACTCCGCTGAGAGCATTATTGTAGTTTGCCGTGAATGTGGAGACAAAGAAGTCAGAGTTGGTTATGACGTTCGAGTTGAGTGCGCTGACCATTCCGAAGCCTGCACTGTATAGGTCGGCAAAGTGATTTGGGGTGAATACCTCCACGCCTTCGAGCCTGTACTGCATGAATTGCGGAGCGTTGCCGTGTACGGATATGCCGTTACCGTCGCTCTCTCCTGACACTCCTGCAAATGCGGTGACAAGCCTTGACGGGTCGTTGTAGCCTCCTGCGTATCGGCTTGCTTCTTCCATCGACAGCATCATACCTCCTATGAGTGCGGTTGGGTTGACTGTTGCCTGCTTGTTTATGCGTGGGCGCACCACTACCTCATTGAGTCCTGTACTGTTTTCTCTCAGCATGATGTCTATGACGGCTTCCTTGCTGCCGGATATGAGTATTTCCTTCATTATGCTCGGTTCGTAGCCGAGGAATGTTGTCTCGATGGTGTAGCGTCCTGACTGTTCCACGTTGATGGTGTATCTTCCGTCAGCGTCAGCTACTGCTCCCTTGTCCGTACCGGTGAGCTTGACGAGTGCTCCTGGCAATGTCTCGCCACTGATGGCATCTGTCACTGTTCCGCGTATTGTCTGGGCTTGTGTGCTTGTTGTGTATGCCAGCATACAGGCTGCTATCCATGTGATATTTATTTTCATAGTTCTGTGTATTTAATAAAATTAATTTAAGTTTCGCAAGTTTTAACTTGCTCATTTGTTTTAACATTTCACTTTGTGTCGTCCTGCTTCCTTTTGTTCTTCTTTCACGCTTCAAAGTTACAGAAAAAGCTTGTAAAGAACAACGGATTTGGGAAGATTAACGCAATTCGACCGAAAATAAAGGCAAAACGGGGAAGAACGAGGAAGTACGGAAATGAGGATAACGCAAAATTAGGAGGATTGGTGAAGGAGTTAGGTTGCCAAATCGTAACCCAGAAATTGAACTCTGAGGCGGGTGAAAATCCAAAAACGACAATGCAAATTGGGACAGAATGGCGCACTTTACACCATCCTTTCAAAGCCCGTTTCTTATTCCGCAAACTGCTACATTTTGCATAGTGATGGATGCCAAAAAAGAAAGTAGTTTTGCAGCCAAAAATAAAAACGGAGTAAGAAACATGAGAAGTACTTTTAACATTCTGTTCTATGTGAAC
>CAMOVB010000051.1:0-16262 GCA_946626925.1 uncultured Prevotellaceae bacterium
AAAGTTCTTTAATTTTCTAAATTTTCGTTTATCCAAAACGGACATTCGTCTTTTTACTCCACGAAGTTAACTCCTATTAACTTCCGAAACAAAAATCTATTGTTAATTTCGTTGGCAAAGATAAGCGTATTATTTATGTTTTTGGTTATCTTTGCAATGTTTTTAACAAAAAATAAGACAGCCATGACTCTTGATATCTTGATTTGCACCATTGACGAGGGCATTAAGAAAGTGCCTAATATTCTGATACCAAAGGAAGAAGGTATCAGATACGTCGTTTCTATGCAATATACTGACGAGAGTTTTTTAGCAACAATACCAGAAATCCTGAAAGAGAGGGACGACGTCACGCTACTCACACTCAAAGGACGAGGTCTGTCACGCAACCGAAATAACGCCATTGCCCATGCCACAGGCGACATTCTGCTCATAGCGGATGATGACAACCGTTACACTTCTGCTCAGCTGCACAAGGTCATTGAGGTACATGAGGACGATATTGACTATGATGTCATACTCTTCCGTGCGAACTTGGACAAGCATTACCCAAGCAAGGTTGAGACATACCAGAATGCCATGGCTGACGGTTACTATCCGACATCATCCGAGATAAGCTTCAAGAACGGCATCGGCATTGAGTTTGATGAGCGTTTCGGCTTGGGCAGCGATGCCTTTGTTTGCGGTGAAGAGAGTGTCTTCCTCAAGGATTGTGAGGACAACGGACTTACCATCATCTGCTATCCGTACAAGATTGTGGATACTGTATCATTGAGTACCAATGACTTTGTCGGCAACCGCGACCTTCAGATAGCTAAGGGTGCCGTCTTCCATTATATCTTCGGTCGTAGGGAAGCGTTGTGGCGCATCATCAAAGAAGCCATTTATCATGCTGTGCATAGTTACGCCAATCCATTCACGATATTCTATTTCATGATGAAAGGATTAAAGAGGGTGGGGAAGAAATGAGACTCAGAATGTTCTTGATACCTTACGCTTGGAAATCAAAATAAATAGGGTGCGCCATCAATGGTGCACCCTATTTGTTTTTTAGTTTTTTAGATTATTTACAAAAATCTTAGTTTCTGATCTATCCGCGTCTGCCTCCACGGCCTCCGCCGAATCCGCCGCCACCTGGACGACCGCCACCGAATCCGCCAGGGTTGAAGCCACCACCGAATCCGCCGAATCCGCCAAAGCCTCCCTTGCCGAAGACATTAAGCTTGTAGATAACGTGAACCATTCCGTAAGAGTAGATGGCGTTGCTGATTGTCTCTTGCAAACCGTTAGCTGTAATTGCTTTCTGGTTGCCAAGGATATCGTTCCACTGGGCTGTGATTGTGAGTGCTCTGCCCTTGAGGAATGAGTAACCAACCTGAGCATTCCAAATAAGCTCACTATTATTCAATGATGACGTGTTATAACCTTTACGGTAGTTGTTGCTTATGTCTGTAGATAATGTGATACCGTTGTCAAAGTTGAGGTTCATCTCTGAGCCGTATGAGTAGTTCCAAGAGTTTGGTGTCAATACTCTACCCATGTTTGCGGCAGAGTGAGTGTAGCTTACGTTACCGTTTACGCTTATCTCAAACCAGTCCTTGCGGAATCCGAATGAGAGACGCTCGTTAACCATCATTGTATTTGTCTTCTGCTTGAGTGACCCTGGCTCGCTAAGACCATATTTCGCTTTCTCTTTATCACTTACGTAGTAGTAGCTGACATTGTGATTGTAATTGAACATTGACATCGTGTTTAATGTGAAATACTTCTTCTCGCCAAGACCACGGTTGTAACCAAATCCTACCATACCATTCCAGTTTCCGTCGATGTTCTGCGGTTTTGTAATTGTCATACCAGAACTGAAGTATTGTGTCTCGTTTGCAATCTTGTTCTGTGTGAGGGAAATGTTACCGAAAGTAAAGATTCCCTGCTGGAGGTCTGCATTGTATGTGTTGAAGTCAAAGCGGAGGCTGTGCTCGAATGATGGCTTCAAACCAGGGTTACCACTTTTTTTATTCATTGGGTCAGAGTCATCCTCTATGTCAAGAAGGTCTGTCATTGATGGCTGTGAAGCACGTGCGCGGTAGTTGGCACGGAATTGTGTCTGCTTGTCGAAGTTGTAACGGAAATCAAGTGTAGGAGTGAAGTTGTAAACCGTACGCTTGACATTTGGAAAGTCCTTACCCATGTACTTGTAGTTGAGAACAGAGTGCTGTGGAAGAACCTCGAAACCTACAGAGAGATTGTACATATCTGTAATCTTGCGGAAAGTGAAACCGATTGTATGGTTGTAGTTCCTGTATTCAGAGTACTGTGACTGATGGCTTGAAATAGAATCTGTGTAGTGGTCGTAGTTTGTCTGGAAACCATTACTCAACATATAATCCAATGCTCCTGCGATGTTGTAGCGATACATGCTAAGTGCCTGTGAGAGTGTGTTGAATTGTTCCAACTCATCAGCAAAAGCCTTTACCTGTCTGTCGCTTTCTGAGTATTTGTATTCGAAGCGATAAGATACCTGCAAGTAAGTTTTTTCTGCGATAGGCTCAGAGTAAGTTACCTGTGCAGAATAGTTGCGATTCTTATTTGGTGTGTAGTTGTAACGGTTTGTATAGGTATCTTTCTGCTCGTTTCCATACATGTCTTTTCTCTTTTCAACCACGTTCTTTATTGTATCTTTTTCAAATCCGATTCTTGTGGAATTTGTTGATAAATTCTTGCTAAGCTGGTCTGAGAATCCACCTGTGAAGCGGAATGTGAGGTTGCGTCCGTTGTCGCTGAGACGGCGGTTAATCTGTAATTCTCCATTTGCGTTTTTGCCCTCACTCCATGATTGTGAACTCCTGAGTGACGTGTTTGCAATATTTGTAACGAGAGAGTCAAGTACATACTGGTCTGCGTATGCCAGCCTTGTTGCAGCATCGTCCTCTGATGGGTCGTCGAATGTTGCACTATTACTGTTGTCCATTCCACGGTTGCGAGAGTAACGGAAACTTGGGCGGAATATAATGTTAGTCATTGAATCTGGTTTCCATTCAAAACGGAGATTACCATTTATGCCGATGTTGCTTGACTTGCTTTTTGTTATACTATTTGAATATGTGGATTCTTCACCCATCTGGTTTATGGAGTTAGTCTCCTGATAAGAGTCGTTACCATTATAACGGAACATGACGCTACCGCCAGTCTCAAGCTTGTCTGATGTTGTGGCAAAGTTGAAACCTGCATTCTTCATAGCTGTGAGTCCGTTACCGCCACGTCCCCAGCCACCACGACCGCCACCGCCGCCGAAGCCACGACCACCGACATTGTTAGCGTTGCCGATGAGTGTGAACTGAGCGTCAGTAAGGGCACGACGTGCAAAGAGGTTGCCAGAGTAGCGATGCTCCGTACCTGCAGCAAGGTCGAGGTTGCTCATCCAGCCTTCTGCCATACCTTTCTTAATCTGGAGGTCAAGAACGGTCTCGTCCTCACCATCGTCGATACCTGTGATGCGTGAGAAGTCGCTCTTACGGTCGTATGACTTAATCTTGTCTATGATGTTTGAAGGAAGATTCTGGAGAGCTGTCTGCTTGTCGTCAAGGAAGAACTCCTTCTTGTCAACGAGAATCTTCTTGATAGTCTTGCCGTTTATCTTGATATTACCATCATCATCAACTTCAGCACCTGGGAGCTTCTTGACGAGAGCCTCAAGTGTACTTCCCTCTGGTACGCGGTATGCGCTGGCATTATAGACGAGTGAGTCGCCGCTTACCTGTACCTGTGCAGCATTTGCACTCACAACAGCATCCTTGAGGAGCTTGCTGTTCTCAAGTATTTCGATGTTGCCCATGTTGACAGTCTTGTCCTTCTTTTTTGTGAGGTCAAGACCTACTACCTTGTCCTGGTAACCGACAAATGTAACCTTGATGGCGTATTTTCCTTTCTTTACATTCTGAATCTTGAATGAACCGTTTGTCAGGGTAGATGCTCCAGTCACCATGCTGCTGTCTGGAAGCGAAAGAACTCGTACTGATGCGGAAGGTACACCTGTGGTTGTTCCCTTTTCGATAACTGTTCCGACAATATCATACTTCTGTGCAAAGGACGCAGAACTGATAAGCGTCAGAAGCAATGCTAATGATGCTTTTTTCATTTTTCTTAGGTGTTGTATGTTTTTTTTCTTTTTACCGGTCTCCTTGGAGAATGAAAGATAAAAGTTAAAAATTAAAAGCGGAGTGAAGGAAGTCACGTTGACACAATGCCTAACATCGATGCTTATTCTTGCGCATGGATAAATCCAGACTCTTGAATGTTAATTCTTAATTTTTATATTCATTTCACGATTCTTTGACTATCCGATTGAAAAAATGTTTAATCTTTTTCTTAAATATTCGCTAATAATGTGTATTTTTGCAGCAAATACTTTAACTATGAGAAAAATTTTTTTTCTGTTTATGCTGTTGTCATCACTGAATATCAGCGCACAACAGGTGAAGTTAGATAAGTATCCATCCATACCAGAAGGCTTGATGGCGGTGTTTTGTGATTACTGTCATCCTTTTCATTCTGGCATAGCGAAGGCAAATCGTGGCGGAAGAGGACAGTATATTGGTCAGCTGACTCCCGATAATAATATCTATGGCTTCGGTCAGTACATAGCCGACAACGAAACATCTATTACCGGTATGTTCCGTATGGCGACTCTCATCTTTGGCATAAAGATGGGAACCCACATCGTGAAGGTCGGCTCGGACACACATTATATATCTTACGATCTGACGACTGGCGAACCTCTCAGTATCATGAAGGATGGCGATGTCATCACTATACCAGATGAGGCTCGCAAGGTGTATAAGTTCATGTCGCTTTCCTTCAAGAGTGGTGACCGCTATGTTGGAGAAACCGTAAACGGTAAGCGTGAGGGCTACGGTCTTTACCATTATAAGGATGGTGCTTTCTTCTTTGGTCATTACCACGAGGACGAACCTTACGGCTATGGTGCACTGTTCAGAACAGACGGTGTTATTAAGATTCAACTATATTAAGTGATGATAAAAAATAACTTGGTACGTTTCGCTCAAATCGTATCAAGTTATTTTTTGTCCTATAGCTATACGGTTTTGCATGTATTTTCGCAATGCTGTTTTTGCTAATGGTCTTATGGGCATTATTTTATTTTGTACGCGTACAAAAAAATTCGACCTGTACGGTTGTAGTTTTGCACAAAGGTGCATATTAAAAAAACAGTCAAGAAACAGAACAAAAACAAGAAAAAACATGTTTTTTTTGATTTTATTTGGTTTTTACCATGTTTTTTTAACTGGCCGCACTGCGGCAAAAAACAACATACAGTTTCAACCGTACAGGTCGAAAAATTTCCGTGGGAACTTACAAACTCTAAAAAACTCACGTTTGCAAGAACCTAAAAACTTGCAAACTCAAGAACTTAAAAACCTAAAAACTCACAAACTCAAAAACTTAAAAACTTAAAAACATAAAAACTCACAAACTCATGATAGCTTTGATTACAGGCGCAACAAGTGGAATAGGTGAAGCTTGTGCCAAGAAGTTTGCAAAGGGAGGCTACGACCTCATACTCACAGGTAGGAACAAAGAGAAACTTAACACTCTCAAATCAGAAATTGAGTCTCAAGGACGTAAGGTAAAGACACTTGTGTTCGACGTACGTGATGCAGGTGCTGCTAAATCTGCCATAGAAAGCCTTGAAGGAGAGTGGAAAGTAATTGACGTACTCATCAACAATGCTGGTCTTGCACTTGGTCTTGAGAAGGAATACGAGGGAAGCCTTGACGACTGGAACACAATGATAGACACCAACATTAAAGGACTTCTCACTATGACACGACTTCTTGTTCCTGCCATGATTGAGCGTAACGAGGGACACGTCATTAACGTGGGAAGCGTGGCTGGTGATGCTGCATACGCAAACGGTAACGTATATTGCGCTACAAAGGCAGCCGTAAAGGCAATATCCGACGGCTTACGCATTGACGTGGCAGAGTCAGCCGTGAGAGTAACAAACCTAAAGCCAGGATTAGTTGAGACCAACTTCAGCAACATACGTTTCCATGGTGACACAGAGCGTGCAGCCAACGTATATAAAGGTATCAAGCCACTCACTGGTGACGACATAGCAGATGTCGCTTTCTATGCAGCCTCAGCACCTAAGCATGTACAGATTGCTGAAGTTCTCATCCTCGCCACACATCAAGGCAGCGGAAGCGTGATACATAGAGAAGGATGAAGTAAAAGGCAATAAAATGACACCCTAACATCGCACACTATATGAGCGACTACAACGACAACAATATGCTATGGAAGGTAAGGAAGAGCGAATATATCTTCCAACGTCCATGGCTCAATATAAGGCAAGATTCCGTCGAGCTTCCCAACGGTAAGGTTTACGACGATTTCTATGTTCTGCACTATCCTACATGGGTTAACGTAATTGCCATAACAGAAAGTGGAGAGTTCATACTCGAACGTCAGTATCGCCATGCAATTGCAAAGGTATGCACAGAGATTTGTGCTGGATGTGCCGAGGACGGTGAAGACCCACTTACAGCTGCAAAACGTGAACTTGCAGAGGAAACAGGATATTCAGGTGGAACATGGACGGAACTCATGACTATTGCGCCTAACGGCACATCGATGGATAACATCTGCCATTGCTTCCTTGCCGAAGGTGTCAAAAAAGTAAGTGGCCAGCACCTCGACGAAACGGAAGATATAAAAGTATTTCTTCGTAGTAAGGACGAAGTATATCAGATGCTTCTGAATGGCGAATTTATCCATTCACTCATGTGTGCACCACTATGGAAATACTTTGCGACTAAAGGGTAGCCAGAAACACATTCGGTGTCCATTTTTACTTCATTCAGCAAAAAGCATTAATACAATAGACAACAAACCTCACCTGTTCTTGGGTAAGTGTAGGACTCATTGGAAGGCTTAGTTCTTGACGATGTATCTGTTCTGTTACAGGAAGTGAAAGATGCGAATATTCCGCATAGCACTGCTGCTTATGAGGCGCTACAGGATAATGTATTAGCGTCTGTACCCCCTGTTCCTTGAGGAATGACTGGAGTTCATCACGTCGTTCACAAAGAACAGGGAAAATATGATACACGTTGTTTGCATCAGGCAAGCGAATTGGAAGGGTGACAAGTGAATTATGTATGTTGTCATAATAGTATTTCGCTACTGCCTGACGATGTGCATTATCCCCATCAAGATACTTTAGTTTCACGTCAAGAACAGCAGCCTGCAACTCATCCAAGCGGGAGTTTTCTCCTTTATACCCATACGTATACTTTGCAGAAGAGCCATAGTTTCCTAACGAACGAATAGTTTCAGCAAGTTCAGCATCATCTGTAGTTACAGCACCTCCATCACCCAAAGCACCTAAATTTTTACCCGGATAAAAAGAATGACCAGCTGCATGGCCAAGTGAACCTGTTCGATAAAATGTAGGGCCATTCTCAGACGATGTGTGATGAAGTGAAGAATTACAACGGCAACCATGTGCCTGTGCATTATCCTCCAAGAGTAATAATTTATGTTTACGGCATATCTCACCAATCTTATTCGTAAATGAACATCTACCATATAGATGAACAATCATTATGGCACGAGTACGTTCCGTAATGAGTGCTTCGATACATAAGTCGTCAATAACAAGCGAATCAAGTCGTGGCTCCGCAAACACAGGAACAAGACTATTTTCAGTAATAGCAAGTACTGAAGCTATAAACGTGTTGGCTGGAACGATAACCTCGTCACCATCCTTCAGTTTGCCCATCTCCTTATAGGCACGTAGTATGAGTGAGAGCGCTTCAAGTCCGTTACCCACACCTACACAATATTTTGTACCGATGTATCGGGCATAGTGCTCTTCGAATAGGCGAGTACTCTCTCCATGAAGATACCATCCAGATTCAACCACCCTATTTATCGCATTTTTAATATCGTCACCATGCAAATCTGTGACAGATTTAAGATCAAGGAAAGATATATTTTTTTGTATCATAATATCTAAAGCACTTTGTTGTCACAAAATTATATATTCTATCACATTTATCAAAGCATTTTAGAATGTTTCAACACTTTTCAATAAAAAATAATGCAAAAACATGTGCATGAAAAAGCCGTTCGAACGATTTGTCCGAACGGCTCCTTTATGGCTTGTATAATATTACACGAGGTGACGGATGAGTTCTTCCTTGTCGCCATAGAGCATGTCGATAACAGGAATCTCAACCATAGTGTATGCACCTGGCTGCTGCTTAACAGAAGCACGTGCAACATTAACGAGTACCTGAGCAGTAAGTGCAGGATTGTTTATCTTCATATTGAACTCGAAGAGCTGGTTGTGAGTCTTACCACTTACTCCCTTACGAACGAGGTTTACACCATGACCAACATCGTTAAGGTCATCAACGCATGGTACCTGCTGTACATGTGTCTCATCGTTCACAAAGTATGGGTCTGCCTTGATAGCTGCCTCAACAGCCTTGAAGTCAGCACCATCTTCAAGTTCTACATAGACCATACGACGGTGGATACCTGTACCAACAGGAATAGTCATAGAGAGAGCATCCTTTACACCTGCAATGGCACGAACGGCAACAGAGTGACCCATTGAACGACCAGGACCGAAGTTAGTGTAAGAAACACCCTTTGGTGCAAGGCTCTCCATGAGAGTACGAACGATAGAGTCAGAACCTGGATCCCATCCTGCTGAGATGATACTTACAGCATTGTTTGCCTTTGCCACTGCATCGAGTGAACGACGAAGGTCAACAATCTGTGTATGGATATCGAATGAATCGACAGTATTGATACCGAGTGCGAGACATTCCTTAGCATACTCCTCTACCTTACGTGTAGGAGTTGCGAGGATTGCCACCTGAACACCCTTGAGTTCCTTGATATTCTTTACGATTGGAATACCTGCGAGTTCTGCTGGTGCGTTCTCTGCACCATTACGGCGAACTACGCCTACACATTCCATGTCCTTTGATGCCTGAATTGCATCAAGCGCATACTTTCCGATGTTGCCATAACCGATGATGGCTACCTTAATCTTTGTCATAAATTATTATTGTTAGTGTTTGCCTTTTAGTTAATTCACAATTCATAATTCACAATTCATAATTGTGTTGTTCAGAAGTTGAAAAATTATTACAATCCGCCTTCTCCTCCCCAACGGGGACAAGCTAAAGAAAAGATTGAATATCTTTTCTGAAAGCTTGGGGCATAGTGCTCGACTGGTGAGAGGCAACGAAGGAAGCCGAATCAGCAGACGTTAAGCACAAGGGAGATGTCGGGAGGGGGCCTCACTTCATAATATTTCTCTCATTGAGTGCCTTCTGATACTTGCGTGCATTTGCAAGATGCTCGTTATAGTTATTTGTGAAGTTATGACTTCCTGAAAAGTCTTCCTTTGCACACATGTAGAGATAGTTGTTGTGATCATAGTTGAGCACAGCATCTATACCACGTATAGAAGGAATACGGATAGGACCTGGAGGAAGACCAAGGTTCACATACGTATTGTATGGTGACTCGTACTTGAGTTGCTCAAGTGTCACACGATGAATATTGAAGTCATGAATGGCAAAGATGACTGTAGGATCACTCTGAAGTGGCATCTCCGACTTCAAGCGGTTAATGTACAATCCTGCAATAATTGCCTTCTCTGGGTTGTAACTTGTCTCGCTCTCCACAATAGAGGCGAGTGTTGTAACTTCTTCAATAGTAAAACCAATATCCTTTGCCTTGGCACGACGTTCATCGTTCCAGAAACGTTCTTTCTCCTTATGGAGCTTCTCTACAAGCTTCTGTGGAGTTATGTTCCAATATACTTCGTATGTATTAGGAATGAACACACAAGGAATGTTCTCCTTTGTGTAGCCAAGTTCCTTCATGAAGACAGTATCATTGAGCACCTCAGCAAGTTCATCGCTACTCATCATAAGGATACGTGAGAGACGTTCTTCCATATCCTCCACGGTACGTACCTCTGGTACAGTTAGGCGGATAGGCTCCTGCATACCATTGGCCATATGGCGTGTAAATGTGAACATATCCTCGCCCGGAGTTATGGCAAACCTGCCTGTCTTAGGTGTGTCAAAACCTTTCAACTTAGCAGTAAGCGTAAAGCCGAACATGTTACTTGCATTACCTGCAGTCTCTATCTTGGAACGAACAGAATCCATGTCGTCGTCATTGTCAATATAGACGTAAGTCTTTTCGCTGATATTGAATGGCGATGAAAACAGTGAGTAGGCAGAATAAGCTGCAAAGAGTATAAGTACTGCCACTACTGCACAAATACTATAAACCACTTTCTTCATAATGTCGGCAAAGTTATGGATTTTTATTTAATATGTCTATACTCGATAGCTGAATAATAAAAAAAAGAGACCTTTCCGTTAAGAAAAGTCTCTTTTTGATATTTAGTAATGATATTTCTATCTTATACATTCATTACTTTGCAGGTTCAGCAGTTTCCTCACCTTCCTCCTTGATGCGTGCACCCATTACGAGGTAAGCAACAGGAGCAGCAATGAAGAGAGAAGAGATTGTACCGATAACAACACCAAGAATCATAGCGAATGCGAATCCACGAATGCTTTCACCACCAAGAGTGATGATTGCGAGGAGCACTACGAATGTAGAAACTGATGTGTTGACTGTACGAGCGAGACATGAGTTGAGTGCCTCGTTGAAGAGACGCTGACGGTCACGCTTTGGATAGAGCTGGAAGTTCTCACGGATACGGTCGAATACAACCACCTTATCGTTGATTGAGTAACCGATTACCGTAAGGATAGCACCGATGAATGTCTGGTCAATCTCAAGAGAGAATGGAAGGATTCCATAGAGTGCTGAGAATGCTCCGATAACGAGAGTAGTATCGACAACGAGTGCAGCGATTGAACCTACAGAGTAAGCTACGTTGCGGAAACGAACGAGGATGTAGATGAAGATTGCAAGGATAGCGAGCAATACTGAATAAACTGCGCCCCAAGTAATATCTTCAGCGATTGATGGACCTACCTTCTGAGAAGAGATGATAGAACCACCCTCACGGTTGTCGCGGTCAAGGAACTGCTCAACAGAAACTGACTTGTCAACAACTCCAGCTGCAACAAATGCGTTGTAGAGAGTATTCTCGATTTCAGCATCAACATTTGCGCCATCCTCATCGATGCGGTAGTTAGTAGAAACACGAACTGTGTTACCTGTTTTACCATCTGCACCTACAACTGAGATTACAGATACAGTTACCGCCTCATCTGATGTCTTGTTAGCCTCAAACTGATTAACGATAGCCTCTTTGAGTGCCTCTGGCTGAACATCCTGAACGAACTCAACCTTGTAGTTACGTCCACCAGTGAAGTCGATTGACTGGCTAAGACCACGAGTAAAGAATGAAACAACACATCCAAGGATAAGGATTCCGAAGATTGCGAAAGAAGTCTTATACTTACCCATAAAGTTAACCTTAGTACCCTGCATCATGTTCTTAGAGATGGCTGTAGAGAATGTAAGGTTTGTCCACTTGCCCTTGTGTACGAAGTGCTCATAAGCAATACGAGTAAGCCATACTGCAGTAAAGAATGAGCAGATGATACCAATGATAAGTGTAGTTGCGAATCCCTTTATAGGTCCTGTACCGAAATTGAAGAGGATGATACCAGTGAGGACAGTTGTTACGTTAGAGTCGAAGATTGCTGAGAATGCGTTGCTATAACCAGCGTCAATAGCATTCTTGAGGTTCTTACCTGCACGCATCTCTTCCTTTGTACGCTCATAGATAAGCACGTTAGCATCCACAGCCATACCGAGTGTCAATACCATACCTGCAATACCAGACATAGTAAGTGCGGCACCAAGTGAAGTAAGGATACCGAATGAGAAGAAGAAGTTGAGGATAAGAGCACAGTTAGCAATCATACCTGCACGGAATCCATACATTGCAATCATGTAACCCATGAGGAGTACGAATGCAATGAGACATGACCAGATACCAGCCTCAATTGACTGCTGTCCGAGTGTTGGACCGACGATGTCTTCCTGAACGATTGTTGCAGGAGCTGGCATCTTACCAGACTGAAGTACGTTTGCAAGGTCCTTAGTATCCTCGATTGTGAAGTTACCTGAAATTTCAGAGCTACCTCCGTCAATCTTACCGTTTACGTTTGGAGCTGAATACACGTAGTTGTCAAGTACAATAGCAATTGCGTGACCGATGTTTGCCTCTGTGAGCTGTGACCAACGACGAGCACCCTCTGAGTTCATCTTCATTGAAACTACAGGGTTACCGAACTGGTTGAAGTCATTCTTAGCTTCAGTAACGACATCACCCTCAAGTGGAGCACGACCGCCCTTGCCAGTTGTACGGATAGCGAAGAGCTCAAATACCTTACCAGCCTTGTCCATTGACTTGACACTCCACTTAAGTGAGAGGTCAGTTGGGAAGATGCGCTTAGCAACTTCTGAGTTAACGAGAGCGTTAACTTCGGCAGTATCAGATGCCAAAGCATAACCTACCATACAACCACCATTACCCTGTACTGGCTGAAGAACTGAGAATAGTGGGTTCTCTTTCTTCATTGCCTCAGTAGCAGCGTTGCTTGCAGCCTTCTTGTCGTCTGACTTTACCTGTGCGAGGAGTGAAGTAGCTTCGCTCTTTGCAGCTGTAGTGTCAGCAGCAACAGCTGTCGAATCCGTTGCCTCTGCGCTTACAGAGTCATTGGCAGCAGATGTTCCGTTGTTGCGGAGGGCATTGTTTACCTGTGAGAGAAGTGGGACAATCTTCTGAGCATCATAAGTCTCCCAGAACTCGAGGTTTGCTGAGCCCTGAAGAAGTTTACGGACACGCTCTGGCTCCTTGATACCAGGGAGCTCTACCATGATACGTCCACTCTGTCCCTCAATCTTCTGAATGTTTGGCTGAACAACACCGAAACGGTCGATACGTGTACGGAGCACGTTGAAAGAGTTGTCAACAGCCTCATTTACAGCAGTGCGAAGAACAGAGATAACCTCTGCATCACTTGAGTTAGTACTAACCTTGCCCTTAAGCTGCTGTGTAGCAAAGATAGTAGCAAGTGGCTTGTCACCTGCGTTCTCTTTATACTTACGGACAAATACGTTGATGAAATCACTCTGATCCTCCTTTGTCTCAGCCTTAGCATCTGCCACAGCCTTTACGAAAGCAGGATCTGTTTTGTGGTCTGCAAGCGTCTTGATTACTTCTGGAACGCTTACTTCAAGGATGACGTTCATACCGCCCTTAAGGTCAAGACCAAGGCCGACACCAGTCTCACGACAGTCCTTGAGAGTGTAGTTACCAAGGTAGAACTTAGTTGTATTCAGAGAATCCAAATAAAGCTCTGCCTCCTTCTCATCCATCTTCTCTGCCTTATCCTCCACGTAAGAAGTTACGAAGGAGAAGCTGAGGTAGAAGCAACAGATGAGCGTCAATGCTACAGCCAAAAACTTGATAAATCCTTTGTTTTGCATTTTAGTGAATATTTAGTTTGTTAAGATATTCAGATTTATTTCGTGCGCAAAATTACTAAAATTTGCTTAATATTGTACTCTTGACACAAAAAAAGTTACTTTTAACATCTTATTTATTGAGTTTTAACCATGAAATGATGGGATAATGGTCGCTTACTCTTATCGAATCATCCACTTTTGCCTTACAAGCTTCAATGTTTTCACTGACGAGTATGTTGTCAATACGAAAATACATGTGGTTGCGATTGTACGACCATCCAGGACCATTTCCTCCTCTCGTATATGCATCATTCAAGCGTTCTGTCATTCTAAGATGAGTGTACGAGATGGGGTTGTCGTTGAAGTCACCACAGAGGATGATGTACTTCTCCTTGCTATTGTTCACATAGTTCGCAAGCCAATCAACCTGCAATGCACGTACACTGTTTGCACCCACCACCTTGCGGAGGAGACTGTCAATCTTCTGCTCGTTATCTCCGTTGTCAGGATGATAGATTATCTCCTCGTAGTTTTCTTTTTCGTCATCATGCAACTTGAACGACTCAAAGTGGTTGTTGAGTACAAGCACCGTATCCTCACCTACCTTGATGTGGTAGGCAATCGTGCGCATGCGTACATCTTCTTCTTTGTCAAGGCTTGTGATGTCAAGGATAGGATGCTTTGACAGAATACCCATGACGTTCTTGTGGGTTGTCGTCAAATCGATATAAGGATATACGGTTCTGAGAGTATCAAAATTTGTACCATGGTTAAGATTCCATGATTCCTGAGTACAGACAATGTCTGCATCCTGTTCCAACAGGTAAAGGACAATAGGATTCTCACCAGGTTTGTTATGCTTAGTGGAGTCGCCCATTGCCATTACGTTGTACGAAACAATTTTAAGATCCGCTCCTTCCTCATCAACAAAGAAGTTTATAGGGCAGTAAGCCCTTATTGCACTCGCACAGGTGAGCAATCCAACGATAGGAATGCATGCAAATCGCTTCTTGACGATAAGCCAAAAAGGGATGAAAAGCACATTGAGCACAAGCACTCCTGGGAACATCATGCCAAAGTATGAGACGTTGGGGTGAGTGTGAGGACTTATGTAACTACTATACGCACAAAAAATCATTGCCATTATCATCATGAGATTGATGGCAATGAACGTGAATATAAATGTGTACTTTATCCTTTTCTTCATTTGGTTTACATTTGTTAGCTCACTTCTGACTTGCCTTGAAGAGTGTTTCCTTCTCTTCCTTGGTGAGGTTGGAGTAGCCACCACTCCTTACCTTGTCAAGTATGCGGTCAATCTCTTCGCTGTCCTGCTTCTTCTGAGCATTGTAGTTGTAATCCTGATTACGTTCTCCGTATGTGATTGTCATCTTAGGAGCTTTATTCTTGCTTTGGAATACGCCTGACAGCTTATCTATAAAACTGTCCCCCCCCTTGTCATAACCACTTGTTGAGGTCTGCGTCCAATAGCCTTGGCTGTAAGCCCTTCTGCGTTTGTCTGCAAGACCCTTCCAGAGCAAGATGAATACTGCGCCAAACAACATTCCTCCGAGATGGGCAAAGTGAGCCACCCCATCCCTTGCTCCCAAACCCTCAAGCAATTCAAGCACCACATAGAACCCGATGAAGTACTTTGCCTTTATAGGGAAAGGAATAGGTATGATAAATATCTTCTCATCAGGGAAAGTCATTCCGAATGCGAGAAGAATACCATACACAGCTCCTGAAGCTCCAACCGTACTCACATAAGGATGCAACAAACCTATCTCCTGACAAACCTCCTGAACCACGGCTGCACCGATTCCACACACGAAGTAGTAGAGGAGGAACCTCTGCGGTCCCCACACCTGCTCCATTATACGACCAAACATCCACAACGCAAACATATTGAACAGGAGGTGCATTATGCCACCATGCATGAACATATATGTGACAGGTTGCCAGATATGGAAAAATGGCATCTTATAATAATAAAGACTCAGCATACCACTGTATTGTACTCCCATGAGTTCTGCGACGATGTATGCTGCAATGTTCAGGATAAGTAATCCTTTAACAACTGGTGGTATATTCATATCTGTGATAATTTTCGAGTGCAAAATTAGTGCTTTTTTCGATTGTTTAGGAGCAAAATGTGCGCAAAAGCAAATATTTTTAATGCTTTTTGTGTTTTTTTTTGTTTTTTTTATTTGCGTAGCGAAAAAATACATATATATTTGCATCGATAAGACAAGCAGTTACCATGAATACAAACTGATTAACAGCAGAAATCTTATTAAAAACAAATAACTAAATATTAATTACAATTCCTTTAAAAACGTTTTCTATGAATAAAAGTGAACTCGTAAGCGCAATCGCTGAAAAATCAGGATTGAGCAAGTCAGATTCAAAGAAGGCCCTTGACGGAGTGCTCGAGGCTATCACAGACGCTCTTAAGGCTGGTGACAAGATCGCCCTTGTTGGCTTTGGTACATTCTCAGTTTCTGAGCGTCCAGAGCGTAAGGGTATCAACCCTGCTACTAAGCAGACAATCACTATCCCTGCTAAGAAGATTGCTAAGTTCAAGGCTGGTGCAGACATCGACAACGCAATCAACTAAAACCTTCTTTACAAAGAAAAAAAAGAGGCGGGCCAAATGGTTCGCCTCTTTTTCATGCAAGGACCATTGGGTATTATTACTGTCCGCTAAACATTAAAGCTCCATCAAAAAATTAGGGCTGGCACTT